>CAZENI010000870.1:0-2346 GCA_964513055.1 uncultured Opitutus sp.
GGTCGCCGCCCAGGTGGCCGGGCTCGCGATGGCCGTGGCGGTGGCGAGGGCACCGACGGTGGGCGGGGTGCTCATGACGGCGTCCACGAGCGACGGGTGCGGCATGTCGCGGCGGGACCACCGCGGTGCATAGGTGCCAGACAGGTCCGCGGCGCCGCCCGGCCGGAACGCCAGCGGCGTCGCGGCCGACGACAGGCCGCGCGCGTTGCCCGCGCCCAGGACGACAGCGCCGGACACGTCGGTGATCCGGTAGTCGAACTGGCCGATCGGCGGCACGTACAGGGTCACGGCCGACGCCAGCTGGTAGGGCAGCGTCACGGCCTGCGTGAGGCCGGCGTCGGAGTAGACCGGGACGCGGGTCGAGCCGTCGCGGACGGACGCGAGGTACGCGCCGCCGGCGGGCACGTTGACGTCGATGTCGACCATGAGCGGTCAGTCCTTCGCGGTCTCGTCGTCGCGCTGCTCGTCGTCGGCCGGCTGCTCGTCGTCGGCCTGCTCGAGGTCGGGCCGCTCGACCGGGGTGACCGCGCCCACGGCGTCGGTGTGCACCGGCTCGGTCGGGGCGACGCGGTAGGTGCGCTCCGGCTTCGGGCCGCCGTTGTTCTGGTAGTCGTAGACGGCGGCGACCCACGCCTCGACGTCGAGCTCGCCCGGCTGCGCCGGGTCGACGTCGGGTGCCTGCTCGACCGGCTCGGGGTCGGGCGCCGGCTGCGAGGCCGGGGCGTTGCGGTTGGGGCGTGCCATCGGGGACCTCCGTGAGATGCGCTCTGGGGACGTGCTGTGCGGGGTGCCCGCGCTGCGTGGCGCGGGGCTGGAGCCTGACGGCCCGCCCCGCTCGGGGGGCGGGAGCGGGCCGTCAGGCTGCGGGCGCTTGGCGCCGGCCGATCAGACCGGGTCGTAGGCGAGCTTGCGCACGCCGGTGACGTCGGTGACGGCGGTGGCCTGGTAGCCCCAGACGCCGATGTAGACGTTGGCGACGTCCTGGTCGGCGAGGTTGAGATCCCGCGGCTCGGTCGCCCAGCCGGACACGTCGGCCCGGTCGAACAGGAACGAGTTGGCCGAGACCGAGCCGGTGGCGCCGAGCGCCCAGGACGGCACGCCGACGAGGCCGGCGGCGCGGATCGCGCCCCAGGCGGCGTCGACCGAACCGGCGTTCGCGGCGCTGCCCTCGATGAACGGGAAGAGCGGGCGGCCCGTGTCGTCCTCGGCGCCGATCATGGCGGTGTAGAGGTCGACGTGGAGCGGGAGCGCGTTGAAGCGGAACCCGCCGCGGACGAACTGCAGGGCGGCGAGCTTGACCCGGAACTCCTTCGCGAGGGCCTTGTTCACCGCGGCGGTCGTGACCGTGATGGTGGACGCGGACGAGGCGTTGAGCAGGGTCGCGACCTTGCTCTCGAGCGCCTCGCTCCACGCGCGGCGGATCTTCGCCCAGATGATCTGGGAGAGCTGCGGGTTGCCGCCCTGGTCGACGATCTCGCGGACGAGCGGGAACTTGCCCGACATCGGCGCGGGGGTGATCGTCTGCGAGCCGGTCACGTAGGTGCCGGCCGTCGGCTCGGTGCCCTCGGTGTGGTCCGCGATGACGTTCGAGGCGGACGTGAAGTTGGGCAGGATGAACGGGGTCGAGTCCTCGATCATGCCCTTGTTCACGGCGTCCCACAGGGGCGTCGAGTAGTCCTTCTCGTCGACGAACAGGTCGGGGCGCTGCCGCGAGGGGTTGAGGCTCGCGACGTTCGCCTTGCTGACGAACGCCTCCTTCATGAACGTCTGGAGGCGCTGCTTGGCCGCGCCGTCGTTGTGGCGGATCGAGGCGAACAGGTCGGACGAGAACTCGTGCTCGCCGCGGCCACCGTCGAGCCGGTAGGGCAGGGCCTCGACGACCTCGAACGCGGCCTCGCGGACCGGGTTGACGGTGTCGCGGACCTCGACCTGCGCGGCGACGGCCTCGCTGATCGCGGCGCTGAGGGACGCGGAGAGCTGGGCGGCGAAGTCCTCGGGCAGCGACATGCCGGTCGGGATGGGCGCCGGGTTGACGACCTGGGCGAGCTTGGCGTCGAGGATCGCCGCGAAGCGGGCCTCGAGGTCCGGACCCGGCGCCGCAGCGGCCGGCGTGGTGCCGTTGTCGGCAACCGTGGTCATGGTGGTGCTCCTGTTCTGCGAGTGGAGGTTGACCTTGTCGACCCGTGCGCTGTCGAACGCCGGGAAGGGTGTGAGCGAGATTTCGCGCAGGGTCGCCTTCGTCACGGTCGTGACGTCGGTCTCGGTGTCGACGCTGTACTCGTGGATGTCCACGCCGACGCTCATGCCGTCGAGGGCGCCGGCGTCGGCGAGTGCGAGGGCCTCGTC
>CAZENI010000871.1:0-2344 GCA_964513055.1 uncultured Opitutus sp.
CATTGACGATCTCGCGCACGGCTTCGGTGCGCGTATGGGCCGCCTCACAACGGTGCAGCCGGCGGATCGTCGCGCACAGTTCCGCCCGATAGTCCATGCGAGCACTGAACGGAGAATCGCCCCGCGGTCGAGCGCCGTTCCGGGAGCCGGCTCAGAAGCGCAGCCGCGTGTTCTCGTGGCCGCACTTCGGACAGCGGCAAAGCTCGGTCCCCGTCGGGGCCGTGTAGAGCGCGTCGCAGCGGATGCAGTGAAAGACGGTCTTCCGCCGCTCCAGCTCGAAGCGGCGGTGATCGCGCCGGTCGTAATAGAACCACAGCCCCAGAAACACCGCGGCGACGAGCACGCAGTAGAGGGCGGTGGCGGTGGTCAGCTCGAACATGCGAGGAGGATGAGCGAGTGAGTGCGGGTCGCCAAGCGCCGTCCACGGGCACAAAAAACGCGCCGAGTTGCCTCGGCGCGTTGAGAGTGGTGCGGTTTCCGGCGCTCAGCTCTTCGCTTCGCCCTCGGCCTTGGGGGCCTCGGCGGCGGGAGCCGGAGCGGCCTCGGCCGCGGGAGCGGCGGCGTCGGCCTTGGCCTTCTTGCCACCGGATTTCTTCCCCTTGGCCTTCTTGCCCTTGGACTTCTTGTAGCCCGGGTCATCGGCCTTCACGAACTCGATGAGGGCGAGCTCGGCGGCGTCGCTCTGGCGCTGCGCACCCAGTTTGTAGATACGGGTGTAGCCGCCGTTGCGGTTCGTGAACTCCTTGTGGAGTTCGTTGAAGAGCTTCGTGATCGCGTCCTCGTTGCGGACGTCCGCGAGGGCGAGACGGCGCAGGTGGAGCGCGTCCTTCTTTTCGGTCTTCGCCGCGGCCTGCTTGGCCTTGGTGATGATCTTCTCGATGAAGGGACGCAGGGCCTTGGCCTTGGTCAGCGTGGTCTGGATGCGACCGTGCTCGATGAGCGAGGCGGCCATGTTGGACATCATCGCACGGCGATGCTCCACGGTGACGCCCAGCGAGGCGTGATGTTTATTGTGACGCATGGTGTGTGTTTTTTAGGTGGCTCCCGATCGGCAATCCGGTCGCAGCGTTGGGCGGCAGCGGACGGCGCGAGAGCCGGTGTGAAATTTCCGATTGGCGATTTCCGATTGCCGATTGAGGCACCGCGCCGACGCGAGGCGTCAGTCAATCGGCAATCCTCAATCGGAAATCGGCAATTCCTCAGCCTTCTTTCTTCGTGTCGAGCAGGCGCTCGTCGAACTTCATGCCGAGGGAGAGGCCGAGGGCTTCGAGCTTCTCCTTGATTTCGTTGAGCGACTTCTTGCCGAAGTTGCGATACTTGAGCATCTCCTGCTCGGTCTTCATCGCGAGCTCGCCGACAGTGGTGATGTTCGCGTTGTTGAGGCAGTTCGCCGCACGGACGGACAGCTCGATTTCGTTGACCGACATGTTGAGGAGCTTGCGGAGCTTGTTCTGCTCCTCGCTGACCTCGGACTGCTGGTTCTCGAACTCGTAGGCTTCCTCGCTGACGCGATCGAACACGTCGAGGTGGTGCTTCAGGATCGAGGCGGACTGCTTGAGGGCGTCGTCGGGCGTGATGCGGCCGTCGGTCCAGATCTCGAGGTTGAGCTTGTCGTAGTCGGTGATCTGGCCGACGCGGGTGGCCTCGACGGCATACTTGACGAGGCGGACGGGAGAGAAGAGCGAGTCGATCGGGATGACGCCGATGGCCTGCTCCTCCTTCTTGTTGGCTTCGCCGGGATAGTAGCCGCGGCCGGTCTTGATCTCGATCTCGGCCTCGAACGTCTTCTTGTGGTCGAGCGTGCAGATGACCTGGTCGGGATTGACGATGGTGATGTTGGCGTCGGCCTGGATGTCGGCGGCGGTGACGGCACCGGACTTGGTGGCCTTGATCTGAAGGGTGATGGGCTCGCGCTTGGTCGAGACGATCAGGATTTTCTTCAGGTTGAGGACGATGTCGGTGACGTCCTCGACCACGCCATCGATCGACTGGAACTCGTGGTTAACGCCATCGATCTTGATGGACGAGATGGCGGCACCTTCGATCGAGCTGAGGAGGACGCGGCGCAGGGAGTTGCCGACGGTGTGGCCGTAGCCGGCTTCGAAGGGCTCGGCGATGAACTTGGCGTAGGTCGTCGTGGCACCTTCCTCGACCTTGGTGAGCTTGCTGGGCAGTTCGAACTTTCCGAGACGTTTTGGCATGGCTGGGGAGTTCTGACGTTGAGCGATGAATTTTTAAGAGTGGAACGAGGCGGCGCTTAGAAGCGCGAGTAGAATTCAACGATGAGCTGCTCGTTGATTTCCTGGGTCATCTCTTCGCGCGTCGGGAGACGGACGACGGTGGC
>CAZENI010000872.1:0-2344 GCA_964513055.1 uncultured Opitutus sp.
GATCTGAGCGGAACCAGCGAGCACGTCGTCGCCGTCTGCGGCGACGCGGCGTTCACCTGCGGCATCACGCTCGAGGCGCTGAACAACGTCGTCAGCTCCACCAAGCGACTCATCGTCATCCTCAACGACAACGAGTGGTCGATCGCCAAGAACGTCGGCGCGATCTCGCACTACCTGAACCGGATCAGCACGAGCCCGACCTACAACAAACTCCATCACGACGTGGAGGCGTTCTTCAAGAGCTTCCCCGCCGGCGTGGAGATGAACCGCGTCTACATGAAGTGGAAGCGCGAGACGAAGGACTTCTTCGTCGAGTCCTCGCTCTTCGAGAAGTTCGGCCTGCGCTACCTCGGGCCGGTCGACGGTCACAATCTCGACGCGCTCGTGAAGAACCTCGAGTTTGCGAAGCACTGCGACGTGCCCGTGCTCGTCCATGTGCTCACGAAGAAGGGCAAGGGCCTCGAGGCCGCGATCGCGCACCCCGAGAAGTTCCACGGCGCGGCACCCTACGATCCGACGACGGGCGAAAACAAGAAGGCCGTGCCCGGCCAGCCGCCGAATTTCCAGGATGTGTTCGGCCTCGCGCTCACGCGTTTCGCGCGCGCCAACCCGAAGATCGTCGGCATCACCGGCGCCATGCCCAGCGGCACCGGCCTCTCGCACCTCGCCACCGGCGCCCCGCAGCAGTTCTTCGACGTCGGCATCGCCGAGGAGCATGCGGTGCTCTTCGCCGCCGGCATGGCGACGAAGGGTTTCCGGCCGGTCTGCGCCATCTACTCGACCTTCCTGCAGCGCGCCTACGACCAGGTCATCCACGACGTGGCGCTGCAGAATCTGCCGGTGACCTTCTGCATGGACCGCGCCGGCCTGTCGCCCAACGACGGCCCGACGCACCACGGCCTCTTCGATCTTTCCTACCTGCGCTGCGTGCCGAACGCGACCATCATGCAGCCGAAGGACGAGGACGAACTCGTCGACATGCTGCACACCAGCCTGCACCTCCCCGGGCCCGGCTTCATCCGCTATCCGCGCGGCTCCGGCACCGGCGTGAAAATCAAGGACCAGCCCACCGCCCTCCCCGTCGGCCACGCCGAGGTGTTGCGCGAGGGCTCGAACATCATGATCTGGGCCCTCGGCAGCATGGTGCACGACGCCCTCAAACTCGCCGCCCGCCTCTCCACCGAGGAGCACATTTCCGTCGGCGTTGTGAACGCCCGCTTCGTGAAACCCCTCGATCGCGCGCTGCTGCTGAGCCACGCCGCCTGCATCCCGCTGCTCGTCACGATGGAGGATCACGTGCTCGCCGGCGGGTTCGGGAGCGCCGTGCTGGAGGCGCTGCAAGATGCCGACTGCCCGACGGCCGTCGAACGCATCGGCTGGCCGGACAAGTTCGTCGAGCACGGCAGCAACGTCGAGGGTCTGCGGGCCGCCTACGGCCTCGCGCCCGACGACATCCACCGCCGGGTGCTCGCCCGCTGGCGCAATCTCAGCGCCGAACGCGTCGAAGCCGACGTGTAAGCGCGGCCGCTGGCCGGGCACCCGCCCAATGGGCGAGCCTGCAACCACCAAGTCCCGGAACACCGGGACGAGGGCACCACGGGATGATTCCGCCTCGTAGCGGGCGAGCGGCCTCCGACCGCTTCGCCCTGCCGGACGCCGCGCCCATGAAAAAGCCGCGCTCCGAAAAGGAGCGCGGCTCGTAAAGAACAGGGGATCGCGGTGAGGCGATTACTTCTTGGCTTCGACCTTCTTCTCGATCTTGCCGGCGCCGCCGCACTTCGTGCAGTTGTTGCCCGCCTTGGCGGACTCAACGCAGCACGCATGCGCGCAAGCCTTGCCGTCTTTGGCCGCCGTGGCGCAGCACTTGCCGGCCTTGCTCTCGACCTTGTCCGCCGCGAAGGCGAGACCGGCGAATAACGATACCACCGCGAACGCGATGAGTGATTTGGATTTCTTCATGTATTTGTTTTGGGGGTTCAATCTTGGTGCGGGCGGAGGGAGTCGAACCCTCGTTTCATGCTTGGGAAGCACACGTGATAGCCGTTATACTACGCCCGCGGTTGAGGGACGCGGCATCCTTGCGAGGCAGCGAACCGGCCCGCAAGTGAAATTCTCGCGGGAAGCCGGCTCTCAACGGTATCCACGCCTCCCATCCAACGCACTCTTGAGCGTGGTCGAGTCCGCATACAGCACCCCGCCGCCGCTCGGCAGGCCGAAGCCGATGCGGGTGGTCTTCAGTTCGCCCCCCGCCGGCAGGTGCTCGGTGATGTAGTGGCACGTGGCCTCGCCCTCCACGTCATTGGGCAGGGCGAGAATGAGTTCGGTCACTTCCCCCGCGCCGATC
>CAZENI010000873.1:0-2341 GCA_964513055.1 uncultured Opitutus sp.
CAGCGAAGCCGGCGGCGCCGGTTTCCAAACCGACTTCCAGTTCTCACGCCAAGCCGCATGCGGCGACGCCTCGCGGCGAGGGCCGCTCCGAGCGGGGGGGCCGCGATCACGGGGGCCGATCCCAGGGCGGTGGCTCTCACCAGCCGCGCAGTCACACCGGTGGCGGGCACGAGCCGCGTGGTCGCCGCGACGAGCGCGGTCCGCGGGATGACCACGCGCCGCGGACCGAACGCGGCGCCCACGGCGAGCGCGGTGAGCACGGCGCCTCGCGAGGCGAGCGGGGCCACCAGGGCGAGCGCGGCGGCGGGGGCGGCGGGCGGCGCGAAGGGGGCTTTCAATCGCGGTCCGGCGCCGGTAGCCGGGGCGGACGCGGCGGCCCGCGCGGCGAGCGCGAGCGGCCGATGACGGACAAGACCTTCGATCATCCGCGCACGGCGGACGTGAAGCCCAAGACGCCGGTCGATATTCCGAAGATGGATACGGCGTTCACCGCGCTCGGCCTCAGCGACGCGCTGGCCTTCGGCGTGCAGGAGATGGGCTATGTGACGCCCACGCCGATCCAGGCGCAGGCGATTCCGGTGGTGCTCAAGGGCGGCGACGTCATCGGCTCCGCGCAGACGGGCACGGGCAAGACGGCGGCCTTTGCGCTGCCGATCATCCAGCGGCTCGGCACGCACGGGAAACTGCGCTGCCTGATCCTCGAGCCGACGCGCGAACTCGCGCTGCAAGTCGAGGAGGCGTTCCAGAAATTTGCCAAGTTCACCGATCTGCGCGTGACGATTGTCTACGGCGGCGTCGGCTACGGGAAACAGGAGGACGATCTGAGACGCGGCATGGACATCCTGGCGGCGACGCCGGGTCGCCTGCTGGACCATCTGGAAAAGGGCAACTGCTCGCTGGCGGACGTCGACATCCTCGTGCTCGACGAGGTCGATCGCATGCTGGACATGGGCTTCCTGCCGGACGTGAAGCGCATCGTGCAGAAATGCCCGAAGGACCGGCAGACGCTCTTCTTCACCGCCACGCTGCCGCCGGAGCTCGAACAGCTCGCGGGCTGGGCGCTGCGCGATCCGTTGAAGGTCGAGATCGGCCGCCAGCGTTCGCCGGCGGAGACGATCACGCACGCGTTCTATCCGGTCGTGGCGTCGCAGAAATTCGATTTGCTGCAGCTCCTGCTCGAGCAGACGGACTTCAAGAGCGTGCTGATTTTCTCGCGCACGCGCATGGGCGCGGACCGCATCGCGCACCGGCTGGTCAGCAAGGGCCACACGGTGGGCGTCATGCATTCCGATCGCAACCAGCGCGAGCGCATCGAGGCGCTCGAGGGTTTCAAGAGCGGCAAATACGAGGTGCTGGTCGCGACCGACATCGCGGCGCGCGGCCTCGATATCGCGGGCGTGTCCCATGTAATCAACTACGACGTGCCGGAGAACGCGGAGGACTACGTCCATCGCATCGGCCGCACCGGGCGCGCGCAGAACACCGGCGATGCCTTCACCCTCGTGACCGAGGATGATGTGCGCGACGCGCGGTCGATCGAGCGCTACATGGGCGTGAGCGTGGAGCGGAAGAAGATCGAGGGCTTTCCCTACATCTACTCGGCGCTCTTCGACGAGAAGGCGCTGGCCGAGACGGCGGCGGCGGCGGTGAAGCCGGTCAGCCGGCTGCATCGCGGCGTGCGGCGGTCCGGTTGAGTTGACGTAAGGGGGCGGCGGCGCGGCGAAGTCCGTTGTCGCTGCCGCGCGGATACATGAAGGCGGCGCCCGGCGCGGGTCCGCCGGGACCGGCGGCGCGACGGCGCACCGGGAGCTTCCGACCTTGGCGAGGACGAGGGCGGGGTGGAGGGGCCGGCGGATTTTCGGACGGACGGTTCCGGCGGTGAAGAAAAGCTGCGTCCGCCGGCGGACTCGCGCGTCAGCAGGGATGAAGCACCTACCATGAACTCGACGCTCTCCCTTCCTGAACCTGAAACCATCCGGCACTACGTCCGCGCGCGCTACGGCGCGATCGCGGAGCAGGCGGACGCGAACTGTGGCTGCGCGGGCGGCGCTGGCTGCTGCGCGCCGGCGGAGGCGCCGGCGAAGGGCGGTTGCTGCGATGCGGCCGGCCCGGTCGCGGCGAACTACGGCGAAAAACTGGGCTACTGCGCGGCGGAGCTCGCGGCCGCGGCGGACGGAGACCTCGGCCTCGGCTGCGGCAACCCGCTCGCGATTGCGAGCATCCGGCCGGGCGAGGTGGTGGTCGACCTCGGCAGCGGCGCGGGTTTCGACTGCCTGCTGGCGGCGCGGCAGCTCGCGGTGACCGGGCGCGTCATCGCCGTCGACATGACCGCGGCGATGGT
>CAZENI010000874.1:0-2317 GCA_964513055.1 uncultured Opitutus sp.
CCTCGGCGATGCGGGCGCCCTCGTTGGCGGCATCGGTCGCCTCGCGGGTGACGTTCTCGAGGCCGCGCACGATCTGGGCGATGTCGGCGGTGGCCTTGGCGCAGCGATCGGCGAGATTGCGGATCTCTTCGGCGACGACGGCGAAGCCGCGGCCGGCGTCGCCGGCGCGGGCCGCCTCGATCGAGGCGTTGAGGGAAAGGAGGTTCGTGCGCTCGGCGATGACGCTGATCGTGCTGACGATGCCGGAGATTTCGCCGGTCTGCTTGTTGAGCTCGCGCATCACGCTGGTCGACTGGTTCATGGCCTTCGAGACGCGCGAGATGCCCTCGATCGATTTCTGGATCGTGCGGCCGCCCTCGTTGGCGTCGGCCGAGGCGCGGCGGGTGATCTCCTGCGTGCGCTTGACGAGATCGGCGACGGCGCGGCTGGAGCGATCGAGCTGGGTGGCGCTGGTGGCGGCGTTGGCGGCGGCCTCGGTGATGCGCTCGCTGTTCTGGGCGACGCCCTGGATCGAGCGGGCCATCTGTTCGACGGAGGTGGAGGTTTCCTCGACGGAGGTCGCGAGGCCATCGGACATCGCGGCGACCTGCTCGATCGAGGCGGCCATCTCGTTCATCGAGGAGAGGGTCTGTTCGGCGGCGGCGGTGAGATCGTCGGCGGTGCGCGCGACGCCCTGGATCGAGCGGCTCATCTCCTCGATCGAGGCGCCGGTCTCGTTGAGCGAGGTCGAGCCGTCCTCGGTGTCCTTGGCGACGCGCTTGACCGACGAGGAGACCTCGCGGATCGCGGTGGTGAGCTCGGCGGCGGAGGTGGCCATCTCCTGGCCGATGCCGGTGACCGACTGCGTGGCGGCCGCGATCTCCTTGATGGCGGTGGCGGTCTGGGTGGCGGCGATGGCGACCTGGGCGGCGTTGGCGGAGACCTCCTCGATCGAGGCGGCGATCTCGTTGATGGAGGAAACCATCCCCTCGCCGGAGCGGGCGAGCGACTCGGCCTGGCGGGCGGTCTGCTTGAGCGTCCGCGTCATCTCCGTCGCCTGCTCGGTGGTGGCGTCGAGGGAACGGTTCTGGGTGTCGACGCCGGTGGTGACGCGGGTCGCGATTTGGGCGATCTCGTCGGCGGACGAGAGGCGGAGGACGGCCGGCGATTCCGCGCGAGCGGGAGCGGCCGGCGTGCCGTTCGAGATGATCTTGGCCATGATGGATGCGGTTGGAGCTGGGACGGAATCAGGAGGCGGGCTGCAGGGGTTGCTGCTCGGCGGCGATGAGCGGGGCGACATCGTCGAGCTGGAGCACGGCGACGACGTCGAGCAGGAGGACGAGCCGGTCGCCGATGCTGGCGACGCCGCGCACGTAGTTGCCGGCGATGCCGACGAGGGTCTCCGTCACGGGGCGGATCGCGCCGGGCGGCAGGGTGCGGAACTCGCGGGCGGCGTCGACGATGAGGGCGACGGTGCGCTGGTGGACGACGAGGAAGATCAGCCGGGTGCTCGGGGTCGGCGCGGCGCGGGGGAAGCCGAAGCGGACGCGGAGGTTCAACGCTGGAATGACGCGGCCGCGCGAGAACACGACGCCCTCGACGGCCGTCGTGGTGTTGGGCACCGGGGTGATGTGCTCCAGCATCTCGATGTGGAGGACGTCCTGGCTGCGCAGGCCGTAGGTGGAGCCGTGCAGTTCGAAAAGGATGTAGGTGTCGCAGGTCGTCATGGGGCGGAGGTCAGGCTGGCGAGCGCCTCCGCCGGTGCGGGGGCCTCCACGCCGGTGCGGGGGCGGACGACGGCGCCGGTCAGCGCGATGGCGTCGAGGATCAGCACGGCCTTGCCGTCGCCGAGCTCGGTGGCGCCGGAGATGCCGGTCACGCGGATCAGGGGATCGCTCATCGGCCGCACGACGACCTCGCGCTGGGCCTGCACCCGGTCCACCACGAGCCCGGCCTGGCCGCGCTCGGAGCCGATCACGAGCACGGTGACCTGCGGACCGGTCCAGGGCTCGGCGCCGAAAACCGAGCGCAGCCGGACCAGCGGGAGCAGGCCCGAGCGATACGGCGCGACCTCGACCTGCTGGATGGAGCGCACGCTGGTCGCGGGAAGCTGGATGATCTGCTCGACGCAGTCCCGGGGCACGGCGCAAATCTGGCTCGCAGCCGAGACGATGAACGTGCCGGTGATCGAGAGGGTGAGCGGGAGCCGCAGCGTGAACCGCGTCCACTCGCCGGGGGCGGAGTCGAGGCTGAGGCTGCCGCCGAGCTCGCGCACGGTGGTGGCGACGACGTCCAGCCCGACGCCGCGGCCCGCGGCGTGATCCGCCTGCTCGCGGGT
>CAZENI010000875.1:0-2317 GCA_964513055.1 uncultured Opitutus sp.
TGCCAGGCCAGAGGCCGCCGGAATCCTGCCAGCCGCCGCCGGAGCCGCCGAGCCATTCGCCGAGGATGGCGCGCGCGGCGACGATCCGGCGTTCGGCCTCCTCCATCGGACCGGTGAGCGAATGGATTTGGCTGGTCGCGCGCATGCACACGCCGATCAGCGCGCCGAGGAGGTTGGTGGAGACGGCGAGGCGCGAGCCCTTGGGGATGCGGTTGACGCTGCTGACCAGCTCGAAGCCGCGGCCGGGTCCGAACATCGCGGCGAGCAGCTCCGCGAGGCTCGCGCCCGAGCGCTCGATGCCCGGCGGCACGAGGCCCGCGGCGATCACTGCAGCCTTGAGCAGCCCGAGATAGTCGCGGCCGAAATCGAACACCTCGTCGAGTGTCGTCAGGCACGCGCTGGCCTCGAGATCGACGCTCGCGAGCCGGATGACGGGCTCGTCGATGACGCGGAAGAACGCCTCGACCGGCGGGCGCGGCGCGGCGTCGCGCCCGTGTAGGCCGAGATCGACGGAGATGTTGAGGACGCGCGCGCCCTCCGGGAAATCCATCCCGAGGAAAAAGATGTCGCTCCACCCGCAGTGCGTGAGGTCCATGCGGACGGGCGTGCGTTCGCGGAGCAGCGGGAACGGGGCGTCGGCGTTTTCACGCACGAGCAGTTCACGGCGCGCGCGCAGCGGCTGGTCGAGCGGGTGACCGAGGCGGAACATCCAGGCGTTGCCGTGGGTGGAGCGCACAGTGCGCCGCACCTGATCGGCGAGCGTCTGGAACGCGAGCGCGTGGTGCGCCGCGGCGAGGGCGCTCGAGAGCGTCTCGTTGGCGCCGTGCGTGCGCTGCGCCTCCAGGAGAATCGTGATGGCCTCCTCGAAGCGCCGCTCGAGGAGGTGACGGAACGCGGCGTAGGGCACGCGGCCGCGCCGCGGCAGGTCGGCGCGCGCGGGCAGGTGATAGCGGTGGATCGCCGCGATGAAGAAGAGCGCGCGCACGCGCTGGTAGAGATTCGCCTCCTGGCGGCGGTGGGCATCGAGCGCGTCGCAGGCGGCGAGCAACTCGGCCACGGAGCGGCCGTCGCACCAGGCGTCGATCGCGCGATCGCGCGTCGCCGGATCCGCCGACGTGATGATGTCGAGGAGACCGCCGCTCATGATCCGTCCGCGCGCACCGCGAGGAGTTCGACGAGCTGCGTCAGCACGCGATCGCGATCGCGGCCGGAGAGCGAGAGGGCAAGCTGGGCGAAGAGCAGGCCGTAGGGGGCGCCGATGTCGAAGCGGCGGCCGGCGACGTTGAAGGCGAGGTAGCGGCGTTTCGCGGCGAGGGCGTGGAGCGCGGGCGAGAGCCCGAGGGGGCGATCGGGTTGGGCGCGTTGCAGCTCCTCGAGGAGCGTGAAAATCTCGGGCCCGAGCACGTGCATGCCGAAGAAGCAGAGGTAGAAGCCGGCGCGCAGGCCGGGCACGATGAGCTGTTGTTCCGCGAGCGTGGGCGTCGGTTTCTCGAGCACGGCCTCGACCTGGTAGAGGGGCCGCGCGCCGCCGACGAGCCGGCCGCCGACGGCGCCGAACGCCGTGAGCTGGCTCTCGCGCGTGGGCTGCACGGCGGAGACGGGGGCGTTCTCGGCCGCGGCGACTGCGAGCAACTGCCGCGCGCAACTGGTCGCGCTCTGCGCCACGTGCAGGTGATCGCCGACGAGGTGGAGGAAAGGTTCGTCGCCGATGAACTGCCGGCCGCAGAGCACGGCGTGGCCGTAGCCGCGGGGTGCGTCCTGGACGAGGAAGCGCACGCGCGGGCGCAGGGCGCCGGACGCCTCGGCGTAGGCCGCCTCGTCGCCCGGGCACACGACGACGCCGAATTCCTCGACGCCGGCGCCCGCCGCCTCCTCGAGCACGACCTGGAGCGCCGACTTTGGCTCGCCCGACTGGTCGATCAGGGTCTGCAGCGGCAGCGTGCGCTGGCGGGGGTTGGCGGCGGTGACGAGGACTTTGCGGATTCTCATGGGCGCAGGGACGCGAAGCGCGAACGTGTCGGCGCGTGCGGGGCGCGTCGAATCAGAAACGTGGGCCGCATTGACCGCGGGCGCTTTTTCGCTACTTCTGACCCTCCATGCCGAAACGAACCGCCGTCCGAAAGCCCGTCGCGCCCCGCGCGTTGGGCGGCACCGTGTTCATCACCCGGCAGGTGCATTTCAATGCCGCGCACCGGCTGTTCAATCCCACGAAGAGCCAGGAATGGAACGTGGAGCAGTTCGGGCTGTGCAACCAATCCCCACTGGCACGGGCACAATTACGTGCTGGAAATCGGGCTCCAGGGCTCGATCGACTCGC
>CAZENI010000876.1:0-2309 GCA_964513055.1 uncultured Opitutus sp.
ACAGCCTCGGCAAGGTCGTCATTCGCGCGATCAAGAACCGCCGAAGCGGCCGCTTCCGCTTCGGCAAGGACGGCAGCACCCTCTTCCTCGTCGATCCCTCGAAGCGGCGAATGCCCGAGAGGAAATTCTGGACGAGCAGCTGGGGCGCCGAGGACGACGACAACCCACACGGGCTGGGGCTCGGCGCGTCGCTCTGGTGGCCGGTCTGGTTCAAGCGCCACTCGCTCAAATTTTGGGCGCAGTTTCTCGAGGTCTACTCGCAACCGATCCCGTTCGCGAGTGTGCCCGTCGGCACGAATGAGGCCGAACAGCTGAAGCTCCTCTCCAAGCTCGGCGCGATCCAGTCTGGCGGCCGCGCGGTGTTCCCCTCGAACATCAAGCTCGAGCTCCTCCAGGCGATGAAGGACTCGGGCGGCGACTACGACCGTTTCGTTGCGCGCATCGACGGCGCGATCGCCAAGATCGTCTTGCTCCAGACCATGACAACCGACGATGGAGCGAGCCTCGCGCAGGGTCAGGTGCACGAGCGCGTCTCGCAGGTGGGAGCCAAGGCGGACTCGGACCTCATCACCGAAACGTTCATGACGGGCCCGGCAAGGTGGCTCACCGAATGGAACTTCCCCGGAGCGAAGACGCCCCTCGTCTACCGCGACTTTGCCGAGACCGTCGACCAGTCCGCGGCCGCAGAGCGAGACACCAAGATCTTCACCATGGGGTACCGGCCGACCGCCGAGCGCGTGCGCCAGACGTACGGCGACGGCTACGAGCTCGTGCCGACGCCCGTCGCGCAGGCCCCGGCTGCGTTCGCGGAGCAGGCGCTGCCCAATATCAACGCGGCCGTCGAGCAGCTCGTCGCGGGTGACCGATGGCGCGAGGTGCTCGGCCCCGAGGTCGACAACATCGAGGCGCTCCTGGCCGATTGCAGCAATCTCGAGCAGGTGCGCGATCGACTCGGCGAGCTCTTCCAGCGTGAGCCGCGCGCGCTCGCCGATGCGCTCGCGAAGTCGATGTTTGCGGGCGCGCTGGCGGGCAATCTCGGAGCGGAGGAAGGGTGACGGCCGCGGCGGACAGTCCATTCGGGCTTGCCCCCGACGAGGCCGTGCGCTGGTTCCGGGAGAAGGGCTACGCGATTACCTTCGACTATCGGGAGATGATGGGCCGCCAGCACGCGAGAGCGTTCACGGTCGCCAAAGCCACCCAATTGGACCTCCTGGCGGACATTCGGACTGCCGTCGACCGCGCGCTGAAGTCGGGCCAGACACTGGCCGAGTTTCGCAAGGGCCTGAAGCCGACCCTACAGTCTCGCGGCTGGTGGGGCGAGAAGGAGATGGTCGATCCGCAGACCGGTGAAAAGAAGCTCGTGCAGCTCGGGTCGTCGCAACGGCTTCGAACGATCTACCAAACCAATCTCCGGCAGGCGCAGGCGGCTGGACGATGGGAACGGTTCGAACGCACGAAGGCCGCGAGACCGTATGGCCGATACGTGTGCCTCTTGGACGGCAATGAGCGCCCCGAACATCGTGCCTGGCACAACACGGTGCTCCCACTGGACGATCCGTGGTGGGAAACCCACGCGCCACCCAATGGCTGGGGCTGTCGCTGCAAGATGCAGCAGCTGAGCGAGCGCGATCTCGCGCGGTTTGGTCTGAGGGTGAGCCCCGCTGCGCCCGAAGACGTCATGAAGGTCTACGAGAACGAGCGGACGGGCGAGCGCACCAAGGTACCGAAGGGGATTGACCCTGGGTTCGACTACAATCCGGGCACTGCGCCGCGCGGCTACGTGCCGTCCGCGGGCGACAAGGAGCTCTCGGCGCCTGCACTCGCCGACTCGAAGACGTGGAGGGACCTCGGACTCCCGAGCACGGCCGAGCTGCTCGATCGCGGAGGCCTCCAGCCCCAGATCGAGCGATGGCCAAAGATGCGATCGCTCGCCGAGGCGGACGCTGCATACGTGCAACTCTTCGGCACGGGAAAACCGGTCGATGTCGTCGACCCCGACGGCATGGGGGTGACCTTCTCGCCACAGATATTGGAGCACCTGACGAAGCGAGGGACGACGTTCGACCGACTGACGTACCTGCCCCAGGCGAAAGCGGCAATCGAGGACCCTACAGAGGTCTGGCTTCAGCCGCATCGCCTGGCGAACCCCCACGATCCGGACCTGGGCCAGGTGGTTCTGCGCAAGGTCTACGTGAAGGCGTTCGAGGGGCACTCACTCGGGCACGCGGTCGTCGCGGAGCGCGACGAAAACGGCTTCGTGGCGTACACGGTTCACCCCACCAGCGAGCTGGACAAGAAGCGCCATGGCT
>CAZENI010000877.1:0-2293 GCA_964513055.1 uncultured Opitutus sp.
GTCACGCGCGCGGGGCCGCGAAATTGGCGGAGAACTTTTTTTAGATGGCAAAGGGGCGCAAGCCGAAGGACCCGGCGCTGAAGGAACTGGCCGGCAACCCGGGCAAGCGGCCGATCGCCGCCGCGGCAAAGCCGGCTGATCCGGTCGACGAGGAGTTCCCGCCGCCGCCGCGGCTGATCGCCGAGGAGCGCACGATCTGGCGCGAGACGGTGGCGCTGCTGAGCCACGCCGGCCTCGCCAAGCACACCGATTTCGCGGCGCTCGAGGTCTACGTCACGACCTACGTCCGCTGGGACAAGTGCCGGCGCAAGCTGAACGCGCACGGCTTCACCTACACCACGCCCTCCGGCTACACGCGCGCGCGGCCCGAGGTCGCGATCGTCGAGAAGGCCGAGCGCATCCTGGCGAGCTACCAGGACCGCCTGGGCCTCAACACCGCGGCGCGGGTCCGCACCGGCTCGATCCTCGCCGGCCGCCAGCTCGGCCTGCCGCTGACCGGCGGCGGCACGAAGCCGGCGGGAGAGGACCGGTCCGGCGCCGCCCCGCCGCAGGCGCAGCACGATGACCCTGTCGGATTCATTGCCGGCCACGATCGCGTCCATTGACGACCCGATCGGCTTCGCCAGCGTGGGCGAGGCCGCCGCGCCGGCGCTCGCCGACGGCGAGATCGTCGCCTACGCGCGCGCCCATGCCGCGGCGGTGATCGCCCGGCTTGAGGCGCGCTACGCCGGCGACGCGCGCTTCGTCTTCGACGCCGCCGCGGCGGACCGCGCCTGCGAGTTCTTCCCGCGCTTCCTCTGCCACACGGTCGGGCCGCATGCCGGCCAGCCCTTCGCGCTCGAGCCGTGGCAGCGCGGCCTGGTCCGCCTGATCTTCGGCTGGAAGTGGCGCCGCGCCGACGGCCGCGCCGGCAAGCGGGTGATCCGCCGGGTCTACCTGTTCGTCGCGCGCAAGAACGGCAAGTCGACGTTCGTCGCCGGTCTCGCCTGGCTGATGCTGGTCGGCGACGGCGAGAAGGGGGCGCAGGTCTTCTCCGCCGCGCGCGACCGCGACCAGGCGCGCATCGTCTTCGACGAGGCGACGCGCATGCGCGAATCCTCGCCGGCGCTGATCAAGGCGACCGACGCCTACAAGACCTCGATCGTCTGCATGAAGCTCGCCGCGTCCTACCGCGTGCTCAGCGCCGACGCCGAGGCCAAGCACGGCCTGAACCCGTCGGCGGTGCTGTTCGACGAGCTGCACGCGCAGCCCAACCGCGATCTCTACGACGTGCTGCACACCGCGGTCGGCGCGCGCGAGCAGCCGCTCGAGGTCTACCCGACCACGGCCGGCTACGACCGCGAGTCGATCTGCTACGAGATCCACAACGAGGCGCTGCAGGTCATGGCCGGCACCAAGGACGATCCGTCCTTCCTGCCGGTGCTGTTCTGCGCCGACGAAAGCGACGACTGGCAGGACCCGCGCGCCTGGGCCAAGGCCAACCCGTCGCTCGGCGTCGCCATCCAGCTCGACTATCTGCGCCAGGAAGCCGCCGCCGCGGCGAACATGCCGGCGCGCCAGAACACGTTCCGCCGCCTGCACCTCAACCAGTGGACCGAGTCGATCACGCGCTGGATCCCGCCCGAGGAATGGCGCGCCTGCACCGGCGACATCCCGTGGCGCGAGATGGAACAGCGCATGGCCGGCCGCGAGGCCATCCTCGGCCTCGACCTGTCGACGACGACGGACGTCACCGCGCTCGCGATCCTGTTCCCGCCGGCGTCGGACGACGAGCCCTGGCGCCTGGCGATGCGCTTCTTCCTGCCGCGCGAGACGCTGCGCCGCCGCTCGGCCGAGGACGGCGTGCCCTACGACCTCTGGGCCGGCGAGGGCGCGCTCGCGCCGACCGAAGGCAACCGCGTCGACTACAAGGCGATCGTCGCCGCGGTGATCGACTGCGGCCGGCGCTTCCAGGTCCGCGAGCTCGGCATCGACCCGTGGAACAGCTCGGCGGTGTCGACCGATCTCGCCGACGCCGGCGTGCCGGTGGTCGAGGTCGGCCAGACCATCGCGAACATGACCGCGCCGTCGAAATGGCTGGAGACGCTGATCTACGACCGCCGCATCGCCCATGGCGGCCATCCCGTGCTGGCGTGGATGAACGGCAACGTCGCGCTGCGCACCGACCACGCCGAGAACATCAAGCCGGACAAGGACAAGTCGGGCGACCGCATCGACGGCATGATCGCCGCCATCGTGGCGCTCGCGCGCGCGCAGGCGGCCCCCGCCGCCGAATCGATCTTCGACGATCCCG
>CAZENI010000878.1:0-2288 GCA_964513055.1 uncultured Opitutus sp.
ATCGCGGCGACGCGCGCGAAAAGCTGCGCGCGATCGCCGACGCGTCGATCGATTCCGTCTGCACCGACCCGCCTTATGCGCTGGTTTCGATCGGCAAGCGGTTCGGGAAACCGGGCGCGGCGCCGGCCAAGAGCAACGGCGCGAGCGGGGTTTATGCGCGCGCCGCGGCCGGCTTCATGGGCGAGAGCTGGGACACGGGCGAAACCGCGTTCGACCCCGATTTCTGGCGCGAGGTTTTGCGCGTGCTGAAGCCGGGCGGGCATGTCGCGGCGTTCTCCGGCACGCGCACCTATCACCGCATGGTCTGCGCGATCGAGGATGCGGGCTTTGAGATCCGCGATCAGCTCGCCTGGGTGTACGGATCGGGGTTTCCGAAATCGCACGACGTCGCGAAGGGGATCGACAAGCGCCTCGGCGTGAAGGGCGAGTTCGGCGCTGCGAAAAGCGCGGCGCGCGAGCGGTACATCGAGACTGGCGAATTGCGCGGCGATCGCGGTCACGACGGATGGCAGCGGCCGTGGATGAACGATCCCGACGCCGTCGCCAACGCGGGGCGACGCTATCTTCCCGCCAGCGCGCGGGCGCGGGCGTTCGACGGATTCGGCACGGCGCTGAAGCCGGCATGGGAGCCGATCGTGCTGGCGCGAAAGCCGCTCGCCGGCACGGTGGCGGACAATGTGATCGCGCACGGGACCGGCGCGCTCAACATTGATGGGTGTCGCGTCAAGGCCGCCGAAGGCGACGAACCGCTGAAATGGGACTCGCCACGCGGCGGAATCTGGAGAACCGACCCGACGGCGACGGCGACGGCGACGGCGACGGCCGAAGGCCGCTGGCCGGCGAATATCGTCCACGACGGCAGCGACGAGGTCGTCGCGCTGTTCCCCGACACTGTGTCGGGCGAGTTGCTGCCGCATCATCGCAAGAGCGGCGCGGGACTTTCCGACAGTTCGACGTTCGCGATCCGCGACCGAACGGGTGAATCCGCGCCCGTCTATGGCGACTCCGGCTCCGCCGCGCGCTTCTTCTATGCCGCGAAAGCCGACGCGGACGACCGCATCGGCTCAAAGCATCCGACGGTGAAGCCGGTCGACCTGATGCGCTGGCTCGTGCGGCTGATCACCCCGCCCGGCGGCGCGGCCCTCGACCCCTTCGCCGGCACGGGCACCACCGGCGAGGCTGCGTTCCACGAAGGTTTTTCCGCAATTCTGATCGAGCGCGAGGATAAATTCTGCGCCGACATCGCGCGCCGGATGGCGCTGATTCTCGAAGGGCCTGTCGCGCGCGTCGCGGCGATCGCGAAGGCGCGGCCGCACAAGAGCGAGGCGCTGCCGCTGTTTTCGGAAGAGGCCGTTGGGGGGGGCGACGGATCTACGGCGTGTTCGCGGACGAGCGGGGCGCTCGATCGGGCCGATCGGATTGAGGCGGTGAGCTGATGCGCGAAAACCCCGCCGTCACGGCCTGGATCGATGAGGCGAAGGCGGTCTCGCTCGCCCAGGCGCTCACGCTGGCCGCGCCGCATGCGCGCATGAAAAAGGCCGGGCTGGAGCAAACCGGCCCCTGCCCGGCCTGCGGCGGGACCGACCGTTTTTCGATCAACGCGCGGAAAAATGTGTGGAACTGCCGCACGCATGGCGGCGGACATGACGGGATCGGCCTCGCCATGCATGTCGGCGGCCTCGAATTCTTGCAGGCCGTCGAGCTGCTGGCGGGGCGCGAAAACCCGCGCGGCAAGAGCATGACCGACGCCGAGCGCGCCGCGCTGAAGCGCAAGAACGCGCTGCGCGATGCGGACTATCGCGGCAAGGATGTTTTCGACGCCCGCGCGGCGCATGGGTTCATCGAGGGCGACGCCTTCGCGCTCCGCCCCGCCGAATTCGCCGACGACATGGATCTCGTGCGCGCCTTCGCGAGCGGCTTCGAGGCGGCGCGGAAGAAGTGGAAGGCGCAGGACTGGTATCGCCAGCGCGACCGGATGCGGGCGCGGGAAATCTGGGAGCAGGCCGCGCCGTTCGCGCGCTCGCCGCTGCCGCTCTATTTCGCGCATCGCGGCGTGCATCATATTCCGCCGGGCTGCGTGCTGCGCTGGCATGACGCGCTCGACCTGTTTCACGGCGAGCACAAAAAACCGGTTTTTCGCGGGCCGGCGATGCTGGCGCCGATCGTGGATCGCGCCGGAGTTTTTATCGGCGTGCAACGCACCTGGGTGAGTTTTGACGGCGCCGCTTTCACCACGCCGAACGGAAAGCTGGCGCTCGAGGTGGATGGCGAAAAGGTCGACCCGAAAA
>CAZENI010000879.1:0-2266 GCA_964513055.1 uncultured Opitutus sp.
AATTCCCGCTTGCACATTAGAATCATTCCAATTCGCTGCCCCTCCCAAAAAATCCATGCCCGCCACCGAAAACTCTGAGGCGCTCTCGCAGCGTCTTGCCGACAGCGGTCTCCGCGCCACCCCCCAGCGCGAAGTGGTTTACAGCGTGCTCCTCAAGAAACGCGATCACCCCACGGCCGACGAGGTCTTTGCCCGCGTGCGGTCCGATCTCCCGACCATCTCGCTCGCCACCGTCTACAACTGCCTGGAGACCCTGGTGCAGTGCGACCTGGTGCGCGCGGTCAATTTCGAGCGCGGCCCGACCCGCTACTGCCCGAACCTCCGCCCGCACGCCCATTTTCACGACGAGCAGACCGGCAAGACCTACGACATCGACCTGCCGCCCACCGTGCTCGATCAGGTCAAGTCCGTCCTCCCGCGCGGCTACGACTCCTCCTCCGTCGAAATCATCTTCCGCGGCAAAGCCCAGCCCAACACCCGCTGATCCGTTTCCTCCTTTCCCGCTTTCCACATTCAATACTCCGAATTCCGCATTCCGACTCCCGCCTTTCGCATCCCGCCATGAGCCAACTCGTCATCCAAGACCTCCACGCCACCATCGGCGAAAAAGCGATCGTCAAGGGCTTCTCGCTCACGATCAACCAGGGCGAAGTCCACGCCATCATGGGGCCCAACGGCACCGGCAAGTCGACCCTCGCCAAGGTGATCGCCGGCCACCCCGACTACACGCTGACGGGCGGTGACGTGCTGCTTGACGGCAAGTCCATCCTCGCCATGGAGCCCGACGAACGCGCCCGCGCCGGCATCTTCCTCGCCTTTCAATACCCGAGCGAAATTCCCGGCGTCTCCATCGCCAACTTCCTCCGCGCCGCCCAGCAGGCCCGCATG
This sequence comes from uncultured Opitutus sp., assembly GCA_964513055.1. Lineage (GTDB taxonomy): Bacteria > Verrucomicrobiota > Verrucomicrobiia > Opitutales > Opitutaceae > ER46. Next base: position 889 of record CAZENI010000879.1, read on the forward strand.
GCCGAGGGCGAGGAACTCGACGCCACCGCCTACTACAAGCGGCTCTATTCGAAGATGGACCTCCTGAAGATCGACCGGAAGTTCACCTCCCGCGCCGTCAACGACGGCTTCTCCGGCGGCGAGAAGAAGCGCTGCGAAATCCTCCAGATGGCAATGCTCGAGCCCAAGTTCGCGCTGATGGACGAGACCGACTCCGGCCTCGACATCGATGCCCTGCGCATCGTCGCCGAAGGCGTCAACGCCCAGCGCGGCCCGAATCTCGGCGTCCTGATGATCACGCATTACCAGCGCCTCCTCGACTACATCGTCCCCGATTTCGTCCACGTGATGTATGACGGCCGCATCGTGAAGAGCGGCGACAAATCCCTCGCCCTCGAACTCGAGGCCAAGGGCTACGACTGGGTGAAGAAGGAACTGGCGGCGAGCGCCGCCTGAGGGCGGCTGAATCCAACGGAGACGACACGATGAAACCACCGACCGACACCGAGACCCTTTCCGCCCCCATCGCTGACGACACTTCAGCGAACCCCGTCGCAGGCATCGACCAAACCAAGGGCGATTTCAGCTACGACGTCACCTACGCCTTCGATGCCGGCACCGGCCTGAACGAGAAGACCGTCGACTACATCAGCGGCGTGAAGAAAGAGGCGCCGTGGATCCGCGAGTTCCGCCAGAACGCGCTGAAGGTTTTCCGCTCGAAGCCCATGCCCACGCACTGGGCGACGAAGGACCTCGAGAACATCGATTTCGACAAGATCCGTTATTACCTCTCGCAGGGCCAGAAGCCGAAGCGCACTTGGGACGAGGTGCCCGACGACATCAAGAAGACCTTCGAGCGCCTCGGCATCCCCGAGCAGGAGCGCAAGTTCCTCGCCGGCGTCGAGGCCCAGTTCGACTCCGAGGCCGCGTATTCGAACATCAAGGACATCGTCTCCAAACAGGGCGTCATCTTCGTCAACTCCACCGAGGGCCTCCGCGAGCACCCCGAGATTTTCCGCAAGTGGTTCGGCAAGGTCATCCCCACCGGCGACAACAAGTTTTCCGCGCTCAACAGCGCCGTGTTCTCCGGCGGCTCCTTCATCTACGTGCCGAAGGGCGTCAAGGTCGCGCAGCCCCTCCAGGCCTACTTCCGCATCAACGCCGAGAACTTCGGCCAGTTCGAGCGCACCCTCATCATCTGCGACGAGGGCGCCGAGGTCACCTACATGGAAGGCTGCACCGCGCCGAAGTTCTCCACTTCGACGCTCCACAGCGCCGTCGTCGAGCTCGTCGCGCTGAAGGGCGCCAAGATCCAATACATCACCGTCCAGAACTGGGCCAACAACGTCTTCAACCTCGTCACCAAGCGCGGCCTCGCGCACGAGGAAGCCGAGATCAA
>CAZENI010000880.1:0-2262 GCA_964513055.1 uncultured Opitutus sp.
TCATGGTGGTTCAACACGCGCTCGCGACCATCGCCGCCGCAGCCAGTTTTTCCGGCGCCAGCGTCTCATCCGCCTTCGCCTCGCCGATCGCGAGCAGCTTCTTCGCGGCCTCGGTGTCCGCGGCAAAAACCGTCTCCTGCTCCGCCAGCGCGCGCTCCAGCGCCTGCACCTCCGCCGCCGTCGGTGTGCGGCTCGTCACGACGCGAAAGGCATACGTCACCTGCGCCGCCGGCGTCGCACCGCCCTCGCGCAACATCCGCGCCCCGATAAAGCGCGCGGCTTCGATCAGTTGCGTGTCGTTGAGCAGCGCCAGCGCCTGCAGCGGCGTGCTCGTGGCCTGCCGCCGCACCGTGCAGTTCGAGCGGTCCGTGGCGTCGAAGGTGATCATCGCGGGCGGCGGCACCGTGCGCTTCAAAAACGTATACAGGCTCCGCCGGTGCAAGTCGTCGCCCTTCCCTTGCTCGTATTTCGGGCGACCCATCGCGATCTCCTCCCACAGCCCCGGCGGCTGATACGGTTTCACCGCGGGTCCGCCGATCTTCTCGACCAGCAGCCCACTCGCCGCCAGCGCCTGATCCCGGATCATTTCCGCCGTGAGCCGCCGCGCCGGCGCCCGCGCCAGCAGCAGATTGTGCGGATCGCGCGCGCGCAGGTCGGGACTCGCGCGCGACGACTGCCGGTAGGTCGCGGAAAGGACGATCTGCCGGAGCAACGCCTTCACATTCCAGCCACCGGCCACGAAGTCGCTCGCCAGCCAGTCCAGCAACTCCGGGTGCGTCGGCACCGCGCCGGTCACGCCGAAGTTATCCGTGCTCTCGACCAGTCCCCGCTCGAACAGCAGTTGCCATATCCGGTTTACGGCGACGCGCGCGGTGAGCGGATTCTCCGGCGCGGTCGCCCAGCGCGCGAGCCCGAGCCGGTTGCGCGGGGCGTCTTTCGCGAACGGCGGCAGCACCGCCGGCGTCGCCGGGGGCGCCTCCACGCCACGGCGATCGTAGCTCCCGCGCTCCAAGACATACGCCGGCCGCGGCTGCGGCTCCTCCTCCATCACCATCACCTCCGGCACCGCGTCGAAGGCCCTGGCGTAGTCGCGCCGCAGGCTCGCCAGCTCCGCGCCCGCCGCCCGCACCTCGGGCGCCGCCGACCGCACGAAATGTTCCTTCAACGCCGCGCGCTGCGCGCCTGTCAGCCGTTCCGCCGGCGTCCGCCACGCGTCCGCGAAGTCGCTGCGCCCCGCGAGCTGCGCCGCTTCCAGCGGGGAGAGTTCACGCGCAAAGACCCGCAGCTCATCCACGCGTCCGCCCTTGAACCCGCTGTCGCGCATCCGGTGACCGACCAGCAGCGGCGGCTGCTTCTCCTTGTCGTAGGTGATGTCGCCCGTGAGCTTGTCGCGCACGACCTCCACCGTCGCCGGCACGCCATCGAGGTAAATCCGCGCCCCCGCCGCCTGGCTCGAGCCATCGTAGGTCAGCGTCACGTGCGTCCAGCGTTCGAGCGGCAGCGTCGCGAGCGTGACGACCTTCAGCGAATTCGCCGGCCACTGCCGGTGCAGGCCAAAGGCCGCCCGCCCATTTTCCAGCACGAGTTCATAGCCGCGGCTGCCCGCATCCATGTAAGCCATACTACGGTGAAACACGACCGCGCGCTCGGCCTGCGCCGACGGCCGCACCCACACGCCGAAGGAGAACGCATCGCCCCGCGTCAGCACCGGCGCGTCCGCCACCGCGAAGCCGTTGTCGCCGTTCAGGACCGCCGCGCCCCCGCGCACGCCCTCGCCGATCGCCGCGCTGTCGACCGCCTTGGCGGGCGCCGCCGCCGCGACCGCGTTGGGCGTGCCAGCCGGCGTGAGTGCGTCGAAGTCCAGCGCGAGCACCGCGTCGTCCAGCGCCCCCGTGGTGTCACCGGTGCGGCCCGCCAGCCACGCGTCGAAACGCTGCGCTGCCGTCGCGCGGGCGGCGGCCGCCGCCCGCTCCGCCGCCGCGATCCGTTGCGAAAGGCCGGCCAGTTTTTCCTCGGCCGCGGCATCCGGCAGCTTCAGCACCGGCGGCGGCATCACGTCCGAGAATCCCTTGTAGGAAATCGCGCCGTTCTCGTCGATGTTCTGGAAAAACGCGGCGAGCGAATAGAAGTCACGCTGCGTAATCGGGTCGAACTTGTGGTCGTGACAGCGCGCGCAGCCGAGCGTGAGCCCGAGCACCGCCGTCCCGAAGGTCGCCACGCGATCGTTCACATAGGCCACGCGATACTCCTCGTCGACGATTC
>CAZENI010000881.1:0-2257 GCA_964513055.1 uncultured Opitutus sp.
GTAGGGCCCCGACCTCCGGGCGGGCCGCTCGACGAGTGCACGCGGAACCTGTCGCGCCCGGAGGTCGCGACGCTACCCTCTGAAAAGTCCAAAGAACATGAGACGACGGCCTTACTTTGCCATGCCGGCGGCGGCCGCGGCTTCGTCCTCGCGCTCGATCTGCTCGACGGGCTTCGGGGTCAGGTAGCGCGTGAAGCGCTCCATGTAGAGGTAGAAGACCGGCGTGATGTAGAGGGTGAGGAGCTGCGAGACGACCAGGCCGCCGCAGACGGCGAGACCGAGGGTGCGGCGCGCGTCGGCGCCGGCGCCCCAGCCGAGGGCGATCGGGAGCGTGCCGGCGAGGGCGGCGAGGGTCGTCATCATGATGGGCCGGAAGCGGACGATGCAGGCCTCGAAGATCGCCTCCTCGGCCTGCTTGTGGCGGGTGCGGCGGGCATCGAGCGCGAAGTCGATCATCATGATCGCGTTCTTCTTCACGATGCCGATGAGCATGATCAGTCCGACGTAGCCGTAGATGTTCAACTCCTGCTTGAAGAGCAGCAGCGTGAGCAGCGCGCCGAAGGTCGCGGCCGGAAGGCCGGAGAGAATCGTGAGCGGATGGACGAAGTCCTCGTAGAGCACGCCGAGCACGAGGTAGATCACGAGCACGGCGATGAGGAGCGTCCAGCCGAGGCCTTTCAGCGAACTGGTGAAGGCCGCCGCGGTGCCTTGGAACGTGCCGTTGATTGTCGGGGGCAGGATCTCGCGCGCGATGCGCTCGATCTCCTCGGTCGCCTGGCTGAGCGCCACATCGGGGCCGAGGTTGAACGTGATGGTGACGGCCGGCACCTGGCCCATGTGGGCGACGGTGAGGGGGCCGACGGTCTGGCGCACCTTCGACACCGTCTCCAGGGGGATCAACTTGCCCTCGCGATTGCGGAGATAGAGCAACGCGAGCGCGCTCGGGTCGCGCTGGTATTTCTGATCGAGCTCGAGGATGACGGAATACTGGTTCGTCGAGGTGAAGATGGTGGAGACCTGGCGCGAGCCGAAGGCGCTGTAGAGCGTGTCCTCGACCTGCTGGGCGTTGAGGCCGAGGGACGAGGCCTTGTCGCGATCGATGTCGATGATGAGCTGCGGGCTCGTGATCTGGAGGTCGGAGTTGACGTCGATCAGGCCGGGAATCTCCTTCACGCGCTCGAGGAGCTGGGGGGTGACACGGTAGAGTTCCTGCAGGTCGGTGCCGTAGAGGGTATATTGATACACCGAGGTCGCGCCGCGGCTGCCGAGGCGGATGCTCGGGGGCACCTGCGGGAACACGCGCACGCCGGGGATGCCGGCGGTCTCGTTGCGCAGCATCTGGGCGACGACGGTGGCGTTGGGCCGCTTGTCGCGGTCGATCAGGCCGGCGAACATGCGGCCGGTGTTGACGGAGCCGCCGCCGCTGCGGCCGAAGGAGCCGAGCATGGACGACAGGTCATTCACGTAGGGATTCTTCATCACCACGGCCATGACGGCGCGCTGGTGGCGGATCATCGCCTCGAAGGAAACGTCCTGCGCGGCCTCGATGTTGATGCTGATGCGGCCGCCGTCCTCGGTGGGAATGAAACCCTTCGGCACCAGATCGAGCAGCCAGATGGTCAGGCCAACCATCGACAGTGCGATCAGCATGGTGAGCGCGCGGAAACGCAGCGAGATGCGCAGCGTGCGCTCGTAGAGTTTTACGCTGCCCTGGAAAACGCGCTCGGTCGCGCGGTAGAAGGCCCCGTGCGTGGCGCCATGCTTGATCGGTTTCAGGAACCGGCTGCAGAGCATCGGCGTGAGGGTGAGGGAGACGAAGCCCGAGACCAGGATGGCCGCGCTGATCGTGACGGCGAACTCGTAGAGCAGCCGGCCGAGCACGCCGCCCATGAAGAGGACGGGGATGAACACCGCGACGAGCGACACCGTCATCGAGAGGATGGTGAACCCAATCTCGCGGGAGCCCTTGAGCGCGGCGGCCATCGGGGTCTCGCCCAGCTCGATGTGGCGCACGATGTTTTCGAGCATCACGATCGCGTCGTCGACGACGAAGCCGACCGAGAGCGTGAGGGCGAGCAGCGAGATGTTATCGATGCTGAAGTCGAAGAAATACATCACCGCGAACGTGCCGAAGATGGCGATGGGCATCGCGATGCTCGGGATGATCGTGGCCGCGGCGGAGCGCAGGAAGAGGAAGATCACGAGCACCACGAGCGCGATGGCGAGGACCAGCGTGAACTTCACGTCGTGCACCGAC
>CAZENI010000882.1:0-2249 GCA_964513055.1 uncultured Opitutus sp.
AGCGCGGCACGCTGCACCGCGATCTGAAGCCGCAGAACGTGCTGATCGACGCGCACGGCCGGCCGCACATCACGGACTTCGGCCTCGCGAAACGCTGGGATGCGGCGCAACCCGCGAGTGCGGCGGCCGCAAGCGAGCTCACGCACACCGGCGCGATCATGGGCAGCCCGAGCTACATGGCGCCGGAGCAGGCCGCCGCCCGCCTCGGAGAGGTCGGGCCGGCGACGGATGTCTATTCGCTCGGCGCGATCCTCTATGAACTCCTGACCGGCCGGCCACCGCATCGGGGCGGCACCGCCCTCGAGACGATTCAACTCGTGATCGGCGAGGCGCCGAGCGCACCACGCCGGCTGCGGGCGGAGGTTCCGGCCGATCTCGAGACGATCTGCCTGAAGTGCCTCGAGAAGAATCCGGCGCAGCGCTACGCCCACGCCCGGCCGCTGGCGGAAGAGCTCGGCCGTTTCCTGTCCGGCGAGCCAATTCTGGCGAAACCCGCCGGCGCATCGCGGCGCGTGTGGAGCTGGGCGCTGCGCAATCCGTGGGCGATCAGCGGCGTGATCTCGCTCGTCCTGGTCGGTCTCGGCATCCTCACCTACGGGCTCTGGCAGAAGACGGAATATCTCGCGTGGCTGGCGCGCCACCCCGGACAGGACCCCGCCCCCTACTGGCCGGCTCTCGTCAATCGCGAGCTGCCGATGTGGTGGCTGGGGCTTTTCGTCGCCGTGATGGTCGGCGCGACCTATGGCACCGCCGATTTCACCCAGCGCGTCGCCGCGCGCGTCCGCGTCGAGGGGGTGAGGTTCGGCCTCTGCCTGGTCACGGCCCTCGTGTTTGTGATCGGCTGCCTGCTGCTCCTGGCCAAGGTGGTGAAGATCTGCGTGTGGGCGGATGCGCCGTGGCCGGTGCCGGGACTGCTGGCGGTGCTCCTGCAACCGACGCTCTGGGCCGGCGTGCAGATGCTGTGGCAGCTCGTGCGCCTGTTCCTGCAGAGCCAGTCCGGCGTCGAGCTGCCGCCGGATTTCCTGTCCTACCGTGCGCCTGCCACGCTGAAGCCCGGCGAGTCGTTTTCGTTCCGCCGATCGTTGCGGGCTGATTTCGCGGCCGCGCGGCCGCGTCTCCGGCAGTCGCTCCAAGAGGCGCGCGCGACGGGGTTCGTCGGCCCGGTGCTGGCGGCGCTGCCTGTCCTCGGGGTGCTTTCGTGGCGGCTCGCGCCGGGCGCGGAAATGCCGTGGTTCATCGGGGCCTTCGTCACGCTGATCTTCAGCGTGTGCCTCGCGGGGGTGCTGAACCCCCGCTGGGTCGCGCGCCGCACGATCCTCGACCCTCTGCCCTCCGGCGCCGCGCGCTACAACTTCGCCATCGCCGCCGTGAGCATCGGCGCGAACCTCGCGCTGCTGCTGGTGCTCCCACACAGCCGGGGCCTGGTGGAGTCGATGGTCGCCGGACTGGCGGTGGGTGTGTCCCTGGTGGTGTGGCGGGCGTGGACTCTCCGACGGGAGGCCGGCGCGGAAAATCGTCGTGACCGCGCGTAACCTTCGTGCGGCGAATCTTAAGAAGGGAGTGAAGCCAGATGCCGCCCGACGCGGCCCGAGGCCTCAAAGCATCCAAAACCAACACGTCCGCTCCTCCCTCCTCCCATGAAAAGCCTCCTCGTCACCCTCGCCACGTCCACCGTCCTCACCGCCGCGGTTCTCGCCGCGGGCCAGTCGCTCAGCCTCGCCGGCGCCGGCATGATCCTCTTCGCCAGCGGCGTCGTGAGCTTCGCCTTCGCCGACTACTCGCACCGCCCGCGGCTCGCGCTGCGAGTGGTCGCTCCCGTTGCGCCGCGGCCGGTTCGCGCCGTCCGGGTCGAGCGTGAGTCGACGGTCGCCGCCCTCGTTCGCACCGCCTCGCCGTTCCAGACGATGTCGGCCTGAACTCGTCTTCCTCCGCCCGCCGCGCGTTCGACCCGCCAGGTCCCCTTCTTCCCGCCTCGAATGAAATCCGCACCTCTCACCTGCCCCACCTGCGGTGCGGCGCTGGCGCCGGATGCGCCGCGTCAGGGGGAGCAGCGCGCGCTGGTGCTGAAGTGGTCGGGCTTCGAGACCGGCGGCTTCGCTGACGCCTTCGAAGCGCTCGATCGGGCCGGCAACTGGGCCGAGTTCCAGAACGCGCTGAACCGGCTGTCGGCGCTGTCGCAGAACGCCGTCTACGCCGACGTCGACGGCAACATCGGCTATCTCATGACCGGCCAGGTGCCCGTGCGTGCG
>CAZENI010000883.1:0-2240 GCA_964513055.1 uncultured Opitutus sp.
AACGAGAGCATCGAAGCGGAAGCGTGAGTGCGACGCGGAGTCCGGGTGCGCAGTTAAGAGGTTCAGTGCTGGTGACCACCCGCCGGCGCGACTGCGCCCTTGGGGAAAAGCAGGCTGGCGGTGCCCGCGAGCTGCGCCTGGCTGTCGATCAGGAAGACGCCTTGCGTCGCGACTTCGTCGCCCGGCTTCAGGCCGGCGCGCACGACATAAACGTCGTTCCCCGATTCGTCTTCGAGCCGCGGCCCGAGGGCGAGCGCGGCGAGTTCGAAGCGCAGCCGGCCGTCGCGCTGGCGCTCGACGACGCGCCACGCGACGTGGCGCACCCCGGTGGAAAGCACGGCGGTTTTCGGGATGAGCGGAAATTTGCCCCACGTCTCCGGCTTGGCTACGTCCGCCACTTCCAGGTTACCGCCGAGGGCGGTTTCGAAACGCGCATTGATGAGGCTGCCGGGCAACAGCTGGCCTTTGGGATCGCGCAAGTGAATGTGCACTTCGCGCGCGCGGATTTCCAAATTCAGCTCCGGGGCCACCCATGCGATGGTCGCCTCGATGTCGGGGAGTTCGCCCTTGTCATCCGATGAAAGCCGCGTGGGTTGGCCTTCCGTGAGCCAATGCGCCCGGTTCTCCGGCACGTGAATCACGAGCATATAGGCGCTGGGATCGATGAGGCGCAGCAAAGGGGCGTCCGCCATGACTTCCTGTCCGATCTGGGGGAGCGTTGCGCCTTTCATACCGTCGCCTTCACCGTCGAGCGCGAGCACAACGCGACCCGCGAACGGGCTCGTGATGGTGAGCGTATCCACCGGCGCGCCGCCATCGAGAATGGCCTTCGCGACGTTGCCGAGATTCCACCGTTCGAAACGGTCGGCGAGCGCTCGAATCGTCGGCTGGTCGCCGAGCTTTGCCGCGGCGGCGAGTTCGCCCTGCGCGGCGAAGGTCTCGGGACTGTAGAGATCGACTATGGGCTCACCCACTTTCACCAGCGTGCCGACGTGCCGCGCGGCGTTGTGGCGCTTCACGATTCGGCCGCTCACCCGCGGAATCACGACCTGCAGCGTGCGATCATCATACCGCACGGCGCCGTAGGCGCGGATCAGACTGCGGGCCGGACCTTCGGTGATGGTCGCCGTCTGCACGTCCATGCGCCGCTGCTGCTCGCGGCTCAACTCGCCGGCGGTGACTTTCGTCATCTTCATCCCGCACACGGGACAGTCGCCGGGTTTGTTGCCGATGAAGTCCATCATCGGGCACGCCCAGCGCTCGCCGGAGACGGCCGCTTCCGCGGCGTGATCATGCTGGCCGGAAACGGCGAAGAGCGCGTCCCGCGGCAGCACCGCGATCAAGCCGGCGCCGAGCACCAAGCCGGCCGCCGCAAAAATGAGAGCTGGAGAGCGCATGGCGTTACTTCTTGATGACTTCGTTGCGCAGGTAGAACGGGCCGTAGCGGTCCGGCTCGGCCTTGAATTTCGGCGGGCACATTTTGCAGCCGAAGCCGATCTTCTTCCCCTGATACTCCAAAGTCGGGAGCTTGGGATCCACGTCCATGCCGCAGATCGCGCAAACGGTATTCACCGGTTTGTCGTTCGCCGCGGTCGTCGTCGCGGCACCGTGGCCCGCGTGCGGGTCGGCGACGGTGGCCTTTGCGGTCGACGCCGCGTTCGGCTTTTCGGCCTGCTTGGCCCCCGTGTCCGCGGGCACCAGTGGATTGGAGACCATGCCGGCATAGTCACCGCCCGCAGCGGGGTGGCCTTCATGGCCTTTGTGGGGCGCGAACATCGCCGCACGAGCGACGAGGGCGATCAGCGCGCCGGCCACGAATGTGCCGAGGAAAATGAAGATATTTCGAGTCATGGTAGAATCAGTTTTTCGCGTTCTGGAATTGGCTGGCCGGCACATAGCGCCACAGTTCGGCGCGGGCGGTGCGCACGGCGGTATCGGCCCGAATCACCTGGAGTTCGGTGTCCGTGGACTTTTCGAGAATCTCCACTGTCTGCAGGATGGTCGACTCGCCCATGGGCGTGCGGACTCCCGCGGTTCGGATCATCGAGTCGAATTCGGCGTTCAGGCGCGCAAGCGTTTCGCTGCTGAGGCGCCGCGCCGTCACGGCCAGACGCTCGGCGCGGTCACTTGCACTTTCGTTAGCAACGAAAAGCCGAGTTCCCCGATTTACCGAATCGTGCTTTGATGCGCCGCGAACAGGCAAGTCATCAGTCGGGCACCCATAAGAGGTGCGTGTTATG
>CAZENI010000884.1:0-2238 GCA_964513055.1 uncultured Opitutus sp.
GGTCTACGCCTACGCCAGCCTCGCGTTGGTCGCGCACGCGCTCGGCCGCGGCGACGTGGGCGTCATCGCCGATGCGCGACGCGACTTGTGGCACCACTATCAACTCGGCGGCAGCCTGCGCCGTCTGCCCGCGGCCGAACTGCGCGGTGAGCTCGTGATGCCGGAGGGATTCCGCCACTGGTCTGCGTTGCCTGCTCACGTCACGCGCGTGCCCTACACCCTGGCGGACCTGCTGCCCCGGGTCGCGGAGGCCGATCTATTTCACGCCACGACGGAGCCTGATGCTTTCCTGCACGAGGAACCGAGCTACGTGACGTGGACGCCGCAGATCCACCGCGCGCCGGCATCCTGAAAAGTCAGGCAGGCAACCGCGGCGTCGCCGGGCCAAATTCGCCGCGACCGCCTGCGAACGCCGCGCGCGCCTGCTCGCGCTCCATCCCGAAGCAACCGCAGGCACCCAACGCGCAACTGCTAGCCCCTTGCGCCCAGCGTGTTGAGCCGGCCAACACCACGTAGACGAACCTACGCGTTATCCGTAGGGTGATCACCCCGGCTTCCCGTTGAAGATTTAGGGGCATGAGTCGATGAATGGGTGCACGTCGCATGCCCGCACTCACCCATCGCCGCTGCCTCCCTTCGCCTTCGGGCGTGGCTTGGCTGTGCGCGGTGCTGGCGCTGTCCATCGTCTCGGTCGCCCGGGCCCAGTTCACGTATTCCGAGGATTTCAAGAACTCCACGGCCGCCGGCTGGGTGCTCAATCCCGCCGGAAACTCGACGCCCAACGTCACCCTCACCTCCGGCACCGCCCCGCGGACCGGCGACCCCGAGACCGGTGGCACCATTGACCCATCCGGCTCGGGCTGGATGCGCCTGACCAACAACACGCTCAACACCCACAACGCCGTCTACTTCGACACCCCGATCCCGTCGGCCGGCAACAGCGTGAACATCCAGTTCGGCGTGAATCTTTTCGGTGGCAACAACTTTGCCGGCACCGGCGCCGACGGCCTCACGTTCTTCCTCTACGACGCCAGCAAGCCCTTCCAGGTCGGCGCCGACGGCGGCTCGATCGGCTACGCCCAGAAAACCGGCGTCAACGGCCTCAACGGTGGCTTCGTCTCCGTCGCCCTCGACGCCTACGGCAACTTCTCGGTCGCCAGCGAGGGTCGCGTCGGCGGCACCGGCTCGCTGCAGCCCAACTCCGTCGCCGTGCGCGGCCCCGGCCAGGGCACCACCGGCTACAACTACCTCGCCGGCACCGGCAATCGCGACCTCACCGACACCGGTTCCCCCACGACCCTCGACCCCGGCGACGGCACCGTGCCCGCGCTCCCCTACACCATGGGCTACGCGACCGCCTCCTCGCGCCCGAATCAGAGCACCCAATACCGCAACGTCTCCGTCACCCTCAACGAGAACAGCCAGCTCATCGTGCAGATGCAGTTCGGCGAGGACGGGCTCTGGTATAACCTCCTGAACGTGGACCTCAGTTCCTTCGTCCGCCCCGAGCAGTTGAAGATGGGCTTCAGCGCCGGCACGGGCTCGGGCACCATGATCACCGAGGTCGGCGGCCTCCTGCAGATCCAGGCGACGGCGGGCACCGGCAACTTCATCTGGGACAACCGCAACGGCCCGGGCGACAGCGGCGGCGGCAACAGCGTCTGGGGCACCGGCGCCTCCGATCCTTTGAACTGGGCGGGCCAGACCAACCCCACCCTGAAGTCCAACGTCATTTTTAACAGCACCTTCATCAGCACCGCGCAGAACATCGACGTCACCGGCTCCGACAAGGTGATCACCAACATGTATCTGAGCGGTGCGAACGGCTACTCGCTGTCCACCTCCGAGGCCCGGAAGCTGATCTTCGACTCCACCACCGCCGGCGGCCTCACCGCGATCAATCTCACCAACGACGCCGGCGGCAATTCCGCGCACACCATCGGGCTCGACGTGCAGATGAACAAGAATCTGGACGTGAACAACAACATCAGCCCGACGTTCACGATCTCCGGCAACATCGACAACGGCGGCAACACCCTTTCGCTCAAGGGCACCGGCACGACCATCCTCGCCGGCACCGTCAGCGGCACCGGCGCCCTCGTGAAGACCGACACCGGCACCGCGCGCCTCACCGCCAACAACACCTACAGCGGCGGCACCAGCGTCACCGGCGGCACGCTCCGTGCCGAGGCCCAGGCCGCTCTCGGCACCGGCGCCGTCACCGTCTCCACCGGCGCC
>CAZENI010000885.1:0-2235 GCA_964513055.1 uncultured Opitutus sp.
ACCGACATCAGCGGCGAATCGGCCGCGACGCTGGACAGCTACGGCCCCGAGGTGCGGCGGCCCGGCAGCTATGCCGCGAACTGCCTGCTGGCGCGCCGTCTGATCGAGCGCGATGTGCGTTTCGTGCAGCTCTTTCACCGCGGGTGGGATCAACACATCGCGATCGCGCGGCAGTTGCCGAACCAGTGCCGGGATGTTGATCAGCCGACGGCCGCGCTGGTGAAGGACCTGAAGCAGCGCGGGCTGCTCGACGAGACCCTCGTGATGTTCGTGACGGAGTTTGGCCGCACGGTGTTCTCGCAGGGCAAGCTCGGTGATCCCGGCATGGGCCGCGATCACCACGGGCGTTGTTTCACGGTCTGGCTCGCGGGAGGTGGCGTGAAGCCGGGCATCGAATACGGCGCGACCGACGACTTCTGCTACAACATCACGGAAAACCCGGTGCACCTGCGCGACCTGCACGCGACGGTCCTCCATTGCCTCGGCATCGACCACGCGAAGTTCTCCCACAAATTCCGCGGGCTGAACGTGCGCCTCACCGGCGTCGAAGAGGCGCACGTGGTGAAGGGGATTCTGACGTAGGCAAAGAGGAGGGATTGAAGAGGAAGGCAGGGAACCAGGAAACGAACTCAAGGCAGGGAGAATTCAGAAGCCAGGAAAACAGGAAACGGATGGAGCCGTAGTTCTGCGGAGCGATTCGTGGCTTTCTGGCTTCTGAATTCTCCTCCTGTCTTATTCCTGGCTCCCTGGCTTCCTGCTTAATTCCTTCGGCGTTGCCTTCGTTTCGTTCTGTTCAACGGTTTCGACCATGCCGCTCGCCGCTTATTCCCCCTTGCACGGCTTGCCGCCGCTCGCCGGCGTGGCCGATTTTGCCTCGGCGATGGGCCCGGGACTTTCGATCGACGACTGCGTCGATCGGCTGAAACGCCACCACTGGGCCTTTCGACGCCTGCATGCGATCTTCATCCAGCGACTGACGGCCGAGCCGGTCTACGAGCTGAAGATGGCGTTCAGCCTGCACGCGCACTACTGCGCGGAGCATGCGGCGGCGTGGCGCAAGCGGGTGGGGGAGATGCGCGAGCCGCCGCTCGGGCTCGACGAGGTGCCGCACGCGGCGTTCGAGGTCTTCTTCGACGAGGTGATCGCGGCACGGGACACGGGCACGCTGCTCGTGGGGATCTATCGTAACGCGTTGCCCGCGCTGCGCGCGGCGCTGCAGCGGCATCTCACGGAGACGAATCCGCTGGTCGATCATCCGAGCGTGCGGATCATCCGCTTTGCGCTGATCGAGGTCGACGAGATGATCGCCTACGGCGCGAAGGCGACGGCCGCGCTGCCGTCGTTGGAGAAGCCCGAAACGCTTTCGGCGTGGGCGTCGGTTTTGGAGAGTTTGCTCGCGGCGAGCGGCGGATTCGATGGCGCGGGCGCCCGCTCAGCCGCGGCGCCGGAGCGGATGTTTTCGGCGCAACCGCACGTCTACGACAAGGTGCCGAAGCGCGACGCGCGTTTCCCGGATCCCTACAACATGGGCGTGCACGCCGAGGTGTTTCTCTACGACGCCCAGATGCCGGCGAGCGCGAAGACGCTCATGATGTATTACAAGCGGCTGCGGGAGATCGACGTGCCGGAGATGATGGCGTCGATCATTGCGGAGACGAAGGGGCAGCCGTGGGACTATCACGTCGACATGACGCGGCAGCTCTGGGACGAGGCGCGGCACGCGATGATGGGCGAGGTGGGTTTCGTGCGCGCTGGAATCGACTGGCGGCAGTTCGTGCGCGTAAACTTCACGTGGTCGCTCGCGCTGAACACGCAGCTCAAGCCGCTGGAGCGGCATGCCGTGCTGTATTTCATCGAGCAGGGGCTGATGCCGAAGACGGGCAAGCGTTTCGAGTGGGAGGTCGGCCTTGCGTCGGGCGATGCGTTCTCCGCGCTCTGCCAGGATTACGACTGGGCGGACGAGGTGCTGCACGCGCGCATTGGGCGCGACTGGTATGTGAAACAGATCGGCAACGCGCAGCAGGCGACGGCGTTTGGCGACGAATGCTGGTCGCGCGTGTTGATCGACTGGCAGAGCTACCGCGACCGCGGGCTCACCCGGCACGAGAACTGGTGGCCGGCGCTCTATCGCGAGTATTGCCGGGTCCGCGGCGAAGAGCCGGATCCGGCGGTGCTGGCCTACGACACGTCCTACGCGGCGGCGCGGGCGGACTTGAAGGAACTCAGCGTGTCGGG
>CAZENI010000886.1:0-2226 GCA_964513055.1 uncultured Opitutus sp.
GAGGCGTTGGCGATGTTTGCCGGTGATCCGGAGCGATTGAGCGATGCGCTCGCGACCGGGCGGCGCGAGCACATCCGCGCGATGGGACAGGCCCTGCGCGAGAAATATCTGCCGGCAGTGACGGCGCAGGTGGTCGTGCTCAAGGCGTGGAGGGACGAGGTGCGGGCGCTGGCGGAGGTGCTCGAGGCGCAGAAGGCGGCGAAGCCGCTGACGGAGGCGCAACGGCGGGTGCTCGCGCGCTACGAGGTGGGCGGCTTCGGCAAGCGCGTGCCGAACGGTTCGCCGATCCACGACGCGGATGTGGCGCGCCATGGCGTGGCCGACGCGGCCGCGCGCAACACGAACGACGGATCGATCGCCGCGGCGCAGGCGATGCAGGCCGAGGCGGAGGCGGAGATCGCGGCGGTGGACAAGGCCGTGCTGGAATTGAAGGAGACGGTCGTGCCCACGGTGCAGATGGGCGATCTGGAGACGCTGCTGCCCGTGCGACCGGCGGGCGGGGACCGCGCGGCGGTGAACCTGGGACCGTTGGGGCAATACGCCGCCCCGCCGGAAGTTCCCGGCGGATCGAAGCTCGCGCAGGCCAATCGCGCCCTCGAGGCCGGCGAGGCGGAAGCGGCGGAGAAACTCTACCGCGAAGTGCTCAGCGAGGCGCGCGCCGCGGCGAAGGCCGGACGGCCGATGACGCGCGGCGAGTATCCGATTGAGGTGCTGGAGCAGAAGCTCCTGGTCGCGTCGCGCCTTGGCACGCTGCGGCCGGCGCCCGCGGCGAAGCCGGCGGCGCTGTTGCGCGAGATCGACGATGCGGAACTGGCGCAGGCGCTGAAGCTGCCGAGGAAGTCGCTTGGCGACGCGACGGGCGGGGCGGAGCGGCCGGGCATCAGCGCGATCCAGGTGGCGGGCGACAACCAGTATGCGATCAAGCAACTCGGCTTCGGTCCCAACCAGATGTTCAAGACCTACGACGACCTGGCGGAGGCGCTCGTTGAGGGCGAGGTCGTCGGCGCCGAGCTGGCGCGGTTGCTCGGCGTGCAGACGCCGGCGGTGCGGCTGGTCGTGGATCGCGCGGGCGGGCGGGTGACGATCGTGTCGCGGTGGGCGCCCGGGACGCGGCTCGACAACGTGGCGCCGGAGGCGGCGCATGCGGCGGGCCGGCAGCTCACGGAGCATCGCACCTTCGGGGTGTGGATCGGCAACTACGACGGCAAGCCGGACAACTTCAAGGTGGGGCCGACGGGTGTCGTGTCGCTTGATCTGGCGACGGCCAACCTGCGCGGCGGGCTCGAGCGGCGCGTGGGTCGGTTCTTCGGGGACGAGGATTTTTTCACCGGCAACATGGGGCGCGATCACTGGGCGGCGCGCGCGTATTATGATCTCACGGACGCGGCGAGCGCGGCGCAACTGGCGGCGAAGCCCGGCGTGCGCGCGGCGGCCGTGCGCACGCTGCTGCTTGAGAGCGCGCTCGATGCGTCGCACGCCCGGGACCTCATCGCGCGCGTGCGCCGCCTGACGGCGGGCGACGCGGTGGAGTTGAAGGCGGCGCTGACGCGCGGCTATGGCCAGGTTTACGCCGACGAGGCCACGGTCGCCGCCTGCGTTGAGCAGGCCCTGCAGCGGCTCCGGAAGAACGCGGCGGGGCTGGAGTCTGCGGCGGCCGAGTGGAACCGGCGCAACGGACTGCCGCTTTCCGCGATCAGCCCCGGTTCCACGCTGTCGCCCGGAAGCCGCCGGGGCGCGCGGCCGACTTTCAACCCGCTCAAGCAAGTCGCATGAAAATCCAACTCCCCGGCCTAAGTCTGGCCCTGTGTCTCGCTGTATCCGTCGTCGCCGCCGAATCCGAGGGCGAGGCGGCGAGCCGCCGGCAGCTCAAGGAGATCTCCGGGGCCGTGCGGAGCCACGCGCTCCTGAATGGCGGCAAACTGCCCGCGACGTTTTCCGAACTGGTCGATGCTGGGTTGATCGCGGGCGCGCAGGTGCTGGTGCATCCGGCGAGCGGCTCGCCCGTGCCGCGTCTCACGGAGATCGATACGCAGGGCGATTACACGCTGGAGGGGCTGCCGGGGGCGGCGGGCATAATCGCGCGGGAGAAGCGGCCGACGCACACGCCGGGCAGGGTGCTCGCGGCGTTTGGCGATGGTTCGATCCGGCTTGTCGAACTGCCGGCGTCGGCCGTGTCCGCCGCCGCTTCATCCGCGGCGACCGCTCCGGCGCCGGTCGTGACCGCGC
>CAZENI010000887.1:0-2225 GCA_964513055.1 uncultured Opitutus sp.
CCGATCCGGACGAGCTCTACTTCGAGCCGGTCTACGGGACCTTCGTGGCCGGGGAGATCCTGAAGAACCTCGGAAC
The DNA here is from genome assembly GCA_964513055.1 of uncultured Opitutus sp. Taxonomy (GTDB): domain Bacteria; phylum Verrucomicrobiota; class Verrucomicrobiia; order Opitutales; family Opitutaceae; genus ER46. The sequence goes on from CAZENI010000887.1 coordinate 77, forward strand.
TGGAGACTCGGTCAAGCAGGTTGAAACCAGCACCGCCTTCTCGCTCGAGCAGGTCGAGAACGTCACGCTCTCGATGTTCTACAACCGCGACGGGCACCGCCGCGGAATGGCTGGCGCGCGTGGCACATGCAGGATCGACGCCAAGGCTGGCGAGGCCATCACCGCCAACTTCGAGTTCCTCGGCCGCTTCTACCTGAACGACGACCTCGAGATCGACCCCGAGATCCCTCCCGGTGGGACGCCAGACTTCGGAGACACGACGGAGACGATCCAGTTCGAGGGAATGACGACCGGCTTCGAAAGCTGCGTGTCCGACTTCTCCTTCGATCTTGGCGTGTCGCGATCTGTGCGACTGTGTGCGTCGGCGACCGACGGCGTTGAACAAATCGACGTCACCGATCGGCGCCCGAAGGTCTCGGTGACGCTCGATGCTCACGCAGTGGGGGTGAAGGACTGGATCGGCACGATGAGGGCCGCGGTGAGTGGCGCGAACCTCCTCTACTTCGAGAGTCCATACGTCGAGGCCAACACGCTCGCTCTCTGCATCCCCAACCCGCAAGTCGTCTCTGTCGTGGACTCGGAGCAGGACTCGATCGCGAAGAACAAGCTCGAGTTCGAGTGCCGCACGACGCCCGGCAGCGGAGGCGACGACTCGTGGTGGCTCCTCTTCTTCTGACCCAGCAAACCCATGATTGCCAACAACCCAGCAAAGACGACCCCATACGTCCCGATCCAGGACCGCGCGCTCGGCGAGGACCAGCGCACGACGTTCGAACTGCGCCCGCTCACGCTCGACGAGATCGAGGCGTGGGAGGACATGCAGGCGATGCGCGTGGAGCGCGTGGAAGGCGGAGCGGTGACGATCACGCACGTCTCGCAGTTCGCGAAGAGCAAGCGCCTGCTCGTGCTCGCCGCCCTGGTCGGCTGGCAGAACCTGCGCAGCCCTGGTGGCGACCTCGTGCAGTGCGAGTGCGAGCCGCGGTCGCGCACGATCCTTGGGAGGGCCTGCCAGCCTGTGCGCGAGGATCTCTATGCGCGCATCCCCAAGGCGATCCGTGACGAGCTCTTCAACGAGGTCTTGCTGCGCTCGCGGCTCTCGGAGGAAGACCTGGGAAACTTGCAATCGCCGCAGCCGCAGCCTTCGACGGCGAGCTGACCCACGACTGCACGGCATGCCACACGGATCCAGCAAAGCGGAGGAGCTGGGGGTGCGACGCGCCAGCGAAGCGCCCGACGCTGCGGCTCACCTGCCCGGTGTGCGGCGGGCGCAGCAAGGCGTGCCGGGTCTGCGGCGGAAAGAACGTGTTCGAGTTCTTCCGGTGTCCAAGGAAGGAAGCGAAAGCCGAGTGCTACGACGTGGCGCGGTTCGCGGCGGGGGCCTACGGGAGCGCCCTGCCGGCGCCTGGCGGCGTCGGGCAGCAGTGCGCGACGTGGGTGCAGGCGCTGCGCTTCATGCGCTCGGAGATGCTGGACTACCAGCGCAAGGCCCAGGAGGCGCCCGGTAAGTGACCACCGCCACCGTGCAGCTCGAGGTCCGGATCAAGGACCTGGTGCGCGCCGAGCTCGGCAAGCTCCAGACCGAGGTCAAGGCGTCTTCGGACCGCATGGCGCGGGACCTCGAGGGGGCGGGGCGGGGTCTGAAGACGATCGCGAAGGACTCCGCGAGCGCGGCGCTCGGCATCCGCAGCCTGGGCTCGCAGATCCTCGTGGCGTTCGGGATCGGCTCGGTCGTGAACCAGGTCGCGACCGCGATCCAGGACTACGTCAAAGACCTCCAGCAGGCCGACCGCAACATCCAGATCCTGATCAACCGCCAGGATCAGTATGGGGTGAGCTCGACCGAGCTCGTGGCGCGGCTGCGCGAGCAGGCCGACCGCCTGGCCTCCGCTGCCAACCCGCAGTCGCGGCAGACCACGAGCGCGAACGCGGCGATCGCGGAGTCGCTCGGCCTCGACAATGCCAGGATCACCGAGGCGATCGACCTCGCGAAGCAGCTCTCCGACAGCTACGGCGTGGAAGCGCCGAAGGCCATGCGGACGATCGCGCTCGCGATGCAGGGCACCCGCCAGGGCTTCGACCTGCTCGGGGAGGCCGTGGGCCGGGTGGTGCAGAACTCGCGGGACGTCGAGAAGGCGCTGCAACTGATCCC
>CAZENI010000888.1:0-2224 GCA_964513055.1 uncultured Opitutus sp.
GCGGCGGCCACGAGAGCCAGGAACGCGACGAGGCGAAATGAGGGGAGCGACATGGGGCGGGACGGCAAGGGAGACGGACCAAAACGACGGCGGATGCGTCCCAGGGCAAACGCAAGCGTTCCGGCTGGACGAATTCCGCGGAATTTCCCGTTGACGCACCTCCCGCGCGTGCCTTTGTTCGCCCCTCCGTCAGAGGCAAGTTAGCTCAGTTGGTAGAGCAGAGGACTGAAAATCCTTGTGTCCCCGGTTCGATTCCGGGACTTGCCACCACTTCAAGATGAGGCACCTACGCACGTGGGTGCCTCATTTCTTTTCGGGAAACGCCGCGGCGTCGCCGGGCAATGCGTCGATGGGGCCCCGCGCCCGCGGAGCACCGGTCACGGTCAGGGCCTTTTCGCCGGCCCCAAGACGATCGCCTCGCTGGCATCGGCGCACGCTTCAAAGGCAAGCGATGAGCTTCGGGGGATCGTGTGAGGGTGCTACACGCCGGCCGACGCCAGGAAGCCGCCATCCACCGGCAGCGTCACGCCGGTCACAAAAGCAGCCTGCTCGTCGTCGAGCAGCCAGCGCACCGCCCCGAGCAACTCGCCGGCCTCTCCGAATCGCTTGAGCGGCGTGTGTCCCATCACGTTCTTTCCGCGCGCGCTCAGGCCGCCGTCAGGCGTCATCAGGATCTTCCGGCTGCGTTCGTTGACGAAGAAGCCCGGCGCCACGGCGTTCACGCGGATTCCCGCCGGCGCCAGATAGACCGCCAGCCACTCGGTGAAGCTCAAGATGCCGGCCTTCGCCATCGCATAGGCCGCGACGCGCGTCAGCGGACGGTAGCTGTTCATCGAGGCAAAATTGAGCACGGAACCGCGGCCCAGCGCCGCCAGCTCGCGGCCGAACACCTGGCAGGGGATCACGGTGCCGAGCGTGTTGACGCGCACGACGTCATCGAAGCGCTTCAGGTCGAGATCGAAAAAACCCCGCGTGCCGGCCGGCCGGTCGGCCGCGAACTCGGTCGACGAGAACTCCGTCAACGTCGTGGTGGCGTCGGCATGATTGCCGCCCGCGCCATTGAGGAGGAACTGGCACGGGCCGAGTTCCCGCGTGACCGTCTCCCGCGCCCGCTCGACCGCGACCGGGTCGATGACGTCGCACACGATCGGCAGCGCCACGCCACCCGCGCCGCGAATCTCCGCCGCGACGCCGTCGAGCGACGCCGCCGTGCGCCCGAGCAGCGCGACCTTCGCGCCGTGACGCGCGAGATCCTTGGCGATGGCCGAGCACAGCGTGCCGCCCGCACCGGTGATGACGGCGGTTTTTCCGTGGAAGCAGGAGGGATTCATGAAGGGTGAAATCAGAGCGCGAGCATTCGCCGCGCGTTGTCGTGGCTGAGGGCTTTGACGAGTGCGGCGAGCTGCGCGAAGTCGTCGGGCAGCGCTCCGCGCGCCACCTGTTCGCCGATCCAGTCACACAGCACCCGGCGGAAATACTCGTGCCGCACCATCGAGAGCAGGCTGCGCGAATCGGTCGTCATGCCCACGAAGTTCGCGAGCAGGCTGTGATTCGCGATCGCGTCGAGCTGCGCGCGCATGCCGCTGGCGTGATCGTTGAACCACCACGCCGGGCCGAGCTGGAGTTTTCCCGCGACGCCGTCCTCCGCATACGATCCCGTCAGCACGGCGAGCGGCACGAAGTCGGCGGGATTAAGCGGATACAGAAGCGTGCGCGGAAGGCCCCCAGCCTGCTCCAGCTCATCGAACCACGCACAGAGGCTCGCCACGTCGCAAGCCCGCCCGATCGCGGCATAGCCGCCCGCGGGACCCGCCAGCCGGCGGAGCCGCGTGCTCGTGCGCCGCTGCGCTCCCAGATGAAGCTGCAACACCCATCCGCGCCGCGCGTATTCGAGGCCAAGCCAGCGCAGCAGTCCCGAGCGAAGTCGCGTCAACTCGGCTGCGTCAAGCATCTCGCCCCGCAGCCGCCGCCCAAACAGCGCCGCCGTGTCGGCGTCGCTCGTTCCGTCATAGGAGAAGTCGTCGAGCGCATGATCGGCGAGCCGGCAGCCCGCCCCGGCGAATTCATCCAACCGGCGCTCCACCGCGCTGCGAAACGACTCGAAGTCGGTCACGTGGAACCGCGTGGCGGCTCCCAGGGCCTGCACCCACGATCCATAATCCGACGCATCCACCGCCACGATGTCATCCGCCCGCAGGGAGGACAGCACGCGCAGCGCACCGCT
>CAZENI010000889.1:0-2221 GCA_964513055.1 uncultured Opitutus sp.
CGCCCAGAACTTCGGCCCCGCGTGGAACGACGCCGCCAACTACAACCGCACCGACGCCTTCACCAACAACATCTCCGCCACGCCCCAGTCCGCGCGGCATCAGGTCTGGGTCGGCTACCTCGACGCGAAGAAGACCCTCAGCGTCGCCGATCTGCCCGTGCAGTTTCTCGCCGGCGTGAAGTCGAAGCTCGCCGTCTACGACCTCGAGAAGAACGGCGCACTCCAATATACCTACGTCGGCGCCGCCGGCTCGATGACCGCCCCCACGACCATCCTGCCCACCACCACGCTGCTGCCCTACGACGCGCGCACCGGCGGCAACATCGTCTCCCTCGGCATCCCGATGACCGACCCGTATGCGACCTACGAACTCTTCAAGGCCAATCCCGCGCACTTCACGCCGAACCTGATCCAGAATCACATCAACGAAAACTTCAGCTCGCGCTCGGTGAAGGAGCGGATCGACGCCGCCTACCTCGAGGCCAACACCCGCTGGCGCGCCCTGCGCCTGAACCTCGGCGTCCGCCAGGAACAGACCACCACGATCGGCAAGACGATCGATCTCATCCCGCCCGCCCTGGTGCGCGCCGCCGGCTACACCGCGAACACGATTCCGTATACCAACTATCAATACCGCAACGGCCAGCGCGGCGAGAACGAGGGCGGCTACGACAACACGTTCTTCAGCGGCGGGGCGAAATACGCGCTCTCCCGCAATCTCCATCTCCAGGTCGCGGCGAGCCAGTCGATCAGCCGGCCGAGCTACGCCAACGTCGCCGGCGTGATCACGATCGACGAGGCCGCCCAGACCATCCGCGTGCCGAATCCCGACCTGAAGCCGGAGACCTCGGATAAATACTTTGCCAGCGTTCAATACTACCTCGAGCCCGCCGGCACGCTCAGCCTGTCCGCCTTCCGGCTCTCGGTGAAGAACATGGGCGCGGGCACCGCGGAGGTCAGCGCGGCCGAGGCCGGCTACGCCGACGATCCGGAATACAGCAGCTTCCGTTTCCTCCGCCCCTCGAACGCGCCCGGCACGATCGACCTCGACGGCGTTGAACTGGAATACAGCCAGCAACTCGTGTTTCTCCCCAAGGCGCTGCGTGGCTTCAGCATCTTCGGCTCTCTCACGCGCACTGCGGCGAGCGAGCGGATCGAGAGCCACGTGCCGAAATCGGCCAACGGCGGCATCCGCTACGGCAACCACAAGTTCAACGCCCAGCTCCGCAGCACCTGGCAGGCGCCGCGCTTCAATTCCGAAAGCGCCAACGAGGAGATCTGGCAATACGAGCGCATCATGTTCGATTTCAGCGGCAGCTACCGCTTCAACCGCACCTACGAGCTGACGGTCTCGGGCCGCAACATCCTCAACTCCCCGATCGAAACCTACTCGAACACCCCCGGCCTCATGCGCGTCGTGAATCACTACGGCGCCGCCTGGACAATCGGCGTGCGCGGCCGCTGGTGAGCCGCCCGCGCCGCCCATCACCGTCGCGCTCTCCACTCCTTCGACCGGAGGAAAGCATTGCGCGGTCGCACCCGCACCCCGACGCTCCGGGCCCCCAGCCGCCGCGGTTTCCCACCGCCGCACTCTCCCTCCGACCTACCCCTGCCATGTCCAGCGTCTCCGCCCGGTCCAGCGTTCTGCTGCTCGCCGCCCTGCTCCCCATCGCCCCCGCACTTTGCGCCCAAACCGCCGCCGCCTCGGCGGCTCCCGTTCCCGCCGTCTCCACTGGCACCGTGCAGGGCCGGGTCTTCAACCCTGTCTCCCGCGAATACGTCGGCAACGCCGAGGTCCGCCTCGACGGCACCAACCGCATCGTCTTCACCGAGAGCGACGGCACGTTTTCGTTTCCCGGGGTCGCCTCCGGCCCCGCATCGATCACGGTGACGTTCTCCGGCTACACGCCCGCCACGGAGTCGTTCACCGTTTCCTCCAGCCAGACCGTGGTGCGCGAAATCAACCTCACCAGCGCCGCCGCGTCCGCGGCCACCACCAAGGACGGAAAAATCCAGCTCGCCGCCTTCACCGTCTCCTCCGAGCGCGAGGGCAACGCCAAGGCCGTGCAGGCCCAGCGCCGCAACATGGACATCACCACCTCGGTCTCGTCCGACATCTTCGGCGACATCACCGACGGCAACATGGGCGAGTTCCTGAAATACCTCCCCGGCGTCGACATCGACTACGTCGAGTCCGAGGCCCGCGGGCCGCGTCTCGGCG
>CAZENI010000890.1:0-2217 GCA_964513055.1 uncultured Opitutus sp.
GGCTGAAGCGTGCTGTTCCGTCTGCCGCTTCGGAACCAGCGGCCGGCGATCGTGGCGGCGGCGTGTGGCTCGAAGGACACGCGCCGGATCTCCGGCGTCACGTGGTGGGCGCAACCGGACGCGAAGGCACCGAGCGCGACGGCGACGGTCGCGGCGAGCAGACGGATTCCGGGGAGGCGCATGCGATTTTCCCCGCGCGCCGCGCCCGGCCGCTACGCCCCGGCGAGGGCGTTGTCGGTGTTGAGGTGCTCCGGTCCGGTGTATTTCTGCGACTGCTCGTCGGCGTGGTAGCTGGAGCGCACGAGGGCGCCGCTTTCCACGACGCCGAGGCCGAGGCCGAGGCCGAACTGCTTCCAATGGAGAAACTCCTCCGGCGGCGCCCAGCGCGCGATCGGGAGATGCTGCGGCGTCGGCTGGAGATACTGGCCGATGGTGACGATGTTGGTGCCGTCGGAGGCGATGTCGCGGAGCGTCTGCGCGATCTCCTCCTGCGTCTCGCCGAGGCCGAGCATGATGCCGGTCTTGGTGATGAAGCCGCGGCTCTTGGCGTGGCGCAGCACGGCGCGCGAACGATCGTAGCGGGCCTGGACGCGGACGGGTTTCTGCAGGCGTTCCACCGTCTCGACGTTGTGGTTGAAGATGTCGGGCTTCGCGTCGAGCACGACGTCGACGTGCTCGGTGTTGCCCTTGAAGTCGGGGGTGAGCACCTCGATCGCTGTATTCGGATTGCGGTAACGGATGGCGCGGATGGTGGCGGCCCAGACGCTGGCGCCGCCGTCGGCGAGCTCGTCGCGGGCGACGCTGGTGATGACGCAGTGCTTGAGATTCATCTTCGCGACGGCGTCGGCGACGCGCGCGGGCTCGCCGAGGTCGAGCTCGGTGGGGCGACCGGTGGCGATGGCGCAGAAGTTGCACGAGCGCGTGCAGATGTTGCCGAGGATCATCACGGTCGCGGTGCCGCGCGACCAGCACTCGCCGAGGTTGGGGCACTGCGCGCTCTGGCAGACGGTGTGGAGCTCATTGTCGTCGACGAGCCGGCGCGTGGCGGCATAGCCCGGGCCGCTGGGCAGCTTGGCCCGCAGCCAGGACGGTTTGCGCGAGGTCGGTGTCGACGGAGACATGGCGCCAAAACGCATACGAAGCGGCGCGAAGCGCAAGCGGCTTTTCGGACGGGGCGGGAAGCGCGGCCGGAGCGCCCGCCGGCCGGCGGCGCGCCGGCGTTCAGAACGCGCGCTCGGGCAGCGCGGGATCGAGCGCGCGGGCGTGGGCGTAGCGGAGCCGCGCGTCCGCCGCGCGGCCGGTGGCGGCGAGGGATTCGGCGAGGCCGACGTGAATGGCGGCGTAACTGGCATCGAGGACGAGGGCGCGCTCGAACTGCGCGATGGCGTCGGCGTGGCGGTCGCGGGCGGCGAGCGTCACGCCGAGATTGTAGATCGCCCGCAGCGAGTCGGGTCGGGCGCGGACGACGGCCTCGAGGTGCGGGAGGGCGTCGTCGTGGCGGCGGAGCTGCGCGAGGGCGAGGGCGAGGTTGAGGCGGGCGTCGAGGAAGTCGGGGCGTTGCGCGAGGGCGCGCTGGAAATGATCGATGGCCTCGGTGGCGCGGCCGAGCGCGACGAGGGCGGAGGCGTAGTTGTTGCGCGCCTCGGCGTAGGCGGGTTTCAGCCGCAGGGCGGTTTCGAAATGGGGAAACGCCTCCGCCGCCTTGCCGCTCTGGCTGAGGGAGATGGCGAGGTGGTTGTGCGCCTCGGCGTAACGCGGATTGGCCCGCAGCGCGGCGGTGAAATCGCGTTGCGCCTCCTCGTGCCGGCCCGCGAGGCGCAGCAGTTCGCCGCGACCGTCGAGGGCGTCGGCCATGCCCGGCTTGAGCTGCAGCGCGCGCTCGAAGCAGGCGTAGGCGTCGGCGTGGCGGCCGAGATCGAGGAGGGCGACGCCGAGATTGTAGTGGGCCGCGGCGACGTTGGGGCGCAGCTCGAGGGCGGCGCGGAGCTGGGCGAGGCCCTCCTCGCCGCGGCCGAGCTGGCGGAGGGCGTTGCCGAGGTTCATGCGCGCCTCGAAATAGGCGGGGTTCACGCGCAGGGCGTGCTCGTATTCGCGGGCGGCGGCGGCGTGGTCGCCGGCGAGGGCGAGCGCGAGGCCGAGGTTGTTGCGCGCGATCCAGGCGTCGGGATGGCGCACGAGCGCGTGACTCCAGAACGTGCGGGCGTCGCGATACGTCGC
>CAZENI010000891.1:0-2171 GCA_964513055.1 uncultured Opitutus sp.
GGATTATCGCGCCGAGATGGACCCGATCACCGAATTTTTCGGCGACTGCGTGATCGCCGACGCCGAGGCCGACGACCTGCCGGCGCGCGCCTTCTATGCGGCCTATGTGCGCTGGAGCGCGAGCATCCCGCGAAAACCGAAGAGTCAGCAACGGTTCGGCGCCGTGGCGGCGCAGCGCTTCGAACGCGCGCGAAAAGGCGACGGGTTTTTCTATCGCGGCGTGCGGCTGCACGACGTGCCGGCCGGCGATGGCGGCGAGCCGCCGCCGCATCAAAGCAATCCGAGGGATGAGTGATGGCGCGCGACTATCGTGATCTTGGCGACGACTGGCTCAAGCCTTCGCTGGAAAGCGCAGCCGTGTTCAACGCCGCCGAGCCGTTCTGGCGGATGACGCACGGCGACAGCACGCTCGACCCGCGCCTGTGGGAGGCGTTGCGCCTCGAATTGCAGCGCCGCTATCGCATCGCGACCGGCGAAGAACACGCCATCCTCTTGGTCGAGGAATCGCCCGCAACCTGTTTTGTGAACCATCGTGCATGATGGTGAAGGTTCACGCTTTCAAACGTTCATGACGGAAACGCTTGCGGCGCAGCGTGAACTTTCGCGCGTGAACCTTCGTGCATGACTTTCGCGCGCGTATCAGTTTTTCGAGGGGTGCGGGGAAAATCGATGCGAAGCGAAAAAGAGAGAGGTGTTTCCATGTGATGCGGAAAAAAGGTTCACAAGGTTCATCAGGTTCATAACGCCTTGGGATCGCAAGAGAAGCTTTGAAATCTCAATCCTTCACGACCCTACACGAAGGTGCATCGATGAAAACGGTCGACATCGAAAGCTTCATCCGCTGGGCCTCGAACGAGGAATGGCCGAAGGCGCAGCCGCCGGAGCCGGATTCGCCGAACGGCTATTCGCCGGCGTGGGACCGCGTCGGCGCCTGGCGCGTCGGCGGCGTGAACGCGTTCGGCGTGGTGAGCGTGGTCGACGCCATCGATCGCGAGGTGCATCGCGACGCGGTGGCGCTGCACGAGGCGCTGGTCATGATCGACGATTTCCCGATCGACTGTCCGGAGGGATGGAACCCGCTCGGCGGCGTTTCGGCGACGGCGTGCGACGGGGCCACGATTTCGGATTGCGACCGGGCGCTCAATGCGCGGCTGAAACAGGCGCTCGACGTGGTGACCGTTCTGGATCGCGGCGGCGTGCGAAAAGTGAAGGGGTCGGCGCGCGCGCTCGTGCTGCGCGAGGCGGGGCGGAAGCGGCCGCGCGATCTCGCGTGCGAGGCGATTGAAGTCCGCGCGGTCGGCGAGCGCGGCATGCCAAAATGGTTCGTGCGCGAGACGATGATCGGCGCGGCCGACGGGCTGCCCTACGACATCGAGGTCGACGGCTACGACCGGAAACGCAAGCGGCCGAAGGCGGGCGCCTATCGCAAATATGTGTGCGAGCCCGATCCGCTGGAGACGATCGTGGCGCGCGCCGAGCATGAGGTGGCGTGGCATGCGCTGCGCATTCTCGTGGAGCTGCTCGATGGCAAGACGGTGGCGCATCGCGTCGTGATGTCGCCGCGCGCGCTGCGTCCGTGGGAGGAAGGGGATGCGCCCGGCTCATGCAGCCCGAAGGGCGGTAGCCAACACAGGGAGCCCCGCGTGCTGAAGGTCGCGGCGTGATTTATTTCCGATTAATTTGCGTTGCGGCGGTCGCTTGGTGCATAGCTTGTCACAGTGAAAAAGATGAGGGCGCTGATCGAAGCGGCCTTCGCTGATGCCCTTCGCCCCCAAGACCCTGCGCCCCGCCGGCGCGCCATCGCGAGATGAGCAGCGCAGGCGTTACGATCGCGAGCGCGGCGAGCGCCAGCACTGGCGCAAATGGTATTCGCTGGCGATCTGGGGTCGCATCCGTCGCGAGCAACTGGCGCGCGAGCCGTTGTGCCAGCGGTGCAAAGCGCGCGATGAGGTCGAGCCCGCGACCGAAGTTCACCATGTCGCGCCGCATCGCGGCGTTTGGGAAAGGTTCATCGGCGGGCCGTTCGAGTCGCTCTGCAAGCCCTGCCATGATGGCGAGGCGCAGGCCGACGAGCGGTCGAGGTGACGTTTCGCACCATGTGACCTTTCGCACCGCGTGCGGAAACGCACCGGGAGGGGGGGTCAAATCTTGCCGGCCCCCCAACCCCTGAC
>CAZENI010000892.1:0-2154 GCA_964513055.1 uncultured Opitutus sp.
GGTGTTGCGGTTGATGCCGTTGGCGCGATCGGCGGCGACCCAGGTGGCGTCGCTCTTGGTCGCCATGCCGCGGGCGGTCCAGAGGGCGAGCGCATCGAAGGCGTTCACCGGGCGCGTCACGTGGGCCTTCACCTGACCGTTCTCGAAATTCGCGACGATGGTGGTGGCCTTGAAGGGATTGACCCGGAGGGAAACCGCGCCGCGGGTGGCGTCGTGGAAATCGTATTTCCGCCAGCCGCCGCTGTTTTGATACAGGCCGTTGAGGCGGAGGGCGACTTTGCCGGGGACGATCACCTGGTTGTGATCCAGTTCGGCACGGTGGTAGCGCCACTGGCCGAATTGCGTGCGAACGGCGGTGCGGTGGCGCGTCGTCTGCGCGCGCTTGGTCATGATGTTGACGAGGCCGCCGGGAGAGCCGAAGCCGAAGAGGATAGAGTTGGGTCCGCTGGAGAGTTCGACGCGCTCGGTGTTGTAGGCATCGATCGGGATCCCGGTCTCGAAAAAATCCTGGGAGGTGCTGGCCGAGAGGCCGCGCACGCGGATGCGGCTGTCGCGATAGTCGGCGCCGCCGAGGAACTGCGGGTTCGCGTCGGCCGCGGTGTCGAGCATGTCGACGGCCATGTTGGGCGCGTAGGCGACCATGTCGGCGAGCGAGTTCACGCTGAAGTCCGACATGAACTCCGGCGTGAACACCATGACGGCGGCGGCGGTGTCCTTGAGGCTGGAGTTGAGCCGGCTGCCGGAGGTGGTGTTGCCGGCCTGGTAGCCGACGTCCTTGTCGGAGGAGACTTCGAAGACGGAGAGTTGGATCGGAGCGGAGGCCGAGCCGGTGGCGGGCGGGACGGGCGCCGGGGAAGGCGGGGCGATTTGCGCGGGTGCCGGAGCAGGGGCGAGCGTGTGGAGCGCGAGCGAAAGGCCAAGGCCGTGCCACAGGGAGCCGGGGGTGAAGCTCATGCGCGCCATCGTGCGTGGGCGCGGCGGGTGGTCGAGCGTCGAGTGGGGGGGCGCGGCGTGCGCGGGTCACACCTCGCCGCCCGGAGCCATGAATCGCCTTAGCGCCCCAGCTTCTCCCACAGAAACGCAAACGTGCGCGCGAGGCGCGTCGCGAGCTGCTCGTTCGTCACACTGCCGTGGTGGCCGCCCTCGGTGTTCTCGTAGTAGTCCACGGCGTGGCCCTGGGCCTCCATCTTCGCCATCATTTTCCGCGCGTGACCCGGGTGCACGCGGTCGTCGAGCGTCGAGGTGTAGAAGAGGATCGGTGGCAGCTTCTGGCCGGCACGGACTTTCTGATACGGCGAGTATTCGCTGATGTAGGCCCATTCCCCGGGTTTGTCCGGGTCGCCGTATTCCGCGACCCAGCTCGCGCCGGCGAGCAGCCGGTGGTAGCGGCGCATGTCGACGAGCGGGTTGCCGCAGACGACCGCGCCGTAGAGCTCGGGGTGGCGCAGCATCGTGGCGGCGACGAGCAGGCCGCCGTTGCTGCGGCCCTCGATGCCGAGGCGCGCGGGCGAGGTGATCTTCCGGGAGACGAGATCGCGCGCGACGGCTTCGAAGTCCTCGTAGCATTTGGAGTGGTTCTCTTTCAGCACCGATGTGTGCCACTTCGGGCCGAACTCGCCGCCGCCGCGGATGTTCGCGAGCACAAAGACGCCGCCGCGCTCCAGCCAGAGTTTGCCGTAGGCGCCCTTCAGGTCCTCGTAGGAACCGGAGTAGGCGGGCGTGAGCGCGGCCTCGAAGCCGCCGTAGGAAAACATCCACACCGGGTGCGAGCCATCGAGCTTCATGCCCTTCGGGCCGACGACAAAGTAGGGGATTCTCGTGCCGTCGGCGGAGGTGGCCCAGTGTTGCTGCGACTCGAACCGCGTCCCATCGAACGTCGGCGCCTGTGCCTTGATTTTTTCCGCGACGCTCTGGCCGGCGGGCACGTGATAGAGGGTGGGCGGTGTGGTGAACGACTCATACTGCACCCACGCGTCGCCAGTGTCGTCGTTGGTGCTCACGACCTTGAGCGTGCCGTGGTCGGGAAACGGGATCGCGTGACGCGTCCAACGGCCGTCTCCGCCGGCCGGGGGCGTGAAGCGGAAGAGGCGTCCGCGGACGTTTTCGAGGGCGGTGATGAGCACGCCCTCGGGGACGACATCGACGTCGCGCACG
>CAZENI010000893.1:0-2148 GCA_964513055.1 uncultured Opitutus sp.
CCCGGCGGCGGCCACCTCTTCGAGCACTTCGAGCTCAACCACTCCTACGCCGACACCGACGTGTTTGTCTCGCTGTGCAAACTGAAGACGCATGCGACCACCGGCATCACGCTCACGATGAAGAATCTCTTCGGCGCCACGCCCAACGCGCTCTACGGCGACGAGGCGCCGTCCGAGGACGGCACGAAGGGCCGCGGCCGCATGCACGACTTGAAAGGCTGGGACACGCGCGAGAATCCGATGCCGTTCGATCCGCCCGGTTCGAAGCGCGCGTTTTTCGTGCCGAACGACGGCGGCCACCGCATTCCGCGCATCATCACCGACCTCTGCGCCGCGCGGCCGATCCACCTCGGAATCATCGACGGGATCACGACGCTGAACTACGCGGAAGGCCCGTGGGTCAAGGGCCGGCCGCAGCGGATCGCCGCGCCGCGCGTGCTCATCTGCGGGCTGAACCCGGTCGCGACCGACACCGTCGGGACGGCGGTGATGGGCTTCGACAACGTGCGGGCGCCCCGCGGCGTCGCCCCGTTTCGGCCGGGCGACAACCACCTCGTGCTGGCGGAACAGGCGGGCCTCGGCCCTTGCGACCTTTCCAGGATCGACGTGTCCGGCCTGCCCATCGCGAAGGCGCGCAGCCGGGAGTTCCTTGCCTGAAGAGCGGCAGCACCCCGCCGCCGCCAGTGCGCAGGTGAGGCACTGATTCTCGCGCCGCGCCTCCCCCGGGCAGTTGCCAAGGCCGCCGGGACTCCGCAACTTCCGGCCATGTTGCCATCCCTTTCGCCCCGCACGGCGAGCACGCTCGGGCTGTTGGTCGCACTCGCGTGGATGCTGGTCCCCCGGCTCCACGCCCAGCGGATCGCCGTGGAGGCGGAGCGCGGCATGGTGACGTCGGCGCACCACCTCGCGACCGCCGCCGGCCTCGAGATGCTCCAGCGCGGCGGCAACGCCGTCGACGCCGCCGTCGCCACCGGCCTCGCGCTGACGACCGTGTATCCGTTTGCCGGTAACATCGGTGGCGGCGGGTTCATGATCATCCATCTCGCCGACCCCGCCGCGCCCGGCGGCCCCGGCCGGCAAATCGCGATCGACTACCGGGAGCGGGCGCCCGCCGCGGCGACGCGCGACATGTATCTCGGCCCCGACGGCAACGTGCGCGAGGGCCCCGGCTCCTCCACCGTCGGCTGGCGCGCGAGCGGCGTGCCCGGCTCGGTCGCGGGCTTCGCCCTCGCGCTGGAGAAATACGGCTCGGGCCAGCTCACCTGGGCCGACGTCTGCGAGCCTGCCCGCCGCCTCGCGGCCAACGGCCACCTCGTCTCGCAGGGCACGGCCGCGAGCCTGCGCGGCAACGCCGACCTGCTCGGGCAGTTCGAGGAGTCGAAGAAGATCTACCTGAACGGCGGCGCGTATTGGAAATCCGGCGACCTCTGGAAGCAGCCGGACCTCGCCGCGACCTTCGCCCGCCTGCAGCAGGCCGGCCCGCGCGACTTCTACGAGGGCGAGACCGCGAAGCGGATCGCCGACGCAATGCAGAAGAACCAGGGCACGATCACGCTCGACGACCTCAAGGCCTACCAAGCGACCGAGCGCACGCCCATCCGCGGCGCGTATCGCGGCCACGAGATCGTCTCGATGCCGCCGCCGAGCTCGGGCGGGATCGCGTTGCTGCAGATGTTCGCCATGCTCGAGCCCTTCGACGTCGCCCGGCTCGGCCACAACTCCGCCGCAAAATATCACCTCTTCACCGAGGTCATGCGCCGCGCCTTCCGCGACCGCGCCGAATACCTCGGCGACCCCGATTTCGTCACCGTGCCCGTCGCGCAGCTCCTCGCCCCCGACTACCTGAAGAAACGCATGTCCGACTTCTCGCCGGACAAGGCCACCCCCTCCGACCAGGTCGAGCCCGGCCTCGGCCCGGTGAAGCTCTCCCAACGTTCACGCCTCCACGCTCAACTCGCGCGCGAAGCGACGGAAACCACCCACTTCAGCGTCGTCGACGCCGCGGGCAACGCCGTCGCCAGCACCTACACGCTCAACGGCGCCTACGGCAGCGGCGTGACCATCCCCGGCACCGGCATCCTGATGAACAACGAAATGGACGACTTCACCGCCAAGGTCGGCGTGAAGAACATGTTCGGCCTGGTGCAG
>CAZENI010000894.1:0-2147 GCA_964513055.1 uncultured Opitutus sp.
CAGGTGCAGCGCGGCGTGCTGCCCGCCAGCCTCGGGCGGGCCTATGACGACCTGGCGACGCTGACCGGCTGGGCGCAGCGCGAAGGCCTGCGGCTGCGCACGATCGGCGTGGATGCGAGCGTGTGGGCGGAAGCGGGCGGCAGCGCCGTGCAGGAGCTGGCCTGCGGCCTCGCGACCGGCCTCGACTACCTGCGCGCGCTCGATGCCCGCGGGCTTGGGATCGACGCGGCGGCGCCGCGGGTGCTGTTCACGCACGCGCTGGGCTCGAGCTTCTTCATGGAGATCGCGAAGCTGCGGGCGTCGCGCCTGCTTTGGGCCCGCGCGGTCGGGGCGGCGGGCGGCGGCGCCGAGGCGCAGCGACTGGAGATCCACGGCCGCACCTCGCGTTGGAACAAGACCGTGCTCGACCCGCACGTGAACCTGCTGCGCACGACGACCGAGGCCTTCGCGGGCGTGGCTGGCGGCTGCAGTGGGCTGCAGGTCGGGGCGTTTGACGAGTGCTACCGCGCGCCGGACGAGTTCTCGCGCCGGCTGGCGCGCAACCTCCAGATCATCCTCGCCGAGGAGTGCCAGCTCGGGGCGGTCGTCGACCCGGCGGGCGGCTCGTGGCTCGTCGAGTCGCTCACGCGTCAGCTCGCGGAGAAGGCCTGGGCGCTCTTCCAGGAGATCGAGCGACGGGGCGGCATGGCTGCGGCGCTGCGCGCCGGCTATCCGCAGACGCTGGTCGCGAAGACCGCAGCCGACCGCTGTGCCGCGGTGGAGACGCGGCGCGACGGCGTCATCGGCACGAACCTGCATCCGAATCTGAAGGAGAAGCTGCCCGCGGCCGAGACGCCGGCGACGGGTGCGGCGACCGAGGCGCCGCTGCCGAGCGCGAGCGCCCGCACGGCGTTTGCGCACCTCGCGGCGAGCGACCGCGCGTCGCTCCCCGACTCGCTGCGGGAGGCGTTCGCGCAAGGGGTGACGATGGCGGACGCGATCGCGGCGCTGGCCAACGGCAGCGCGCCCGAGCCCGCGTTGACGATCGTCGCGCCGCGCCGCCGGGCCGAGCCGTTCGAGGCGCTGCGCCGCCGCGCCGAGGCCGCCCTCGTGCGCACGGGGGCGCGGCCCAAGGTGTTTCTCGCCAGTTTCGGTCCGCGCAAGCAGCACGGGGCGCGGGCGGATTTCTCGGCCGGCTTCTTCGCCGCGGGCGGCTTCGAGGCCGTGCGCAGCAAGGGGCTCGACACGCCCGAGGCCGCGGCGCAGGCCGCGCTCGCCGCGGGGGCGCCGATCGTGGTCATCTGCTCGAGCGATGACACCTACCCGGCGCTCGTGCCGCCGCTGGCGCAGGCGCTGAAGGCCGCGCCCCGGCCGCCGATCGTCGTGCTGGCCGGACTGCCGGCCGCACCGGAGCTGCAGGCGCAGTTCAAGGCGGCCGGCGTCGACGCGTTCATCCACGTCCGCGCCAACGCCGCGACGCTCCTCGCCGCGTTCCAGGACCAGCTCGGCCTCTGAACCCACTCCCGTCCCGCCCATGAACTTTCCCGACTACACGAACCTGGCGTTCGATTCCGCCGCGCCCGCGGCCGGCACGGAGGCCGACTGGCTGGCCGCCGCCCGCGCCACCGCCGGCGGCCCCGACGCGCTCGGCGACTGGCAGACGATCGAGCAGATCCCGGTCAAGCCCGTCTACGGGCCAGCGGACCTGCGCGGCCTCGAGCACCTCGGCTACACCGCCGGGATCGCGCCGTATCTGCGCGGGCCTTACGCCACGATGTATGTGACGAAGCCGTGGACGATCCGGCAATATGCGGGTTTCTCGACCGCGACCGAGTCGAACGCGTTCTACAAGCGCAACCTCGCGGCCGGCCAGATGGGGCTCTCGGTGGCGTTCGACCTCGCGACGCACCGCGGCTACGACAGCGACCATCCGCGCGTGGTGGGCGACGTCGGCAAGGCGGGCGTGGCGGTCGACTCCGTGCTCGACATGCAGGCGCTCTTCGCCGGCATCCCGCTCGACCGCATCAGCGTTTCCATGACGATGAACGGCGCGGTGCTGCCGGTGCTGGCCTTCTACATCGTGGCCGCGACCGAGCAGGGCGCGAAGTTGGAGAATCTCGCGGGCACGATCCAGAACGACATCCTCAAGGAATACATGGTGCGGAACA
>CAZENI010000895.1:0-2142 GCA_964513055.1 uncultured Opitutus sp.
TCTCGGCAACCAGTTCCTCGCCACCATCCGCGAGGTCGACGCCATCGTGCAGGTCGTGCGCTGCTTCGAGGACAGCGACATCGTTCACACCATGGGCGGGATCGATCCGGTGCGCGACATCGAGGTCATCACGACCGAGCTCGTGCTCGCGGATCTCGACGCCGTCTCCAAGCGCATTCTCAAGACGCAGAAGAACGCCAAGGCGGGCGACAAGGAAGCCATCATCGAGCTGGCGCTGCTGCACAAGCTCGAGCCCCACCTCAACGCCAGCAAGACCGCGAACACCCTCCCCGCCACCGAGGACGAGAAGGCGCTGATGAAGCTCTTCCAGTTGCTCACCGCCAAGCCCGTGCTCTTCGCGTGCAACGTCGCCGAGAGCGACCTCGCGACCGCCGAGCAGAATCCGTTTGTCCAGAAAGTCGCGGACTACGTCCGCACCCACCACGACGCCGCCTACGTGCCGATCAGCGCGAAGATCGAGTCCGAGTTGATCGACCTGCCGGCCGACGAAGCGAAGGCGTTTCTGAAGGACCTCGGCGTCGACGACTCCGGCGTCTCGTCACTGATCCGCGGCACCTACGCGCTGCTCGGCCTCCAGACCTATTTCACCGCCGGGGAAAAGGAAGTGCGCGCGTGGACGATCAAGAAAGGCTGGAAGGCGCCGCAGGCCGCCGGCGTGATCCACACCGATTTCGAGAAGGGCTTCATCAAGGCGGAGATCGTCTCCTACCACGATCTCACCACCCTCGGCAGCGTGGCGGCGGCGCGCGAAGCCGGAAAATACCGGCTCGAGGGCAAGGAATACGTGTTCGCCGACGGCGACGTGGCGCTCTTCCGCTTCAACACCTGAACGTCGGCCGGACGCCGTGCGGAACGTTACGATCGCGCGCACGTCAGGCCCCGCGTTGCCAACGGTCGATCGAACTCTCCAGACTGGGCGTGTGATTCGTGCCGCCCTGGTCATCGCCTGCCTCCTCGCCGCTCCGGCCGCGCGTGCGCACCCGGAGATCGAACAGGCCCTCGCCCGACTCAACGCCCAGATCGCGAGCCAGCCCGACGAAGCGGCGCTCTATGTCGAGCGGGGCGAACTCTACGCCCGGCACGCTGAGTGGATTGCCGCCGAAGCCAATTATCTCCGCGCCGCGGAACTGGCCCCCGCCGATCCTCGCCTCGCGCGCGCCCGCGGTGTCCTCGCGCTGTCCACCCAGGAGCCCGCCACGGCGCTTACGTTCCTCGATGCGGCCCTCGCCCGCCAGCCGCACGATGCCGAAGCCCTCGTCTGGCGCTCGCGCGCTCACGCCGCCCTGCGTTCACCCGCCCGCGCCCTGGCCGATCTCGAGGCCGCGCTCGCGTTGATCGCCGAGCCGACGCCGGAACTTTTCCTCGAGCGCGCCGCCCTGCTGCCGCCGGCCGATGCGATTCGCAGTCTCGATGACGCCCTCGCGCGCCTCGGCCCGGTGATCGCCCTGCACCTGCGCGCCGCCGCCCTGGAGGAGCAACTTGGTCGCATCGATGCCGCCGCCGCGCGCTTCCGGCTTCTCGCGGCCCAGAGCGAACGCCAGGAGCCATGGCTAAAGCGCCGCGGCGATCTGCTCGCCCGCGCCGGACGCACCGCCGAGGCCCGCGCGGCCTATGCGGAAGCGCTCGCGGCGCTGGCGGCGCTGCCCGACTGGCTGCGCGCCTCCCCTCACGCCGCCCAGCTCGCGGCCGAACTCGCCTCGCTCGCCGCCCCCTCCACCTGATTTCACCTTCATGAAAACCAGCCGCCTCCTTCTCGTCCCGCTTCTTCTCCTCGCGTCACTGCTGCACGCAGCCACCACCATCGTGCGCGGGCCCTACCTGCAGTCCGCCACGCCCACAAGCATGGTCGTCCGCTGGCGCACCGACACCACCGAGGGCTCCGTCGTCAGCTACGGCACCGAACGCAATGCGCTCACCTCCACCGCGAAATCCGAGGGCGTGTCCGCCGAGCACATCGTGCAGCTCAGCGGGTTGAAGCCGAACACCAAGTATTTCTATGCCGTCGGCGCCGCTCCCGCCGGCGCCGCCGGCGGTTGGTGCGGTGCCTCCGGTGCCGACGCCTCCGCCTGCGCCGCCTGCGCCGAAGCCGTCAGTCACGGCAGAGCCACCACCGCCGTTCGC
>CAZENI010000896.1:0-2141 GCA_964513055.1 uncultured Opitutus sp.
GCGGCGGACGTCCCGCTGCCGTCGCCGCAGGAAGCGCGGCTCGCGCTCGATGTGCTCGCGGACTATATCTCGTTTTGCACGGAACGCGTGCGCGGCGGCTCGCTGGTCTTGTTCACGAGCTACACCGACATGCGCGCGATTGCCGCCCTGGTGGAGCCGCGCTGCGCCGCCGCCGGGCGGCCGTTCCTGATGCAGGGCGCAGACCTCTCCCGCACCGAACTCGCGCAGCAGATGCGCGACAAAGGCAATGCGGTGCTGTTCGGCACCGACAGCTTCTGGACCGGGGTGGACGTGCCCGGCGAGGCGCTCGCGCAGGTCATCATCACGCGGCTCCCGTTCGATCCGCCCACCCACCCGATCACCGAGGCGCGCTGCGACCACATCCGCGATCTGGGCGGCAACCCGTTCAACGAACTGACACTGCCTGATGCCCTAATCAAGTTCCGGCAGGGCATCGGCCGGCTCATCCGCACCGCCACAGATCGGGGCCTCGTCACGATCCTGGATTCCCGGGTGCTGGCGAAGAGTTACGGCCGGCTTTTCCTGGAATGTCTCCCCCAACCCGACTTCACGTTGCTCAACCGGGAAACACGTAGCGAAAAATTTCATCCTTTCGCCTGAGCGAGACGTCGCTACGTTCTCCACCTACATCATGCTTTCGCTTCGCGCCGCCGCGCATACCGACATCGGCCGAGTCCGCCGGGAAAACGAGGACCGTTTCCTGTTCGATGAGAAAGCCATGTTGTTCGGCGTCGCGGATGGCGTGGGCGGCCTGCCCGGCGGAGCCGAGGCGGCGCAACTCGCCATCGAGGAGATTGCCAGCGCCTTGCACGCGATTCCCGGCGGACGGGAACCCGACCTCGTGTCCATCGTGCAGTATGCGAACCAGATTGTGGCGAGGCTCGGGCAGAAGATCAGCCCCGCCATGGGCATCGGCTCCACGCTCACCGTCGGCTGCGTCATCAAGGGCGTGCTGAAGATCGCGCACGTCGGCGATTCCCGCGCCTACGGCTCGCGCGACGGCGAGTTTGTCCGCCTCACCGAGGATCATTCGGTCGAGAACGAGGCCCGCCTGCGCCGCGCGCGCGGCGAGGTCGTCTACTATCACGAAGCCAATCGCAACGCCCTCACCCGCTGCATCGGCCAGCCCACGCCGCCGGAAGTCGACATCATCACCCGGCCGCTCGCGAAGGGCGACCGCTACCTGTTCTGCACGGACGGCGTCACGCGCATGCTGTCGGACGAGGAACTGGGGATGTTGCTGGCGAAGTTCGCCGAACCGCGGCCCGCGCTGGAGGAGATCATCTCCCTCGCCGTGCGCCGGGGCGGGCCGGACAACGCGACCGGCGTCGTCGTCTTCGTCGACTCGATCTAGCGTGGCCTCGCGGGTGGAGCAGTTTCAGGCGCTCGTGGCGCGGCAGCCGGAAAACGAGATGTTTCGGTTCAGCCTGGCGCAGGCGCTGGTCGCGGACGGCCGCGGCGCCGAGGCCGTGCCGCACTTCGAGTTCTGCGTGGCGCGCAAAGCCGACTGGATGATGGCCCGCATTCTCCTGGGCAAATTGCTGCTGCAGCTCAGCCGTCGGGACGAAGCGCGAAAGCTGCTCCAAGCCGCGCTGGACCTCGCCATCACGCAGCAGCACGAGGATCCCGAACGGGAACTGCGCGCGCTGCTGGCGGACCTTTCATAGGAAAACGGTCGGCGCGCCCCGCGATGCGTCCGTCCAGCCGCGCCAACCACCGAAGGCAATATTTTGGTGCCAGAGGCCGGGATTGAACTCCGACTGCGTCGCGAGCGTGCCGGCGACCAACCCCGACGAGTCGGGGCTGCTCTACCCCTTCGCTTCAAGAAATGCCCGGGCCTTGGCCGGATCCTTCCAGCTCTTGAGTTGTCGCTCCACCGCCATCGCCTCGGCACGCGTCGCAAACTCACGGACGGCGACAACCTCAAGCGGCAACCCGAGTCGCAAGGTCGTGTGCGTATGCCCGCGCTGATGCTGGGCCAGTCGTGCCGTAAAGTCGTCCGTGCATCCGATATAGCACCGGCCCGTCATTCCCCGCAGCAAGTAAACCACCGACGGCATTGATTTGGTGCCAGAGGCCGGGATTGAACCGGCGACCAAAGGCTTATGAGTCCTCTGCTC
>CAZENI010000897.1:0-2140 GCA_964513055.1 uncultured Opitutus sp.
GGAGCGGGGGCGGCTGCCGGAGTCGCCGAGGATGCGGCGGAGAAACTCGTCGACCTGCGCCATGCAGAAATGCAGCGAGCGCGGGAAGGAGTCGGAGAAGATCAGGAACTCGGCGGCCTTCCACGCGAGGATTTCGCGGACGTAATAGCGGCGGTAGGCCTCGAGGGCGGACGCGGAGCGGAGCACGGCCTGCCACTGCGCGGTGTC
The DNA here is from genome assembly GCA_964513055.1 of uncultured Opitutus sp. Classification (GTDB taxonomy): domain Bacteria; phylum Verrucomicrobiota; class Verrucomicrobiia; order Opitutales; family Opitutaceae; genus ER46. The sequence goes on from CAZENI010000897.1 coordinate 208, forward strand.
GAGGGCGCCGCCCACATCCGTCGCGCTGGGGAGGAGGATGTGGTATTTGACGTCGAGGATGCGCGTGGTCTTGTCGGCGCGTTCGATGTATTTGCCGAGCTGGAGGAATTCCCAGCCCTCGCTGCGCGAGTAGGTCGACGCGGTGAGGCCCTGGAAGAGGTGGGAGGCGCGGTTGATCTTGGCGAAGAAATCCTGCGGGCCGGCGTCCCAGACGGCGGCGGTGTTGTGCGACTTCAGGAAGAGGTGGAGCTCGTTGATCGTCTCCCACATCTCGAGGGAGATCTGGTCGCGGATCATGCGGGCGTTCTCGCGGGCGGAGTAGACGCAGGAGAGGATCGAGCCGGGGTTCTTGAGATCGAAGGCGAGGAATTCGACGACGGTGCGGCTGTCGGCGGTTTCGTAGTGCTTGGCGAAGAGTTCCTCGTCGCCGGAGCTGAGCACGAGCGACTCCCAGATGTTGAGATCGGGCTGGGTGAGATCCTGGAAATCGGAGAGGAACTGCAGGTTCACATCGAGGAGGCGGGCGACGTTCTCGGCGCGCTCGATGTAGCGGCTCATCCAGTAGAGCGAGTGGGCCACGCGCGAGAGCATGACCGTGGCCTGCGGTCGCAGCAGTGCGGGGACGGTGGATTTGGACGCGGGAGGCATTTTATGAAAGCTCCAAATTCCAAGCTCCAAGCTCCAGTGAAACACCAAGCATGGAAGCATCGAAGAGCCGGCAGTTTGATGTTTGAAGCTTCATGGGAGCTTGGAGGTGGGTGCTTGGAGCTTTGGTCGCCTCGCTCATTCGTCTCCTTGCAACACCCACGTGTCCTTCGAGCCGCCGCCCTGCGACGAGTTGACCACGAGCGAGCCTTTGCGGAGGGCGACGCGGGTCAGGCCGCCGGGGGTGACGGTGATTTTCTCCCCGTAGAGGATGTAGGGCCGGAGATCGATGTGGCGGCCCTCGAGCTGGCCGTCGCACCAGGTGGGCGAGCGGGAGAGCTTGATGGGATCCTGGGCGATGAAGTTGCGCGGGTTGGCGGCGACCTGGGCGCGGAAGGACTCGCATTCCTCCTTGGTCGAGGCGGGGCCGATCAACATGCCGTAGCCGCCGGCCTCATTGGCGGATTTCACGACGAGCTTCTCGATGTTCTCGAGGATGAACTTCCGCTCGAGCGGCTCGGAGGCGAGGTAGGTGTTCACGTTCGGGAGGATCGGGTCCTCACCGAGGTAGTATTTGATCAGCTTCGGGACGTAGGCGTAGATGACCTTGTCGTCCGCGATGCCGGTGCCGATGGAATTGGCGAGCGCGACGTTGCCGGCGCGGTAGGCGTTCACGAGCCCGGGCACGCCGAGCATGGAATCGGCGCGGAAGACGGTGGGATCGAGGAAGTCGTCGTCGATGCGGCGGTAGATCACGTCGACCGGGACGAGGCCGGCGGTCGTGCGCATGAACACGCGGGCGTCGCGGACGACGAGGTCACGGCCCTCGACGATCGGGATGCCCATCTGGCGGGCGAGGAAGCAGTGCTCGAAGTAGGCGCTGTTGTGGACGCCGGGCGTGAGGAGGACGACGCTGGGCTTGTCGCTCTGCGCGGGGGCGAGATGGAGGAGGGCCTTGAGGAGCTCGTCGGCGTAGCCCTCGACGGGGCGGACGCCGTAGCTCTGGAAGAGGTTGGGGAACGCGCGGCGCATCGCGGCGCGGTTCTCGATCATGTAGCTGGCGCCGGAGGGACAGCGGAGGTTGTCCTCGAGCACGAGGTAGTTGCCGGAGTCGTCGCGGATGAGGTCGGTGCCGCAGATGTGGACGTAGATGCCGCGCGGCACCGAGAAGTTCATGAACTCCCGGCGGAAATGCTTGGCGCCGAGGATCAGGGCGGGGGGGACGATCTTGTCCTTGAGCGCCTTCTGGCCGTGATAGATGTCGTCGAGAAAGAGGTTCAGCGAGGTC
>CAZENI010000898.1:0-2138 GCA_964513055.1 uncultured Opitutus sp.
CCACGGCCTCTCTGGCCGCGCAAGCCGTGCCGCCGCCCACGACCGTCCCGGCTGACAAGTCGGCGGAGGACCCGGCCGTCATGCTGAGCCCGTTCACCGTCCAAAGCGAACGCGACACCGGCTACCAAGCCACGTCCACGTTGGCCGGCACGCGCTTGAACACGCCGGTCAAGGACGTCGGCGCCTCGATCTCGATCTACACGAAGGATTTTCTCACCGACATCGGCGCCACCAATGCGCAGGACGTCCTGATCTACGCGACGGGCATGGAAGCCGCCGGTCCCGGCGGCAACTTCTCGAACGCCACCGGCGGCAACATCAACAACGACCAGGTCGTCGGCGATGGCCCGCGCAACGCCCCGCAAAACCAGTCGCGCACCCGCGGCCTCGCGTCGCCCAACTCCACCCGCGGCTACTTCACGATCGATTACGGCTTCGATGGCTACAACACCGACAGCGTCACCGTCATCCGCGGCGCCAATGCCATTCTCTTCGGCGTCGGCAGCCCCGCCGGCGTCGTCGACTCCACGCCGAGCAAGGCCGACCTGAACCGCGACAAGAACCGCCTCGAATTCCGCTATGGCAATAACGACGCGATCCGCGCGTCGATTGATCTCAACCGTGTGCTGATTCCCAAGAAACTCGCGTTCCGGCTCGCGGCGCTGGCGGACGATGAGCGCTACAACCAGCGCCCCGCCTTCGAGAACAAGCGCCGCCTCTACGGCACCGCCACCTTCGAGCCGTTCAAGAGCACCGCCCTCCGCGCCAGCTTTGAAACCGGCTACACGCGCGCCAACCGCCCGTTTTCCGTGCTGCCGTTCAACAGCATTTCCAAGCAGTGGTATGCCGCCGGCCGGCCCACCTTCGATTGGAATTTCTACGACGACCCCGCGCGCAACCCCAACGCCGCCACCCAGGATGCCGGCGTGATCTTCACCGCCAGCCCCGTCAGCCGGCTCATCGGCCAAGCCCAGATTTTCGGCGCCATCGTGACGCCCTTTTCGACGCCCAATGCCGCCGCTCCCGATCGCAGCTTCCGCAGCACGCTCGCGACCGGCACGGGCGTCCACGCCGTGCGCAACGGCATCCTGCAGCCGCAGGTGAACCGCGACGCCGCCTTCGACACGGCCAACTTCTATGAGACCTTCAATGTCGGCGAGATTCCCGCGGGCTACTATCCCGACAACCGCCGCCCCGCCGGCATCAAGTTCCAGGGCTTCACCGATTTCAGCGCCTTCGACTGGCAGAACCACCAGATCGACGAGACCGGCCGCCAGAACGACAGCTTCCACACCGCGACCTTTTCGTTCGAGCAGCGCGGCTGGGACGATCGCCTCGGCCTCGAGGCGGCGTATTACGTTCAACGATACGACAACCGGAACCGCAACTCCTTCTTCGGCACGCAGGGCAACGCCAACCACGTCCGTATCGACGTCAACGCCTACCTCCCCGACGGCCGCGTGAACCCGAATGTCGGCCGCCCCTATGCCGTGATGAGCCAGCAGCAATACGGCAACAGCCTCAACGACCGCCACACGCTGCGCGTCACGCCGTTCGTCCGCTACGACACCAAGGAAATCTCGCCGACACTCGGCAAGTGGCTCGGCCGGCACACGCTCACCGGCCTCGGCGAACGCGCCGTCAACCAGGCGCTCTCCTACACCACCAAGCTCGCCACCGAGGGCCTCATCGCCGACCAGATCAGCACCAACATCGCGAGCTTCAACCGGCTCCCGAACCTGATGGTCTACCTCGGGCCCTCCATCCTCGACGGCTCGCCGCTCCGGCTGAACCCCATCCAGACGCGCGCCATTCAGGACGGGCTCACCAGCGAGACGACGATCTTCAACGCGCCCCTCGGCACGCCCGCCACCACGCAGGCCGTCACCGGCACCACGCCCACGCGGCTGAAGGAGATCTTCAACTCCGGCACGCGCTTCCGCGAAACCATCACCTCCACCGCCGCCGTGCTGCAAAGCTACTGGCTCGACAACCTTCTCGTCACCACCGCGGGAATCCGCCGCGACGAATCGGTGCGCTACGCCCCGCGCGCAAACTTCGCCTACGACCCGCTCCAGCCGGACTCCAAGGTCAAGGGCTTCGGCGACTACAATGTCTACAGCTTCCCGAAGCTCACC
>CAZENI010000899.1:0-2134 GCA_964513055.1 uncultured Opitutus sp.
GGCGCCGGATTCGAGCCGGGTCTGGTCGAGGAGGTTGTTGACGAGGCGGAGGAGGCGGCGCGTGGCGGTGAGGATTTCCGTCGTGAGCTGGCCGCGTGCCGTGGCATCGGCGTGCTGGAGGCTTTCTGCCGCGCCGTGGAGGACGGCGAGCGGAGTTTTCAACTCGTGGGAGACGCCGTCGAGCAGGGCGCGGTGCAGTTTCTCGGATTCCGCGAGCAGCTTCTCGCGTTCGCTGGCGGCGCGAAACTCCTCGCTCTCGACGAGGAGGGCGAGCTGGGCGGCGAAGCTCTCGAGCAGGTCGCGTTGCGCGAGCGTGAGGGCGACGTCGGGCGGGACGCGCACGACGAGGACGCCGAGCGCGGCGTCTTCCCGCACGAGCGGCACGTGAAACGCCTCGGAGGAGGGAAGCGTGTCCGTGAAGCGGCCGGCCTTCTTGCGGTGGCGCCAGGCCCAGTCGGCGACGCCGCGCTCCTTCTCCGAAAGCGTGAAGGAGGCGGCGAAATGCGGCGCGAGCGCGTCTGCGTGCCGGAGCAGCAGGGAACTCTGTGCGCGAAACAGCGCGTCGACCTGGCGCAGCGCGGCGAAGACGGCCTCGTCGAGCGAGCGCGCGGCGCTGAGGGCGCCGGTGAGATGGAAGAGCGCGGTGGCGCGTTCCTCGCGCAGGCGCTCGTGGTGCTGCTGGGCGCGGATGCGGGCGGTGAGCTGGCCGGCGATGAGCGCGACGAGGAAGTAGGTGACGAACATCATCCCGTCCTCGAATTTCGCGATGACGAACGTGAAGGTCGGGGGGATGAAGAGGAAATTCCAGGTGAGCGCGCTCACGACGCCGCCGACCAGCACGGGCCAGCGGCCGACGCGGAGACTCAGCGCAATCACCGCGAGCAGATACCACAGGCCGATGGCAAGGTAGCCGGTGTAGGGGGCGAGCAGCGCGCCCGCCACCGTGAGCGCGACGAGGGCGGCGAGGACCTCGGCGTATTCGCGTCCAGGTGACGCCTCGGACGGGAGCCACTCCAGGTGGACGGGGCCCTTTTCGGCGGCGCGCTCGGCGGGGACGATGTAGAGGTCGATCGAGCCGCTGCGGCGAATCAGGCGATCGACGAGGCTGCCGCGGAAGAGCCGGACCCAGCGGGGCGCGCGGGATTTGCCGATCACGATCTGCGTGGCGTTGTGCTGGAGCGCGACCCGGACGAGCGCGGCGGCGATGTCGTCGTCGTGCGTGAGCACGATCTCCGCGCCGAGTTCGCGGGCGAGGGTGAGGTTCTCCTCGAGGCGGCGGCGGGCCTCGGGCGCGAGCTGACGGGAGGATTCGACGCAGACCGCGACCCAGGCGGCGCCCTGCGCCGCGGCCATCCGGCGCGTCCAGCGGACGAGCTGGCGCGAGGAGGGACTCGGGCCGATCGCGACGAGCAGGCGTTCGCCGGAGCGCCAGACCGTCTGCGGCAGGCCGGGGGCGCGCAGCTCCCGCAGGCGCTTGTCGACGCGCTCGGCGACGAACCGCAGCGCAATCTCGCGCAGGGCGGTCAGGTGCGTGTCCTTGAAGAAATTGTCCGCGGCGCGCGCGGCGCGCTCCGGCAGGTAGACCTTGCCTTCGGCGAGCCGCTCGCGGAGCGCCTCCGGGGTGAGGTCGACGAGTTCGATCTGGTCGGCGAGATCAACGACGGAGTCGGGCACGGTCTCGTGCACGGGTGCGCCGGTGATCTGGCGGACGGAGTCGGCGCGGCTCTCGAGGTGCTGGACGTTGAGCGTGGTGTAGACGTCGATCCCGGCATCGAGCAGCTCGGTGACATCCTGGTGGCGCTTCGGGTGCCGGGAGCCGGGCGCGTTGGTGTGGGCGAACTCATCGACGAGCACGAGCCGGGGTTTACGGGCGAGCACCGCCTCGAGGTCGAGTTCGGTCAGGGTGATCCCGGCATGGGCGATCTGCCGGCGCGGGATCGCCGGCAGGCCGGCGAGGAGCGCCTCGGTCTCGGCGCGGCCGTGGGTTTCGACGAGGCCGACGACGACATCGACGCCGTCGTTGAGCTCCTGGCGGGCGGCGCGGAGCATCGCGTAGGTCTTGCCGACGCCGGGACACATCCCGAAGAAAATCTTCAACCGTCCGCGCCGAGCGCGCGCCTCGTCGCGCTGCACG
>CAZENI010000900.1:0-2133 GCA_964513055.1 uncultured Opitutus sp.
CGGCTTTCGCGAACTCCTCCGCCATGCGCTCGTGAAAGCGCACGCACCGCGAACGGTCGAGCAGGTGAAGTTCTGGTGCGGTGCGACCGCGGCCGACCGTAAGGTTCGCGAGTTGCAGGCGGTTGCGGGTCACTTCGGCGAGACCTGGCACCTCGATTTCGACGCCGCCGAGGGCGAGCAGACGCTGACGCGTCTTGCTCGCCATAAAAACGCTGGAGTCGGCTCCGTCGCGCAGGTTGCGCACGACCAGCCAACGCACGCGGTTTTCGTAGCGATCGACAAGGTCGGCGATCTGGGAAACCGCATCCTTGTCGTCCACGGCAATGACGACGAAGACGAGCGCGAATCCGATCTCGGCTTGGAGCGTGGTCAGGCGGTTCTCCTCCAGATACTGCTGCACCTTGGCCCCGCCAGCCGCGCGATTGTCGGCGAGCACCACATCATAGTCGTGCGTCGCGATGACGAGCCGGTCCAGCACGGCGAGCTTGTCGGCATCGACGTCCGTGTCGATGAACTCGGCCTCCGGCACATAGCGTTGGAACGTCGAATTCGCGTGGTCGAGGTCGAACGCCTTGAGCCGCACGGCGCGCTCGACCAAGAAGTCGTAGAGCAGCGTCGCGACGAAGCTCTTGCCGATGCCCCCCTTGTCCTGGGCAAAGAGGATCAGCCGCTTCGTCGGCATGGCAGTAGCGTCAGAGGTCATCGCGGGCGATCCGCGGGTTGCGGCGTTTGCCGGCCCCGTCGTGGGTTGAAAGCATCAGAGGTTTTGTCAGCACCGCGGATACCGGCGTGCCTGTCGCAGCGGCAATGAGGTCGCGGCTAACGCGCTCGATGTCGGCGGCCGGGCAGAAGCGCCGACAATAGTCGCCGACCGCCGTGCGTTCAACCTGAACGCCATGCTGCTTCAGTATCGTGGCGATTTTCTCGTGGCTGAAGCCCTTGGCTCGAAACGTGAGCACCGCCTCGCGGAACGGCACGAGACGGCTGCTCTTAGCCGTGGCTGGCAGGCAACGCCGGGCCTCGGCGAGCAAGCGGGCGGGAAGGTCGGATTCCATTGCTCGCCCAATATGCCGTAACGTATGCAAAAGAAAAGTCGCGAATGCGAATCGACCCGCCGGTCGCCCGGCGGTTGAACCGGCGGCGGCCCCGGCAGCGGGCCGGCGGTCACCGGCGGTCGTCCGCCTAACGCGAGTTAGGGGTGGTGTGTCCTGACTGGCAAAAATCAAAGGAGTGCAGCCGAATGGCTGCGTCGTAGAATCGGTTCCGGGCTGAAAATGCCTGCGAGTCGCGATGTAGATTTTTTCACACGAGGACGAATTTCACGAGAGTGGCGCAGGGTTTCAGGGCGGCTAGGTTGAAAACGTATGCAACTATGCTAGCGTTTGAGCATGGTGAGATTCGACAAGCCATGTCTGCGGATTGCCGGTGCCGTGGAGTATTTCCGGGAGCATATGGTGGGCGATTACCTGACCGAGGGGGGGCAGGTTCAGATGGTCTGGCACGGAGAGGGCGCAGCGCGTCTGGATTTGAGCGGAGCCTGCCGGATGGAGGACTTCGAGGCGCTGTGCGCCGGCCGCCATCCCGCAACCGGTGACAAGCTGATGGTGCGAGACAAGGGCGCGCACCGGAGGGTCTGTTTCTTTGCCCAGATTTCCGCACCGAAGGACGTGTCCATCGCCCATCTGGTTGGTGGCGATGTCCGGATTGCCGGCTGGTGGAATGACGCAGTGCGCGAAACGCTGCGGGAGATCGAGGCGGTGACAGCCACGCGTGTCCGGCGGGACGGCGCCAACGGGGACCGGCCCACCGGCAACATGATTGCTGCGGTCGTGACGCATGACGCCAACCGCGCGCTCGATCCCCAGCTGCACACCCATGTGTGCATCATGAATCTCACCTTCGACGCGTCGGAGGAGCGGTGGAAGAGCGTCCAGCCCTCGGCCTTTTACCGGCATCAGGGCTATTTCCGGGAAGTCTGCTATAACAAGCTCGCCGAGCGTCTCGTCGGAGCCGGCTACGAATTGGAGCAGGTGCGGGGAATCGGCTTCAACATCGCCGGGTTTCCGCCCGAACTGCGTGAGCGGTTCAGCAAACGCCGCCGGGAAATCCTCCGGCAGGCGGCTGCCACGGGAG
>CAZENI010000901.1:0-2132 GCA_964513055.1 uncultured Opitutus sp.
TCCGCGCGGAGTTCGACGCGCTGGCCGCGGCCCAGCCGGCCCGGCCCCACCTCGTCGTCTTCCTCTCCGATGATCACGGCCTGCTCGACTCGGCCGTGTATGGCTCGAAGGACGTGAAGACGCCGCACATGCAGCGGCTCGCGCAGGCCGGGCTGACGTTCGACCGGGCGTTCGTGGCCTCCCCGAGCTGTGCGCCGAGCCGCGCGGCGCTGCTGACCGGACTCATGCCGGTGCGGAACGGCGCGGAGGCGAACCACACGCGTCCGCGCGCCGAGATCAAGAAGCTGCCGGCCTACCTGCAGGAACTCGGCTACGAGGTCGTGTCGTTCGGCAAGGTCTCGCACTACCAGCACACGGGCGACTACGGCTTCGATCACTTCGCGCACGACAAGTTTCACGAGGACGTCGCGATCCCCGAAGGCATCAAATGGCTGCGGGCCCGGCGCAGCGAGAAGCCGCTGTGCATTTTCTTCGGGACGAACTGGCCGCACGTGCCGTGGCCGGCGGAGACCGAGGGCTACGACCCGGCGAAGGTGACCGTGCCGCCGTCGCACATCGACACGCCGCGCACGCGCGAGGCGCGCGCGAAGTATTACGCGGCCGTGGCCCGCATGGACGCCGAGCTGGGCGCCGCCTACGACGCCACGCGCGAGGTGCTGGGCGCCAACACGCTCTTCCTCCACACGGCGGACCACGGCGCGCAGTGGCCGTTCAGCAAGTGGAGCTGCTACGATGCCGGCATCCGCACGCCGCTGATCGCCGTCTGGCCGGGCCGGATCGCGCCGGGCACGCGCACCGACGCCATGGTGAGCTGGATCGATCTGCTGCCCACGCTGGTGGAGGCGGGCGGCGGCGCGGCGCCGAAGGACATCGATGGCCGCTCGTTCGCCGCCGTGCTGCGCGATCCAAAGCAGGCCCACCGCGAGAAGATTTTCACGACCCACAGCGGCGATGGCCGGATGAACATCTTTCCCACGCGCAGCGTGCGCACCGGGGACTTCAAGTATATCCGCAACCTGCATCCGGATTTTTACTACACGACGCATGTCGATCTGGTGCAGGCCGCGGACGGGCCGGCGTATTTCGAGAGCTGGCGCGAGCGCGCGAAAACCGATCCGGCGGCGGCGGCGGTCGTGAAGCGCTATCACGAGCGCCCGGCCGAGGAACTCTACGACCTGCGCCGCGATCCGTTCGAGCTGAAGAACCTCGCGATGGATCCGGGCCACGCGCGGGAACTCGCCGCCCGCCGAGCCGACGTCGACGCCTGGATGAAGGCGAACGGCGACGAGGGGAAGACGTATGGCGAGCCGCGGCTGCTCAGCGATCCGAAGCGGGCCGAGCCGCCGCCGCCGGCGAAGAAGAAGAAGAAGTGATCCGGCCGGCCATCCTCGCGGCAGAACTCCCACCTCCCCATGCATCGTCACTCCATGAAGAGCTTCCTCGTTGGCCTGCTTGCCTGCGTCGCGCTCCAGGTCAACGCGGCCGCCCCGGCGCGGCCCAACATCATCGTCATCCTCAGCGACGACGTCGGCTACTCGGACGTCGGCTGTTTCGGCGGCGAGATCAAGACGCCGCACCTCGATTCGCTGGCGGCGGGCGGCGTGCGTTTCACGCAGTTCTACAACACGGCGCGTTGCTGCCCGACGCGCGCGTCGCTGCTGACCGGCCTCTACCCGCACCAGGCGGGCGTCGGCTACATGACCGATCTCGCGCCCTACAGCGCCGTCGCGATGATCAACGAGTGGTATGCTGGCGATCTGCGCGCCGACACCGCGACGATCGCCGAGGTGCTGCGGGGGGGCGGTTATCGCACCTATGCCGTGGGCAAATGGCACGTGACGAAAAACATCGAACCCGACAAGCCGCGCGACAACTGGCCGCTGCAGCGCGGGTTCGATCGCTACTACGGCATCCTGCCGGGGGCGGCGAACTTCTTCGCGCCCGTGCACCTCACGCGCGACAACGCGCGCATCGATCCCAAGAACGATCCGGAGTATCCGGCGAAGGATTTCTACCTGACGGATGCGTTCAACGATCACGCGGTCAAGTTCGTGAACGACCACGCCCGGCAGCAACCGGAGCAGCCGTTCTTCCTGTATCTCGCCCACACCGCGGCGCACTGGCCGATGCAC
>CAZENI010000902.1:0-2122 GCA_964513055.1 uncultured Opitutus sp.
ATCGAGATCGAGGCCAGCACGGCGATCGGCAGGATGACGATCGCAACGAACGCGCTGCGCAGGTGCATGAGAAAAACCAGGCAGACGAGCGCCACCACGATGCTTTCCTCGATGAGCTTTTCCTCGAGCGTGCGCACCGCCCGATCGATGAGCGCCGTGCGATCGTAGGCGACGCTGTAGGTGACGCCTTCCGGCAGGCTCTTCATCGCCTGATCCAACTTCTCGCGCACCGCATTGATGACTTTGCGCGTATCGACGCCGTAGCGCACGACCACCACACCTCCCACCGTCTCGCCCTCGCCATTCAGCTCGGCTATGCCCCGGCGCATGTCCGGCCCGAGCTGCACGTTGGCGACCTCGCCCAGGAGAATCGGCGTCCCCCCGGGTCCTCGACCGACGGCAACCTTCCGCAGATCTTCGACCTTTGTGACATACCCTCGGACGCGCAGGATGAATTCCTTCTCGGCCCATTCGACCGCACGGCCGCCGACCTCCCCATTGCTCTTCTCCACCGCCATGGCGACATCGCTGATCGAGAGATTGTAGGCGTGCAGTCGGTGCGGATCGACGGTGATTTGATATTGCTTCACGAAGCCGCCGACCGACGCGACCTCGGCCACGCCCTCGACACTCGTGAGTTGGTAACGCAAAAACCAGTCCTGCATCGTGCGCAGTTCCGCGAGATCGTGCTTCTTCGAGTTGAGCGAATACATGAACGCCCAGCCGACACCCGTCGCGTCGGGGCCGAGCGTCGGGGCGACGTTGCGCGGCAGGCTGGCCTGCAGGCCGCTGAGATATTCGAGCACGCGACTGCGCGCCCAATACGGATCGGTGCCGTCCTCGAAGATCACATAAACGAACGAGAAGCCGTAAAACGAATAGCCGCGCACTACTTTCGACTTCGGCACGGAAAGCATCTTCGTCGTGAGCGGATAAGTGACCTGATCCTGCACGAGCTGCGGCGCCTGGCCCGGCCATTCGGTGTAAATGATGACCTGCGTGTCCGAGAGATCCGGGATCGCGTCGAGCGGGATATTCCGCAGCGAGTAGATGCCGCCGAAAATCAGCGCCGCGGTCGCAGCGAGGACGAGAAACTTGTTCTTGATCGAAAATTCAATGATGCGTTTGAGCATGGTCGGCGGAGGTTTTTGATCCGCGAAAACCTGAGTTTTCCGGAGAGGCTGTATTGAAGTGAGGTCGTGCGGTGGCTATTTCTTGTCGTGCTCGCAGGGTTCGCCGGCGGCCATCTGGGCCTTGCTCATGCCGCAGCTTCCACACGCTCCGTCTCCGGCCGGTTTACCGCCCGCAGCGGGCGTCGCCTGGGCGCGTAAATAGGATGCGACCGAAACGCTGTCGATGGGCGGGTGCCCCGGTGGCAGCACCATCGACATCCCGCCGCCGCCGCCGCCGCCGCGCGATTTCGAGGCGGCATCCGGGCCGGCGATCTCATCGCCGCAACCGGGCATCTTCGATCCGAAGAACGGATTCTTGGTGCCGCCTTCACGCTGGAGCCAGCGCGCCTTGCCCGTCGCAGGCGCCATCGGGCATTCGAACACGTGCAGCTTGTCCGTGTGATGGAGATGATTTTCGCGTGCGAGATCGGCGACGACGGTGCTGAACGGTTCGAACTCGCGGCGGGCCGCGTCGAGATTCGCCGGATCGGCGAGACCGTCCTTGTATTTCGCGAGCGGTCCGTGCGCCGCATGCTCGTAACCTTTGAAGAATTCCACGAGCGCCGAGCGCAGCCCGGTCAATTGCTTCTTGTAAGGAGCGAGATCGTCAGCCGCCAGCGCCGCGGCCGCATCGGCGGACGCAAGGGCAAGCGGTTTGAGCAGCGCGATCGCGTTTTCTGGCAGCGAGGTTGCGTTCGGCGCCGCGGTTTCGGTCTTCCTCTCCGCAACCGCGGGAGTCGTTCCGCTGCCGCTTTCCATCGCCCCGTGCTTGTGCTCACCACCGGCAGGCGCCTCGGTTGCGCCGGGTTTCGCGCCTGGAGCGGTCTTCAGCATTTTCTGGATCGCCTCACGAAGCTGGCTTTCCGAATCAAGCATGAACTGGCCGGAAGTCACGACGCGTTCGCCGGCCTTCAGACCTGCGAGCACCTGATAAAATCCGCCTTCGCTCC
>CAZENI010000903.1:0-2107 GCA_964513055.1 uncultured Opitutus sp.
AGCGTGACCACCGCGACGAGGCCACCGGTCGCGTAGAAGGTGAGCATGAACGCGGCGACGAGCGCGGTCCCGAGCAGCGCCGCCTGCAGGCCGCGGTCGATGGCGCCCTGCGCGAGCGAAGGTCCGACCTCGGATTGCTCCTTCACGACGAGCGGCACGTCGAGCGGGTTGTTGAGGACGTTCGCGAGGTCGATCGCATCGCGATCGCTCATCCGGCTGCCGCTGATGCTGACGGAGCCGCTCTTGATTTCCTGCTGCACGAGCGGGGCCGAGTGCAGTTTGCCGTCGAGCACGATCGCGAGCCGGCCGGCGTATTGTCCCTGGCCGGTCAGGCGGCTGGTCAACCCGGCGAACCGCACCGTGCCTTCCTGGGTGAAATCGATCACGACCTCGGAACGGCCGGTTGTGCTCGTCTGCGCCCGGGCCTCCGCGATCAGGTTGCCCGAGAATTCCGGGATGAGTTTGACGAAGAGCTGCTCGGCGACGGGCTCGGTGCCGTGGCCATTGTCTTCGAGCGTGAGGAGTTCGTAGCCGGGCGGGGTTTCAATGCCCGGGCCGGGCTGGCGGGCCGGATGCACGATCCGGAAATCGAGCCGCGCCGGTTTCTTGATCTGGGCGACGAGGTCGGGATTGTCGCGGAGGTTGAGGTCGGGGAGCTGGACCTCGATGCGATTGCGGCCGACCAGCCGGATGAGCGGCTCGGCCACGCCGAAGTCGTCGATCCGCCGGGCGATGATCTCGATCGCTTTCGCGACCTTCGCGTGATCGGCGTCTTGATCGGACGCCCCGGCGCCGATCGACTCAACCTCGAGGGTGAGTGCGACGCCGCCTGCGAGATCGAGGCCACGGGGGATGCTGGCCTTGGCGCGGCGGAGCAGTTCGCCGAGGACCAGGTCGTTTCGGCGTTCGATGTTCTTCAACGTATCCTCGAGCTGGATGCCGGGAAAGTAGCGCGAGAGGTCGAGCTTTCGCTCGCGTCCGATTTGCTGCAGCGCCACGAACTCGCTCGGGGCCTGGCCGGCGGCTTTGCGGGCGGCGGCTTCGTCGAGGAGGCGGGAGAATTCGTCGGGCTGCGCCGTGGCGTGGTGGCGGGCGCAGGTGGCGAACGGGGTGCTGTGCAGCGGGAGGATTTCGAACACGGCCCAGGCGGCGAGGGCGAGCGAGAGCAGGATTTTCCAGAGATTGCGTCGCAGCAAAGGTGCCGGACGCGGGACGGGAGAAGTCATGAAAGGAGAGCAGGAGGCAACGGAGTGGGCGCGGCCGACGAAGGTCGGCTGCGCAGGTGCAGGCAGGGTGCGCCAGCGGCTGGACCGGTGGCGGGGCGTCGGCTGGGCCGACGACGGGAGGCTGGCGCGTGCGCCAGGAAAATGGATACGACCGGCGGTGCCGGCTCAGATCCGAAGTTCGATCACTCCGACCAGCAGAAGCTCGCGTTGATCTAGCAGCCGTGGGCGAACCGGCGGACCGCTGACGACGAGGAGAGGCCAGGACGGCGCGGCACAGCACGATTCATCGCGCGGCCGATTGCTGACGGGAAGTTTCGGCAGCGGGGCCGGGGCCTGGCGGTCGGTCTGCGTCTCGGTGCCGGACGCGAGGACAGAGACCGGTGCCGGACGCGTTGCCTGAAGATCGGGTTGCGGCGCGGCGGTCGGGGCCGCAAGTCGAACGGCTGAATGCGCACCCGTGACGACGGCGCTGAAGACGGCCGCGATGATGCCGCCCAGCGCGAGGAGGTAGGGCTTCAGCGGACGCATCGCGCGGAATGAGAGCGGAATCGCGCGGGCGTCAAGTGACCCGGCGATTCAGCGCCCTGGGGGAACGAGCGAACGATGTTCCGTCAGGCGAACGGGGCGTTCGTTCTCGTTCCTCGTTCTCCTAATCGCCCCCTCGGAGGCTGCTCACCGGCGCATGGTGGACGCCTGGCGAGAGCGGCACGAGCAGGGCGGCGTCGCTTGGCCCCGAGCCGTCGATGGTAGTGCCGGCGGTGAGGAGATTGTTGCGGGTGCCGACGGCGGAGCGGGCGGAGCGATGGGTCAGGGCAACTCGTAAATCTCGACGAGGGCGACGCCGGAGGTGTTGTTCACGCCGCTGATCTGGGCGGTGTAGC
>CAZENI010000904.1:0-2104 GCA_964513055.1 uncultured Opitutus sp.
CAGCGGCTCCGGCAACGAGGATTTGGATTTTGCCAGCGTGCAGCGCGACAACGCCGAGATGGAGCGCCGCTGTCAGGAGGTCATCGATCGCTGCTGGGCCCTCGGCGCAGAGAACCCCATCTCCTTCATTCATGACGTCGGCGCCGGCGGCCTCTCCAACGCCCTGCCCGAGCTCGTCAACGACGGCGGCCGCGGCGGCCGTTTCAACCTGCGCCGCGTCCCCAACGACGAGCCCGGCATGAGCCCGCTCGAGATCTGGTGCAACGAGTCGCAGGAACGCTACGTGCTCGCCGTGCCCGCCGCGCGGATCGCGACGTTCACGCAGCTCTGCGAACGCGAGCGCTGCCCGTTCGCCATCGTCGGCGAGGCCACCGCGGAGCGCCGCCTCGTGCTCGAGGATCCGCATTTCCAGAACACGCCCATCGACCTCCCGCTCGACGTCCTCCTCGGCAAGCCGCCGCGCATGCACCGCCGCGAGTCGTCGCTCCACCGCCCCCAACACCCGCTCGACCTCTCCAGCCTGCGCACCGCCGCCGTCGGTCGCGCCGCCGTCCGCGACGCCGCGGTGGCCATCGCCGCCGATCGCGCCGCGCTCGCCGAGGCGATCCGCCGCGTCCTCGGCCATCCCACCGTCGCCGACAAGACCTTCCTCATCGCGATCGGCGATCGCACCGTCGGCGGCCTGATCTGCCGCGATCAAATGGTCGGCCCATGGCAGGTCCCCGTCGCCGACTGCGCCGTCACCGCGGCCGCGTTCGACGTTTACACCGGCGAGGCGATGGCGATGGGCGAACGCACCCCTGTCGCCCTCAACCACGCCGCCGCCTCTGCCCGTCTCGCCGTCGGCGAGGCCCTCACCAATCTCGCCGCCGCCCAGATCGGCGACCTCGGCAAGGTCAACCTCTCCGCCAACTGGATGGCCGCGCCCGCCGTCCCCGGCGACGGCGCCGATCTCTACGCCGCCGTCCACGCCGTCGGCATGGAGCTGTGCCCCGCCCTCGGCATCACGATTCCCGTCGGCAAGGACTCGATGAGCATGAGCACGAGCTGGACCGATGCCGCCTCCGGCGAGGCCCGCCGCGTGACCGCGCCCGTGTCGCTCATCGTGTCGGCCTTCGCCGCCGTCACCGACATCCGCCTCTCTCTCACGCCGCAACTCGCGCCGGTCGACGACTCGCTCCTGCTCCTCCTCGATCTCGGCCGCGGCAAGAACCGCCTCGGCGGCTCCATCCTCGCCCAGGTCGTCTCGCAGCTGGGCGACGCCACGCCCGACGTCGATCAGCCCGCCGATCTGAAGAATTTCTGGAAGGTCATCCAGCAGCTCGGCGCGGAAAAGAAACTGCTCGCCTACCACGATCGCTCCGACGGCGGCCTGCTCGCGACCGTCGTCGAGATGGCGTTCGCCGGCCACACCGGCGTCGACCTCGAAATCCCGCCGGGCCACGATCCTTACGCCGCCCTCTTCAGCGAAGAGCTCGGCGCCGTGCTGCAGATCCGCGAGGCCGATCTCGATGACGTCTCGCTGCTCCTGCGGCAGCACGGCTTCAAGGCCTGCACCACGCGCATCGGCACGCTCAACCGCGCGCACCGCGTCCGCCTCTCGCGCGGCGGCAAGGTCCTGTTCGAGGAAAACCTCTTCGCCCTCCGCGCGATCTGGTCCGACGTCACCCGCCGCATCGCCACGCTGCGCGACAACCCCGCCGCCGCCGAGAGCGAGCACCAGCTCCGCCTCGACGCCGCCGACCCCGGCATCACGCCGAAGATCACGTTCGAGTTCGAAAGCGCTCAGCGGTCAGCTCTCAGCCCTCAGCTCTCGATCAACGAGCGCCCCCGCGTCGCCATCCTCCGCGAGCAGGGCGTCAACGGCCAGGTCGAGATGGGCGCCGCCACCACGCGGGCCGGCTTCACCGCGATCGACGTGCACATGACGGACATCCTCAGCGGCCGCGTCTCGTTGCGGGATTTCCGCGGTGTGATCGCCTGCGGCGGTTTCAGCTACGGCGACGTGCTCGGCGCCGGCGAGGGCTGGGCCAAGAGCGTGCTCTTCAACGCGCGCGCGCGCGCCGAGTTTGCGGCGTTCTTCCAGCGCGAGGACGCCTTTGCC
>CAZENI010000905.1:0-2103 GCA_964513055.1 uncultured Opitutus sp.
GCCGGCCGCCCCCGGAACGCAAAGCAAGCCCGAGCCGAAATTGGCGTCATCGATACGATCAAAATCGTTGAGTAGGAATTCGACCTCGGCCGGTCGCGGATGAGGCAACATGGCAAGTGCCCAAAGGAAGGCCTGGCCCAAGTGGCCTAGCCCCAGCATCCAATAACGAGTCGGAATATTCCGGAGATGTGCGGCATTGATGGTCGTCAGCCAGTCGCCCTGCGGGTTCCACAACGAAAGCCCGCTTGGTCCGTCGAGTCCGCGTGCAGGCAGACCCAACATCCGGACGAATGCCCGGTGGACGGCGATGCCGCCAGCAAGGATACCGCCCAACGCGAAATCATCAGCGTCACCGTTGGCGAAAGCTGCTGGCGAGCCAACGTCGCTCGCGCCCCCGCGCCATCCGTCGCAATGCACCAAGATGTCGTCGGGCCTGGCGTCGCCATCTGGCCCACCAAGGTAAATGGTCAGGGTCGGGCTGTTGATGCTTGTCGGCATACACCCAGTAAGCGGAATCAATTCGTCGATGAAGGCCCTGCCCCCGAGAGGCAGATGAGACGGAACTCCGGCTGGCATTTTCAATTCGACACCACCCAAAAACGCGCGATGCGCACAGTTGAGCACGGTTAACAAAGCCGATTGGCCGGCGACCCGGCTCAAGCAGTTCTGGTCGGCCACCACTCTGACACTCAGGGTGCGTAGGATTTCTTCGGCGTCACGGTAAAGGAGGCCGCGACTTCGAGCGATACCGACAGCCAACCGGTTGGCATTGGCTGGAGTGAGATCGTTCATAACCAGATCAGTTGGATTTCTCCGCGACAGTCGCGCCACTGCTCGTCCCCTTGGTAGTCGTAGGCGCCGACGCCAGACAGTGTGAATCGATTACCCCGGGCATAGCTCGGGACAATCAGCGCCAAGTGGCCGGCGCGAGCCATCATCGGATGGGCAACGTCGGCACCACTTTGCCCGGTCCAACGTCCGGGATGGGTATGCACGTCGCCGACGACACGCAATTGAAACTGCTGACAAATGCGGGTCAAAGCAACGTAGCCGTCACCCGGAAATCGGATATAGCCCCCGGCGAGACATCCCGGTGCTAAGTCGTCGTAGTAGGCCAACCGGACTAGGCGGATCGAACCGCGCGGCGCCAAGAGGAATGCTCCGCTTTCGCGGACACGGTCGCCACGTCGGTCGAGTTCGCCGATTAACTTAAACCAACTCAGGTAGGGAATCTGGAGTTTAGGCACCATGGTAATCCGTCGAATCGAGCAGTTCTTTAGTGAGCCGAAGGTAGTGCACGATGGTGCGTGTGGACTTCCAGGCGCGAGAGGCGTGCTTGAGTGCCCAGTCTCCGTGATCGTCGTAGGCCACCCGGTCCCACGGTGCATAAAGCGCCTCGCCGTCCTTCCAATCGGTGCGAAACACGATTGCCACATCGCCAGTGCCCTTTGGCCGTTTCTCCGCGGCAAGTTTTGTCTTCAAGGCCGGGTCCCAAAGCATCGAGGTCGGGCCTTTGGAGGGAAAGTCCTGCAGGTGAAAACGGAAATGGTAGCGGTCGGGTCGATTGGGGCGCGAGGGCGCCGCGATCCACAGGACCACGTAAGGCCATTCGACGCTGGTGTCTGGTTCCACTCCCCACCAGCCCGATGCCGCTCCGGCTTGAAATTCCGGACCGGCAACGTGCTCAAGGAAACACTCCTCGCTGAGACTTAGCCCTCGATCCGGCATGAGGGCGCGAAGATGAGGGTGATTTTGCAGTCCCGGCTCACGACGTAGGAGCCGATGTGGGCATCGAGCGGAAGCGGTTCGGGATCGGGTCCGTCAAGACGCAGCTCGAACTTCCCGTTTTGATCGACTTTGAAATGGTCCTTCGCCCATTTGAGCAGTTTTCGGATGGTGGCGGCCGGCCGGAAGGCATGCTTGGCCTCTTGGTCGACGTGGACAAACCGGACCCAGACCTCGCGGCACCGGTGGGCGTGATGCCGCTTGCCATGTTGGAGCTTATGATGACGAGGAAGCTCTTCCTCGGCGTCCTCCTCGAAGACGAAGATTTCCTCAACCTTGGCATCGCCGAACTTGCCGGCGGCGATGAGTAGGACCGCG
>CAZENI010000906.1:0-2103 GCA_964513055.1 uncultured Opitutus sp.
CGCGGTCCTACTCATCGCCGCCGGCAAGTTCGGCGATGCCAAGGTTGAGGAAATCCTCATCTTCGAAGAGGACGCTGAGGAAGAGCTTCCTCGCCATCATAAGCTTCAACATGGCAAGCGGCATCACGCCCACCGGTGCCGCGAGGTCGAAGTCCGGTTCGTCCACGTCGACCAGGAGGCCAAGCATGCCTTCCGGCCAGCCGCCACCATCCGGAAACTGCTCAAATGGGCGAAGGACTATTTCAAAGTCGATCAAAACGGGAAGTTCGAGCTGCGGCTTGATGGACCCGATCCCGAACCGCTTCCGCTCGATGCCCACATCGGCTCCTATGTCGTGAGCCGGGACTGCAAAATCACCCTCATCTTCGCGCCCTCATGCCGGATCGAGGGCTAAGTCTCAGCGAGGAGTGTTTCCTTGAGCACGTTGCCGGTCCGGAATTTCAAGCCGGAGCGGCATCGGGCTGGTGGGGAGTGGAACCAGACACCAGCGTCGAATGGCCTTACGTGGTCCTGTGGATCGCGGCGCCCTCGCGCCCCAATCGACCCGACCGCTACCATTTCCGTTTTCACCTGCAGGACTTTCCCTCCAAAGGCCCGACCTCGATGCTTTGGGACCCGGCCTTGAAGACAAAACTTGCCGCGGAGAAACGGCCAAAGGGCACTGGCGATGTGGCAATCGTGTTTCGCACCGATTGGAAGGACGGCGAGGCGCTTTATGCACCGTGGGACCGGGTGGCCTACGACGATCACGGAGACTGGCCGCCGAAGCACGCCGCTCGCGCCTGGAAGCCGACGCGCACCATCGTGCACTACCTTCGGCTCACCAAAGAACTGCTCGATTCGACGGAATACCTTGGCGCCTAAACTCCAGATTCCTCATCTGAGTTGGTTCAAGTTGATCGGCGAACTCGACCGACGGGGTGATCGGGTCCGCGAAAGCGGCGCCTTCCTACTGTCGCCGCGCGGGTCGATCCGCCTGGTCAGGTTTGCCTACTATGACGACTTAGCGCCGGGATGCCTCGCTGGGGGCTATATCCGATTTCCAGGGGAAGGCTACGTCGCTTTGACCCGCATCTGTCAGCAAGCACAATTACGCGTCATCGCCGACGTGCACACCCATCCCGGACGTTGGACCGGACAAAGCGGTGCCGACATTGCCCATCCAATGATGGCCCGCGCTGGCCACTTGGCGCTGATCGTCCCAAGCTATGCCCGAGGGAATCGATTCTCACTGTCTGGCGTCGGCACCTATGAATACCGAGGGGACGAACACTGGCGCGATTGTCGCGGGGAAATTCAACTGGTCTGGTTATGAACGATCTCACTCCGGCTAATGCCGACCGGCTGGCTGTCGGTATCGCTCGGAGTCGCGGCATCCCTTACCGTGATGCCGAAGAAATCCTGCGCACGCTGAGTATCCGGGTCGTGGCCGACCGGGACTGCTTGAGGCGGGTCGCCGGCCAAGCGGCGTTGTTGACAGTGCTGAACTGCGCGCATCGCGCGTTTTTGGGTGGCGTCGAATTAAGTGTGCCCGCCGGCGTCACGTCGCAACTGCCTCTCGGTGCACACGCCTTCGTTGACGAATTGATCCCTCTGACTGGGTGCGTGCCGACCGGCGTCAAGTGCCCGACCCTGACCATTTACCTTGGTGGGCCAGATGGCGACGCCAAGCCCGACGACATTTTGGTGCACTGTGACGGCTGGCGTGGCGGCGCAAGCGACGTTGGTTCACCGGCAGCCTTCGCCGTCGGTGATGCTGATAATTTCGCGCTGGGCGGTATCCTTGCTGGCGGCATTGCCGTCCACCGGGCGTTCGTCCGGGCGTTGGGTCTGCCTGCGCGCGGACTCGACGGCCCAAGCGGGCTTTCGTTGTGGAACCCGCAAGGCGACTGGCTGGCGACGATCAATGCCTCATACCTCCGAAACATTCCAACCCGGTATTGGATGCTAGGGCTGGGCCACTTGGGCCAAGCCTTCCTTTGGACACTCGCCATGCTGCCACATCCGCGGCCGGCCGAGGTGGAATTCCTGCTCAACGATTTTGATCATATCGATGACGCCAATTTCGGCTCGGGCTTGCTTTGCGTTCCGGGGGCGGCCGGC
>CAZENI010000907.1:0-2102 GCA_964513055.1 uncultured Opitutus sp.
GCCTCCTCACGTCGGCTGCCACAACAACTCGCTCGTCGGCCTCGTGCCGCTGTCCGTCATGCAATCCTTGTGGTGCTCCACGTTCTCTCTTCTCGCGGTCACTCTCGTCGCCGCGCCCGTCCGGGCCGCCCCGCTTGATCTCCAGACCGCCACCCTCGTCGAGATCAACCAGGCGTTCGCCGCCGGCACCCTCACGTCGGAAAAGCTCGTCCAGCTCTCCCTCGCGCGCATCGCAGCCTACGACAAGCAGGGCCCCGCGCTCAACGCCATCCTCGCCCTCGCGCCCAACGCCCTTCAGCGCGCCCGCGAGCTCGACGCCGAGCGCAAGGCGAAGGGCCCGCGCTCCCCGCTCCACGGCATTCCCTTCGTCGTGAAGGACACCGTCGACACCATCGACGCCCCCACCGCCGGCGCGTGTATCGGTTTTGCGGGCACGTTTCCCTCCGCTGACTCCGCGGCCGTCCGCAAGCTCAAGGCCGCCGGCGCCATCATGCTCGGCAAGGCCAACTGCGACGAATTCAACAACGGCTCCGAGGGCCTCAGCTCCGCCGGCGGCCAGACCCTCAATCCCTACGACCGCACGCGCAATCCCGGCGGCTCCAGCAGCGGCTCGGCCGTCGCGGTCAACTGCGGCTTCTCCGTCCTCGCCATCGCCGCCGAGACCGGCGCCTCGATCCGCAGCCCCGCCTCCAACAACAGCCTCGTGGCCCTCGCTCCCACCCAGGGCCTCATCAGCCGCGCCGGCGTCCTCGCGAGTTCCTACACGCAGGATCGCCTCGGGCCGCACGGCCGCTCCGTGCACGACATCGCCGTCATGACCACCTACATGGTCGGCTTCGACGCGCAGGACCTGTTCACCCACGCGGCGCTCAGCCGGCTGCCGACCGCGCCCTACACCAGCTTTCTCGATCGCGACGGCCTCCGCGGCGCGCGCCTCGGCGTCTTCCGCGACCTTTTCCGGAAGGGTCCCGAGTTCGCCGAGATCAACGGCCTGATCGAAAAACAAATCGCCGTCATCGGCCAGCAGGGCGCCCTCGTGATGGACGGCCTCTCGATCGGCATCGACCTCGTGAAGTTCTTCCCACTCGCCCGCACCTCCGGCGAATTCGGCGAGGCCTTCCGCGTCTACCTCGCCACCCGCGGCTCGACCGTCGCCTACAAGACCATGGAGGAGCTCGTCGCCTCTGGAAAATACCTCAAGAAACTCGAACCCGGCCTCAAGCGCGCGATCGAAAAGCCCAACGTCGAGTTCGATGCCGCCTATCTCGCGCGCCTGAAAAACCGCGAGACCATCCGCTCGCTCATCGTCGAGTTGATGGACCGCCACCAGATCGACGCGCTCGTCCATCCGTTCAAGTCGATGTCCGCCCCGCCCCTCGGCACCGGCGACCGCGGCCCGCGCGACAATCCCATCAGCGCCATCACCGGCCTCCCCGCGCTCATCGTGCCTGCCGGCCTGAACTCTGAAGGCCTCCCGATCGCGATCGAGTTTCTCGGCCGCCCCTTCAGCGAACCCACGCTCTTCAAAATCGCCTATGCCTACGAGCAGGCCTCGAAGCTCCGCACGCCTCCCACCTCCACCCCGCCCCTCCCCGGCGAAGCCATCGGCCAGTAAGCGCCCTGCCTCCATGAAAACAAATTCCGCCCGCCTCCCCCTGTTCCTATCCGTCCTCTCCGTCCTATCCGTCCCATTCGTCCTCTTCTCCCCTGCCCGCGCCGCCACCTTCGATCTCCAGACCGCCACCCTCGCCGACATCAACGCCGCCTTCGACGCCGGCGCCCTCACCTCGGAAAAACTCACGCAACTCTACCTCGCTCGCATCGCCGCCTACGACAAGACCGGCCCGAACATCAACGCCGTCATCACGCTCAACGCAAAGGCCCTCGACACCGCCCGCGCCCTCGACGCCGAGCGCAAGTCCAAGGGCCCGCGCTCTCCGCTCCACGGCGTGCCCGTCGTGTTGAAGGATCTCTTCGACACGAAGGATCTACCGACCTCCGGCGGCTTCCTCCCGCTCAAGGACTCGCAGCCGCTCTACGACGCCACCGTCGTCGCCCGGCTCCGCGACGCCGGCGCCATCATTCTCGCGAAGGTCAACATG
>CAZENI010000908.1:0-2098 GCA_964513055.1 uncultured Opitutus sp.
TGCCATGTGGAATCGCCGCGCTTGAACACGACGACGTCGCCGGGCCGCGCGGCGCCGCGCTCGACCTTCTCGCCCCATGTCAAAAAGCTGCGCGCGGCGAGCGAGCCGGTTCCCTTCACGCCGGCGCGCGCCAGCATCGCGTTGGCGAAGGCGGCGCACCACGCGGTCTCATCGTCATGCACATGCGGAAAGCCGGCTTCGGCGAAGAACTTCACCACCTTCGGCTCGTGCCGGGAGCCGACGATTTCGCGCAGGCCTTCCATCTCGCGCGCGAGCGCGAGCCATTTGGGATCGGACATGGGATGCTCCGGAGTAAAGCGCGGGCCGCGCGGCGCTTACGCCGCCACCGCGTAGGTCGGGCCGTCGTTCACGGTCAGCGCGCCGTAGCCGTTGTCGGCGATGACGTCCTCGAGGAAGAACGTCTTGCCGATGTCGCCGCCGGCGCCCGCAACCGTCATCACCGTGCCGCCCGGCGACGTCGAGTATTTGGTCCCGCCGAGCGTGTCCTTCACGTTGAACGCGGTGTGGACGAGGCCGCCGCCCGAACATGTCGGGTTCTGCAGCGTCCATGTGGTCGAACTGCTGATCGTGCCGCCGAGCGCCGGGCGCCGCGCCAGCGGATTGTTGGCGACGCCGCCGGGGAACGCGGTCGAGAGGTTGAACGGCGCGGCGTAGGGGATCGTCTCGACCCGCTGCGCGCCGGCCCGGCTGACGACGATGCGGAGGTTGTAG
Source organism: uncultured Opitutus sp. (assembly GCA_964513055.1). GTDB lineage: Bacteria > Verrucomicrobiota > Verrucomicrobiia > Opitutales > Opitutaceae > ER46. The sequence goes on from CAZENI010000908.1 coordinate 733, forward strand.
GTCTGGCCTGACACGACGCAGCCGGCCGCGAACTCCCATGTCTGCGACGGCGAGGCGTTGACCATGCCGCAGACCGGGACGCCCCTCATGACGACCGTGCGCGGCGTCGTGAGCTGGCCCGTGTTGGTCTCGCGCGTGCGGTTCATGATGCCGTCGAGAAGGCCAAACTGCGCGCCGAAGGAAAACATCCCGGCCATCGCGCCGCCGTCTGTGGAGCCGTAGGAAACCTTGCTCCACGCCTGCGCATATTGCCCGGCCTGATTGAGGAAGCGCGCGATGGTCTGGATCGCCCAGAAGCCGGTGTTCGTCGCGGTTCCCGTGATGTCGATCTGCTGCGCCGGGAAGCCGTCCGCGTCGGTCGTCTTGCTCGCGGTGACGGTCAGGCCGAGGCCGGCGTTGGAGCCGCCGGACAGGCCGGTGGAGTTCACGAACACATTCACGCCGTCGGCGACTGTCCCCGATCCGCCGGTGATCGCGCCGCCTGTTCCCTCGAACGAGTGATAGAGGCCCTTCGTCACGACAGGGAAGCCGGAGCCGGTGACGGTCGACACCGCCGCGCGGTTGTTCAGCGTGACGACGGAGGTCACGACCGTCGATGTCAGGCCGCCGAGCGCGACGCTGTTCGCGTTGATGAAGGTGTTCAGGTTTCCGGCGGATGTGACATTGGTGCCGCCGCGGTTGACCTGCATGCCGGTCGCGCCGGACGCGACCCATGTCACGACGACGGGACCATTCGACCCCGTGAGGGTGATGGTGTCGCCGGCCGTGACGTTCGTCGAGAAGGTGAGAACGTCGGTCGCCGCGAGTTGCGTGCTCGGCGCGAGGTTCGTCGGGTAGAGGAGCGTGTTCGTGTCGCAATGCGGCGCGAGATCGCCCCAATCCGCCGCGCCGATGACGAATGCTCCGTCGCCGGTCATATGCAGCGTGTCGTAGCTCATCGTCACGTAGTCGAACGCCGACACGCGCGTCATGCAGACATAAACGCCGGCGGCCCGGTTCTCGACGGTCGGAACCCACGCGTTATAGGCGTTTCGGTTGGCGAGTCCCTGACCACTCGACGTGCCGCCGCTGCCGCAGATGCCGGCGACCGTGATCATGTGGCCGGCGGCGGTCACTGCGTCGATGATGTATTGAGCCTCATCGATCATCATCTGCGCGGTGACGCCGGTCTGCGCGCAGTCGTTTGGCCCCGCGTCCAGAAAAACCATGCAGCGCCTGATCGCCGGATCCCAGAGCTGCGCGAGGACGAAATTCAGCCGGTTGCGATAATAATTCGCCGCGTTGCCGTTTTCGGTCGCGCCGGTCGGCGTGAGGCACGCGCCGCCGCTCGCCTGACAGGTTCCGGGTGTTGCATACCAGAAGCCTT
>CAZENI010000909.1:0-2090 GCA_964513055.1 uncultured Opitutus sp.
CTCGCGCGCCTCGAGCACCTGCAGCGGATGCACCATGAAGTCCTTCCGCAGACAGGGCGTCGCGGGTGGGGTGATGCTGAAATACTCCGTGACACCCCGGAGATCGTCGAGCGTGCCGCCGAAATATTTCTCGTCCGTCAGCACCGACAATGCGTCGGCGCCCGCCGCCTGGTAGCGCCGGGCCTGCTCGAGCGACGAGGCGCCGGCCTTGATGTCGCCGGCCGAGGGGGAGCGCCGCTTGATTTCGGCGATCACGGCAAGGGTCCGGTCCGCGCGCCGGAGCGCCGTGGCGAAGGCGGGCGGACGGGGCAGGCTGGCATCGAGCCGCGCCAGTTCCGCCTCTGTGACGTCGCGCAGCAGCGGCGCAATCTCGCGCCGCTTCCAGGCCATGATCTCGGTAAGTTTGTCCATGAATTCTTAGACAGGATTTACAGGACTAACAGGATTGGGAAGCAACAAGCTGAATCTTGTTAATCCTGTTAATCCTGTCTCATTCAGCGCGCATGAGTGCGATCGACGATCTGAAGGCGACCATGGCGCGGCTGCGCGCGCCGGATGGCTGCCCGTGGGACCAGGAGCAAACGCACGCGACGCTCGTGCGCTGCCTGATCGACGAGGTTAGCGAGCTCATCGATACGATCGATCGCGGCGATTATCCCCACATGCGCGAGGAGCTGGGCGACGTGCTCATTCAAGTGGTGTTTCACGCCCAGATCGCGGCGGAGCAGGGTCTCTTTACGTTCGACGACGTGGCGCGCGACATCAACGACAAGCTCGTGCGCCGCCATCCGCATGTCTTCGGCACCGGCAAACTGGAGACGTCCGAGCAGGTGATTGCCGAATGGGAGAAGATCAAGGCGACGGAGAAGAAGCACGGCCCGGCCCCGCAAGCCGGACAAATTTTCAAGGAGCTGCCGCCGCGGCTGCCGGCGCTGATGTTTGCCGAGGCGGTGTGGAAACAGATCGAAAAGAAGAAGCTCCCGGCGGCGGGCGTGGTGGACACCGCGCAGGTGGAGGCACTGGGACGCCAGCTCGACGAGGCGACGCTCGGGAAAATGCTGTTCGAGCTCACCGCGGCGGCGCGGGCCAAGGGCCTCGATCCCGAGGGTGCGCTGCGGCTGCACGCGACGAAGGTGATGATGCAGGTCGCCGCAGCCGTCCCGGCCTCAGGCGGATAAGGCCGGGCGGTCGGGACGACCGCCGCTACCATGTCGCAGCCCGCGCCCATCCCGCCCGAAGTTGTCGCCGAGTGGTGGCAGCCGTTCGAGGACTTCCTGGCCAAGGAGCGGCGCTTCTCGCGCTACACGGTGCGCAACTACCGGCAGGCGTTCGAGGACTTCTACCGCTGGCTGGCGGATCCGCAGGTGAACTTGTGGACGGCGGGCTTCGATGCGCTCGAGACGCGGCAAATGCGCGACTTCGTGATCGAGGCGCAGCGCCGCTTCGATCGCCGGACCCTGCACAACCACGCTTCGGGGCTCCGGACGTTCTTCAAGTTCTGGATGCATCGCGGACGCCTGAAACGGAATCCGTTGCTGAACGTGCCGCTGCCCAAGCTGGAGAAGCGGCTCCCGAAATTCCTGACCGAGGAGCAAATGAAGCTGCTGCTCGGCGGGCCGCAGCGCCTGCTGGAGAAGGGCGGCGTCTCACCGCACACCTGCTGGCGTGATCGCCTGGCGATGGAGCTGCTCTACGGCGGCGGCCTGCGCGTGAGCGAACTCGTGGCCCTCGACCACGGGGCGATCGATTTCGAGAGCGGCGTGGCTCGCGTGCTGGGCAAGGGCAACAAGGAGCGGCTCTGCCCGCTCGGGGCAGTCGCGCTGGCCGTGCTGCGGAAATTCCGCGCGGAGTTCGCGCCTGCCGCATCGCCGGCGAGCGCCGTCCTCGTGGGCGAGGGCGGCCGGCGGATGACGGTGCGCGAGGTGCAGTTGATGTTGAAGCGCTACCTCGCGCTCGCCGGGCTGCCGATGGATCTCACGCCGCACAAGCTGCGGCACTCCTATGCCACGCACCTGCTCAACGCCGGGGCCGACCTGCGGCTCGTCCAGGAATTACTGGGACACTCGCAGCTCGCGACCACGCAGCTCTAC
>CAZENI010000910.1:0-2088 GCA_964513055.1 uncultured Opitutus sp.
CGACGTCGTTCGGCGACTTCAAGTTCAACACCCTTTTCGGGCTCAACGACCAGCGCAACATCGGCCGCCTCACGCTGCTTAGCGCCCGCATCGATCCCGATCCGCGCCGCTGGTCGCTCACCGATCTCATCCGCTACCGCTACTACTGGAACCAGGCCAGCCGCCCGTTGCCGCAGCTCCAGAAGGTTACGCTCGTCGACCCCGTCGCCCGCACCACGCGCGAGGTCACGCCGTATTACGCGCACGACACCACGCGCCCGGAGGTGAACTCCAACACGAATCCGATCTACAAATACGCGCAGGCGGCCATGAACGCCCAGCTCCTGAAGAAGCGCCTCATCGTGCTCGGGGCCGTCCGCTTCGACGACTACATCAACAAGCTCACCTACAACTCCTTTATCCGCGACTATCCCGCCGACTGGGATGGCGTCACCCTCATCTTCAAGCCCGACGCACCGGGCGACTACCGCAGCCTCTCCTACGTCCCGAAGGATGCGCAGGGCCGGCCCATCGGTCCGGCCACGATTGCCGAACGGCGTCCGCGCGACGCCGCCGGCAACCGGCTCGCGCAGTATGCCGGCGATCGCTTCCAGGACGACTACGCGCCGCCGCCGATCCAGGGGCAAAAATTCACGTATTCCGGCGGCAGCGTCTTCCACCTCCGCCCGTGGGTGAGCCTCTACGGCAACTACGCGCAGACCTACAATCTGCCCGCGGTCACGCCGAATATCTTCGGCACGCCGCTGCCCGCGACGGTCTCCGAGGGCATCGACGCCGGCATCCGGTTCAACCTCCTCGACCAGCGGCTGCGCGTGAGCCTCAACCGCTATTTCTCGAAGGAGGACAATCAGGGCTCCGGCGCGCCCGCCAACGCCGGCACTTCGATCAACGCCATCATCAACTCGAACGCCATCGGTGACTTCTCCGCCGAGGGCCGCAACGTCCGCGGGCTCCAGCCGCTGCCGAGCGTCTTCACCGACAAGCGCCAGCAGAAGGCCAACGGCTACGAACTCGAAATCGTCGCCAACCTGACGCGCTCCATCCGCATCTCCGCCAACTACGCGATCGCGCGCGCGTTCTCGACCAACTCCGGCGTCGAGACCGGCGCCTTCATCGATCAGAACATCGCGACGCTCCGCCAGATTGTCCTCGATGCCGGCGGGCTGATCAGCAGCGGCAATGTCGCCACGCTCGACACCACGGTGCCGGTCGAGCGGCGCTCGCCCGATGTGAACACCGCGATCAACAATTGGAACACCCTGCAAGCCGTCCGCGCCGGCATCGTCTCGGGCACGCAGCTCTCGCAGAACACGACCTCGGCGAACGTCTACGCCGACTACTCCGTGCGCGAGGGCCGCTTCAAGGGCGTTCGCCTCGGCGGCGGCGTGCGCTACCGTGGCCGCACCATCATCGGCAACCGCGCCGCGGATACGATGGTGAGTCCAACGAATCCCGCCGCGGCAATCGACGATCCGAACGTCGACGCCTACACCCCGGTCTACGCCCCCGGCTACGCCATCGGCACGGCCACGCTCGGCTACACCCTCCGCGTGATGAAGAAGCAGGACGTGATGCTGAATCTCCGCGTCGAGAATCTCTTCGACGACGCCAAGGTTCGCTACACGAACACGATTCTGCGCCCACCGGGCGGCGATGTCACGAACCCCGCCCGCGTGAGCGTGCCGAACGGCTTCTGGTATCAGGCCCCGCGCAGCTACATGCTGACGGCGTCCACGACGTTCTGAACCCGCGCGTTCCTCCAATGATGCCACGTATCCGAGTTTTCCTTGCCGCCGGCCTGCTGCTGGCCCCGCTCACCGCCGCCGAGCCGACCAACGCCGCCGAGGCCACAGCGAAGAAGGAGGCCGAGAACCGGCGGATCGACGAGCTCTACCAGCAGAAGAAGGCGGCGCTCCCGCCCGAGCGCCGTGCGTGGGAGGAAGTGCTGGAGCAGAATCTGGGAAACGCCTTCTACCTGCCGATCCACAAGCGCGATTTCGTGAAGGGCACGTCGACCGCGTGGGACTTCGTGCCCGACGCGCCGGGCCGCCCGCGCGGTGGCGGGTCGGGTGGCGCGGGTCTCATCGA
>CAZENI010000911.1:0-2072 GCA_964513055.1 uncultured Opitutus sp.
GCGGCGGGCCGGCCCCGCGCGTGCGTGCCGCTCTCCGAGGTCGCCTAACCAACCAAACCAAAAAGCAGCGGCTGCGCGAGGGCGAGGTTGGCGTCGAAGAACGCCCGCACCGTGCCGATGTCCTCCCAGTAGCCCTCGAAGATGTGTGCGAACAACCGCTTCTTCCCGAGCAGGCCGGGGATGACCTCCTTGCCGAAGTCGGTCATCTTGTTGTCGAGCGACGCAGCGAGGACATCGCGGTTGAAAACATAGATGCCCATCGAGGCGAGGCAGTGCTTCCCGGCCGTCGTCGAGTGCAGCGTGCTCTGCAGCTCGGGGCTGATCGCCAGGCTGTCGATGATCGCGGGATCCTTCGGCTTCTCCACGAAGCGCGCGATCGAGAGGTCGTTGTTCACCTGCGTAAGGCCGAGCCCCTCGACCTTCGTGACCGGAAACGGCACCGTCGCGATCGTCACGTCGGCATCCTTCTGCAGGTGCTGCTCGATGATCTTCCGGAAATCCATCCGGTAGAGCTGGTCGCCCGAGAGGATGAGCACGAGGTCGTGGGGAAAATTGCGGAAGTGCAGCAGATTCCGCCGCACGGCGTCCGCGGTTCCCTGATACCAGTCGGACCCCTTCTCGGTCTGCTCCGCCGAGAGGATGTCCACGAAGCCGCCGCCAAACGGATCGAAGTGATAGGTGCTCTGCACGTGCCGGTGCAGCGACTGCGTCTGAAACTGCGTGAGCAGGAACATCCGGTTGATGTCGCTGTTGAGGCAGTTGCTGATCGGGATGTCGACGAGCCGGTATTTGCCGGCCAGCGGGACGGCCGGTTTGCAGCGCTCCAGGGTCAGGGGGTGCAACCGGGTGCCGCGTCCGCCGCCCATGATCACCGCCAGCACGCGTTTCTGAGTCGTCATATGAAATCTTGAGGTAGGAGGTTTGGCTAAAGCCTTGCCCCACCTTTGCGGCCGGGGCACTTTTCGCCAGCCATTTTTCCCACAATCCCACCTGCATGGCCCACGTTCTAGTCACCGGCGCCGCCGGCTTCATCGGCAGCCACACGACGGATCAACTCCTCCGCCACGGTCATGCCGTCACCGGCGTGGACAACTTCCGCACCGGCCGCCGCGCCAACCTCGCCGCCGCGCTCGCCGCACCCGGCTTCACGCTGACGGAACTCGACGTCGCCGCCCCCGGCGCCCTGGCCGACCTGGTGGGTCGCATCCGCCCGGACGCCCTCATCCATCTCGCCGCGCTGGTGAGCGTGCAGGAGAGCATCGAGCATCCGGATCTCAACTACTCGCTCAACCTCCACGCCACGCACCTCGTGGCTGAGGCGGCCCGCCGGCACGGGGTGAAGCGCGTCGTCTTCGCCTCCTCCGCCGCCATCTACGGCGACACCACGGACCTCCCGATCCGCGAGACAGCGGACAAGCGCCCGATCAGCCCCTACGGTGCGGCCAAGCTCGCGAGCGAAGCCGTCCTGCTCGGGCACGCGGCGGCCTACGGTCTCACCGCCCGCTGCCAGCGCTATTTCAACGTCTTCGGCCCCCGGCAGGATCCCGCGTCCCCCTACTCCGGCGTGATCTCGATCTTCGACCGCCGCTACCGGGAAGGAAAGCCGGTGACGATTTTCGGCGACGGCCGGCAAACGCGCGACTTCATCTCCGTGCACGACGTCGCCCGCGCGAATGTCCTCGCCGCGACGCGGCCCGGCCTCGCCTCGGGCGCGGCGAACATCTGCACCGGCCGCGCCACGTCGCTGCTCGAGGTCGCCGGCGTCTTCGGCCGCGCGTATCCGCAGGTCGCGCCGCCGACCCACGGCGCGCCGCGGACGGGCGACATCATCCATTCGCTCGGCGCCCCGGAACTCGCCGCGGAGTCGCTCGGTTTCCGGGCCGAGGTCGGCGTGGAGGCAGGCCTGCAGGAGTTGATTCGGCTGGGCTGACGCGCCGCCTCCGCGGTCGCGGCCGGGCTGGCCGCGGAACGCGTTCATCGCGGTGCAGCCGCTGGAGCACGACACCTTTACCGCGCAGCCGGTCTATCCTTGATGCGACCACGTGCGCCGCACACCGTTTGCGGCTAGTCTC
>CAZENI010000912.1:0-2052 GCA_964513055.1 uncultured Opitutus sp.
CGACGCAGCGCCGGGGCGCCTCGCGCGCCACCGGGGCGCCGGCCGCCCCGCTCAGCGATTTCGCCGCGGCCCCGCGCCGCGGCCCCAAGCTTCCGCCGTCCAAGGCGGCGGAAGGCGCGGCGCCCGCCGGTAGGCCGGGTGCTGCGCGCAGCCTCCCTGTCGTGACTGCGCCCGCCGGAGCAAGGCCGCGAGGCCGCGCCCCGGCGGGCGCCTTTTTGCGCGAGGCGAAATGAACAATACGATTACGCGGCGCGACGTCGCCGCCGGCACGATCTGCGCCAAGCCGGTGCGCGCCGGCGTGTTCGTCGAGCCCGGCCTGCGCATCAACGCGCTGACCCTCGCCGAGAAGCAGCGCCACTGCGCGCTGACCGGCAAGCGGCCGTTGAGCCGCGACGAGGCGGCGGCGCTCGGCTTCGACGCGGGCGAGATCGCGGAGTGGTTCGGGCCGGCGGTGGCCCCGGCGGCCGAATCCGGCGAATCCAGCGACCTGGTGATGACGCCATGAGGCGCGGGCCCGGCATGCCGGTGGTCGGGGTGATGTCCGGCCGGACGGTGTGGCCGAGCGATCCCGACCCGTCGTCGCTGGCGCTCGACGACATCGCCAACGCGCTGTCGTTCCAGTGCCGCTATCACGGCAACGTGCTGCGCTTCTATTCGACGTCCGAGCATTGCTGGCACGTCAGCCATGCCGTGCCGGCCTGCGACGCGCTGTGGGGCCTGCTGCACGACACGCCGGAATTCCTGGTCGGCGAGCTGAGCCGCACGGTCAAGCTGCTGCTGCCCGACCACGCCGCGCTGTCGCGGCTGGTCATGCAGCGGATGGCGCGCGCCTTCGGCCTGCCCGGCGCGGCGCCGCCGGCGAGCGTGATCGAGGCCGACGGCCGCATCGTCGCCGACGAGCAGGCCGCGATCCAGCGCGTCGTCACGACGACGGCGCGACCGCTCGGCGTCACCATCCAGTGCTGGCCGCCGGAGGTCGCGCGGCTGCGCTTCCTCGAGCGCTTCGCCGAGATCGCGGGCGGCGTTCCGCAGCGGGAGGGCTGACCATGTACGACGAGATTCCACGGGGTGCCGCACCATCGGCGCTCAAGGTGCCGCCGGACAGGGTGGCGATGCAGTCGACCGCGTTCCCGACCCCGCGCAAGGGCATGCGCGTGCCGGGCCTGCACCTGTTCATCGGCGCGGCGGTGATGAAGCGGCTTGGCTGGAAGGACGATGCGGCGGTCAAGATCCTGTGGGGCCGCGACCTCGACCACGGCAAGCTCAAGCTGGTGGCGATCGACGACGCGCGGCTGGGCTGGACGCTGCGCGCCGACATGCGGCGCACCGCCTGGCGCCTCGCCACCGCGGCGCTGCCGGCGCTCGACGCCGAGCCGCCGGCGCTGCGGCGCGCCGATCAGGCCTGGCCGCGCCAGACGATCGGCCACGAGGTCAACGACGCGGCGCGGCCCGCCGAACTCGTGCTCTATCTGCCGGCCGGCTATCTGGTGAAGCCGGCGGCGCGGCCGACCGCGGCGGGGCGGCGGTGACGGCGGGGCCGGCCGTGAGCGCCCCGAGCCGCGCCGCCATGAGCGCGGCCGAACGCCGGGCGCTGCAGCTGCGCACCCTGACCGCGCGGATCCGCGCGCTGGCGCGGGCCGGGATCGGCGACATCGCGATCGCGCGCCGGCTCGGCTGCGACGTGCGGCGGGTCGTCGTCACGCTCGCCGGGCCGGAGCCGGCGAAGCGGCGGCTCTACGGCAGCGGCGGCTGCCAGAGCGTGACCGGGGTCAAGCGGCGCGGCGGCGCGCTCGAATTCCATTTCTGCAGCGGCGCCGCGGTGAAGGGCATTCCCTATTGCGCGGCCTGCCTGCCGCCGGCGCTGCGGGCGCGCCACTGCCGCGGGCTCGATGCGCGCGCCGACGAGGCGGCGGCATGACCGCCACGCCGTACTTTCGCGGCGCGCTGGCGGCGCTCGCGCTGCGCGAGGCCGGCGCGATGCGGACCGTGCGCGTGCTGGCCCAGGCCAAAATCGTGCTGGAGCGGCCCGGCCCGCTCGATCGCTGGCTGGCG
>CAZENI010000913.1:0-2050 GCA_964513055.1 uncultured Opitutus sp.
GCACCGTGCTCATGCTCGCAGCCATGCCCACGCAATACGTGACGATGTCACACTGCAGGAAGTTCATCGTGTCGTAGATGGCCATCCCGCCCGTCACCACGCCGCCCGGCGAATTGATGTAGAGGTGGATGTCCTTCTTCGAGTCCTCCATCTGCAGGAACAACAACTGCGCGATCACCAGGTTCGCCACCATGTCGTCGATCGGCGTGCCGATGAAAATAATCCGGTCCTTCAAGAGGCGCGAATAGATGTCCATCGACCGCTCGCCGCGGCCGGTGTTTTCGAGGACGATGGGAACGTAGTAGCTCACGTGGTGTTTTGGTTGGGACCGTTCAGGCCTTCGGCTGGACGGTGCTGACCTTAGCTTTGGACACCAGAAAATCAACCGCCTTGTCGAAAATGATGCTCTGCTGCACCGAGCGAAGCTGATCGCGATCGCCGGCGAGCGTCTTCGCGAGCTTGTCGGGCTTCTGGCCCGAACGCATCGCCTCGCGATAGAGGAAGCTGTTCAGATCGTCGTTGGTCACCTCGACCTTTTCCTTCTCGGCGATCTTCGCGAGCACGAGCTGCATCTTCACGCGGCCCGCGGCCGCCTTCTTGGCGCCTTCGTAGAGTTCCTTCTTGTCCTTCTCGAACTGCTCCTGCGGCACGCCGCGGCGCATGTTCTCCTCGATGAACTGGCGGAGCACCGACTGCGTCTCCGCCTCGACGAGCGATTCCGGCACCGGGAAATCCACCTTCGCGCCGAGCTGCTCCACCACCTGCCGGCGCTGCGCGCTGCGGTTCTGGTGATCCTTCTGCATCTTCAGATTGTTCCGCACCTGCGCCTGCAGCGCCGCGAGATCGTCGACCTGCTGGGCCTTGAAGAACTCCGCGTCGAGCTCGGGCAGCACGCGCTCCCGGATCTCCTGCGCTTCGACACTGTAGATCGCCGTCTTGCCGGCGAGCGCCGGGACCGCCGCGAACTCGGCGGGAAACGCGATCGTGACGTCCCGCTTGTCGCCCGGCTTCAGGCCGGCGAGCTGCTTGCCGAGGCCGGGGATGACACCCTCGTTGGCGCCTTCCACTTCCTCCCAGGTCTGCGGCACCTTGCCGTAGAGCTGCTTGTCGGGCGCGAGGTCGGTGATCGCCTGGCCGTCGATTTTGCCCTCGTAGGCGAGCTTCACGTAGTCGCCCTTCTGCGCCGCCCGATCCGCCGGCTTGAAGTCAGCGCGCTCGGAACGAAGGCCCTGGATGACCTGCTCGACTTCCGCGTCAGTCACGTCCGTCGACACCACCTCGGTCGCGAGATTCTCGTAGTCCGGCAGCTCGAACTCCGGCCGCACATCCAGCGTGATCGTCACGGTCGCCGCCGTGCCCGTCTCAATCGCGCCCTCCTCCACCTTCACCACGTTGATCACATCGAGCTTCTGCTCCTCGAGCGCGCTGCGATAGGCCTTGGCGACGACCTTCTGCTTGAAGTCCTCGACGATTTCCTTGCTGAAACGCTTTGCCACCATCGCGGCCGGCGCTTTGCCCGGCCGGAAACCGGGGATGCGTGCGAGCTTCGAAATCTCGCCGACGACGGCCTGGTGCTCGGCGTCGACTTCGCTCGGATCGAGCGTGACGACGAGGCTCTTACGGGTGGACGAGACGTGGTTCAGTTGGACGTTCACGGAAAAATGCAGACGGGATTTGTGTTGAAAGAATTGTCCACGGTAGGCCGCGAGGCATGTCGGTCAATGACGGATTATGCACGCTTGCACGGGAGGAAGCGGCCTCGTTTCGTGGCGCGGAAATGGCGAATCTCCGACACCTGCTCGCCGCGCACGCGCCGCTGTTGCTCCTGGATGCCGCCTCGGCGCGCGTGCAGGTCGGCTGGTTGCAAGCGGACGAGCCCGCGGCGTGGACCGCGAGCGACGAGGAGTCGGGCGTCGCGCTTTTCCAGGGCATCGAAAAACTGGGCGTCGACCCCGGTGACGCCGGCGCGCTGGTGTTCTGCGAAGGCCCGGGCTCGGTGCTTGGCATCCGCACCGCCGCGATGGCCATCCGCACGTGGTGCGTCTTGAAA
>CAZENI010000914.1:0-2037 GCA_964513055.1 uncultured Opitutus sp.
GGCCTGCTCCTCGCCACCGACCTCGCCGACTACCTGGTCGAGGAAGGCGTGCCGGTAGAGCGCTTTGGCCTTGCGCAGCCGCGCGGGGAGCAGCACCCGGATACGCCAGCGGTAGACGCCCTGGAGCAGGGTGACGTAGCGCAGCAGGAAGAGGCGGAAATCCCAGGGGTTTGCGCCCGTGGCCAGGTAGAGGAAGACGTGATTGCGGCCCTCCTTGTCGACGCCGATGGGCAGCTTCTCGGGAAAGAGCCGCAGCGTCTCCCGGTCCTCGGTCTGGAAGGCGATGTGCGGATACCAGTCGGCCGGGATGTCCCGTTTCATCGCCTGGTCGAAGTAGCGGAATTTGTCGCGCTCGGTGCCGAGCCAGTGGTACTGGGAGTCGGACACGACCGCGTCCAGCAGCATGAGCCGACGAATCAGCCGACCCACGGTCGTCGGCTTCCGATGCCGGTTGTCGGGCTCCCCGATCGCCGCATAGAGCGCCTTGTGCTGGACGTGATACATCCGCCCGCGCCGCACCGAGCCCGGCGTGATCGGCGTGGCGTAGCCGTGCGCGATCAGGCGCTCGATGAAGTCGTGGCTCTTCTGGCCGTGGGCGATGTTCGAGAACTGGCAGTACTGCCGTTCCAAGAACACCCCTGAGAAGTGCAGAACATGGGTCAAGAACCGCGCCTGTCGCTCGGTAAAGCCAAAGGCGTGAACCGCCTGTACGCGCTCTGGCTGGAGGCTCACCCAGTATGGCGTGTGGGGGGCGCTCATGCGAGTAGGTCCTCGGCCAGGTGGACACTGAACCGTCCGCCGCTCCGGCACGATCCGCCCGTGCTGTAGCAGCGGAAGCCGCACTTCGCCCGGCCCGACAGGTGGGCGCCCCGGTAGTGTGGCGTCAGCACCTCCACGTCCTCGTGGCGCTCGCGGCCGTCCACCTCGTACTCGATGCGGAAGTCGGGGAAATGCACCTGCTCGTCGAAGTACGGCAGGTCGTGATCCTGTGCCCAGCGCTCGATCTCGTAGTCAGAGCGATCCGGGCGCCCGTCGCTGTCTGGACGGTCGCGGTTGTGGGCCTGGAGGAACTCCTGGTGCTCGCGCTTGAGGTCCTCTTCGAGGACGACGCGGTGCACCTCAGCGTCCGGGTACTCGTCGCGGATGTGAATCTCCTCCGCGCGGAACGCCTCGTACATCGACGCATCGTGTTCGATCTCCCGCTCACGGAGCACGCCGGCGTGGAACGCTTGGCCGTCATCGTCATCCGACTCGCGGTCGCGGCGGTTGGCGTCGAGGAGGTCGCGGCCCTGGTCCGTCAGCACGATGCCCTGGTCGTGATCGCCGATGGGTACCGTCTCGATGAGTCCCTGTTCGTGGAGATGGTCGAGCGAGTCGCTCACACTGACGGCGTCGTCGCCGCCGAGTAGCTCGCGCTCGGGCACCACCCGGAACGCCCCGACCGTCGCCAGCGTGCGGGCATCGTCGCCGTTCAGCTCGTAAACGTGGTCGCGGTCGAGGACATACTCGCGCTCACGTTCCAGCGGCAGATCGACGTCGTGTAGGAACACTTCACGCGGGTCGCCGGTCTGGTCACGGCCCTCGTACGCCCGCTCGCGGCCGTCCTCGCCGCGATCGCGTGCGTCGTCGCGCGGATCGAACATCGCGCCTCCTTCCTGAGTTGTCGACTGGGGTTGGGTCCGTGAAGGCACCCAGGCCGGTACGGCGAGGGGCGGGTTCAGCGGTCGCCGTGGCGCCTGGGTCGTAGACCGCAGCGCGACACTGGCGTGGTCTGTGGGAGTCACGGTTCGGTGCCCCTGGGGCAGCCGAGCGAGGAACTCAGCACCGCGGGCGCTCAGGCGCCGGGGCCGCAGCCGGCCAGGAAGCTGCTTGGATCCTTATACGCCTGCGGGAATCGACGCGCAAGGTCGCCTACTCCGGCCAAGGAATCACTGGGCGAGCCCTGCGTCGGTCCGTATAATCGGAACGAGGAGCCCAACGTGAACTCGGCCGAGACCATGGAGCGGGTACCGATTCGCACCGACGCCGACGGCGTCG
>CAZENI010000915.1:0-2025 GCA_964513055.1 uncultured Opitutus sp.
GAGAGGCGAACGCCACGCGCTCATTGAGATCGCCGGGGCCGGTCATGGGATGGCCTTTCCGCGGCGATCGCCGCGCCTGCGGCGATTGCCGCCCGCGCGCACGGAGTGGTCACGCGGCGCGGCGCCGGCGCCGGCGCGTGCGCCTGGGTGAGCTTTTTCGTCGGCGACCAGTCGAATGGCCGCGTGAAGATCACCCAGGGCATCTTTTTTCAATGTGGGGCTACCGCGCTTCGCGCTGCTTGAGCCCCCACGCCCCGATCAGAGCGCGACGCCGGAATACTGGATGCCGAGCGCCAGCACCGTGGTCGATTTCGCGATGCCGACGATGCAGGCGTATTCGGCGGAGCCGACATCGGCCAGCGGGCAGATGCCGCCCGGCGTGTCGGACAGATAATAGGTCGTGCCCGCGGTCAGCGTGCCGCCGATCGTCACGTCGCCGGATTTCATGATCATCAGCGGCTGATCGAGCGAGGCGCTGTTGAGCGCGACGCCGCGCGGCTTGCGCGCCGCCTCGGCGCCCGCGTTGTTGTCGGCGAGCTGATACTTGCCGGTCGTCAGATCCTTGTAGACGACCTTGCCGGCGGCGATGGTTTCGCCCGCGATGCCCTGTTCCTTGTCGGCGTTGGCCGCCGGGATGACGTTCGCGGCGGTGATGGAGATGTCAGCCATAGAAGGTGCTCCGTTTCGAGTGGGGTGCGGGCCTCAAGCCGCGCGACGCGCGGCAGGCTCCGCTAAAATTCAGAGTCCGATGCGCCGATACGGCGCGATGAGCGCGGCTTCCGCCGCCTGCAGCGTCGGCGCGCGCGCGGCGTCGGCGAAATAGAGCCGTTCGACGTGAAGCTTGAGCGCCGCCTTGATCGGCTCGGGCGCGGCGGACGCCGCGCCGTAGCCGGCGACGAAGGTGACGCTCACAGCGTCGTCGCGCGCGTAGGTCGAGGGCCACGACTGGCCGGACTTGAGCGCGACAAAGGGGCCGAGCGCATCGACCAGCGGGCCGGCATAGACGGACGTGGAAAGCGTCTGCTCCGCGTCGCTGGCGTCGCGATATTTCACATGCGTGACGCTGGCGACGGGCGCCAGCGGCAGGCGGAGCTTTCGATCGCAGGGAAAGGCGCCCAGATCCTGACGCCAGGACTGCGTGACGAGACAACGGCCCAGAATGCCGCCGAATCCATCGAGATGCGCCGTCGCGGCGGCGAGATGCGCCGCGATCAGCGCATCGTCGTCGTCATGGAACACGCGCAGATGCGCCTTCGCCTCGGCGAGCGAGATCGGCGTCTCCGATGGAGGAGAAACCAGAACCGGGGCGAGGGGGCGCGCGGTCACGACTGCGGCGGCGGGTTTTGCGGCGCCGGCGGCGCGCTGGAGCCATCGGCGGGCTTTGCGGCGCCGCCGAGAATCCAGGCGCGCGCGAGCTTGTCCTCGACCTCGGCCGTCTGGCCGGGCTGATAGACGAGCGCGACGCCGCCGACGCGCAGCGGGCTCGGCACCTCGCGCAGGAAGGTGATGCGCATTGAGCGGCCCCCCGCTTACGCCGGCGGGTTCGCGGCCGGGATGCGGTTCGGCTCGCCGATCCAGACGCCGGCGATGAAGATGTTGCCGGAGTTGTTGCCGGTCGGCGTGATCGTCACGCGCACATAGCGCTTCGGACCCGTGTAGCCGATCTTGCGCACCTCGTTGTCGTCGTCGAACTGGAAGCCCGCGAGCGCTTCCGTGCCGTTGAGATACTCGTCGGCGACGGCGGCGTTGTCGGACAGGTTCGACTGGTTCCCGTCCTCGACCAGCACCGCGAAAGTGGCGTCGGCGTCGGTGTTGGCGCCGATGAGGATGGCGAACATGCAGGACTTGAAATTCTTCGTGTCGAAGATCTGCGACACATAGGCGGTGTTGTCGGTGCCGGCGGCGACCGGCGACAGGCCGCGCTTGAGGTCGAGACGGTTGGCGAGATCGCGCATCGGCGAAATCTCCTTTCAGGGGCGGATGAGGGGTGCGCCCCGCGCGCACGCGCGGGGCAGGCGAGGCTGG
>CAZENI010000916.1:0-979 GCA_964513055.1 uncultured Opitutus sp.
AAAAGAATGCGCATGTGAACTCACTCCGTCTTGATGCTGAATTCCACGGTAAATTCGCCCAGTTCGCAGGAAAAGGGCACGATGATGCGGGCCACGCCCGACTTCTGCCAGACCATGTGATTCTGGCCGACCACCACCGTCGGCAGCGCGAGCTCGAGTCCCAGCCCGCTCTTGTTGAGATCCGCCTTGGCGCCGCCGGCGATGATATTGACCAGCTCGCCGATGCCATCGGCGACGCCGGGATTGAACTCGCCGACCTGCTCGCCGAGAAATTTCGAGACTGTCTTGAGCGCCATTTCCTTTGATAGGCTGAACACCACGGTGCCCTGCGCCTTGACGCCGGACATGCCGATGATGGCCGAGACCTCGTGGGTGGCGGTCGGCGTCGTGCTGACTTCCGGCTTGCCACGAACGGGCTTCATGCCCAGCATGGTCGAAAAAGTATTGATGGTCGAAGTCACGAACGGATTGAGGTATTCGACTTTCATGCAAGCTCCACGCCGAACCGGCCAGTAGTGTAAGAAAATCGGGTAAAAAGTGTAGTGAAATTATCGTGAAGACGCGGAACTAACCCCTGCCGGTGTCCGATCTTGCGAATTCCCCCTCGACATGCTAAAGTAACCGCCCCTGCACCGGTTCGGAGCCGGCATGAATCGGGGCGATTAGCTCAGTTGGCTAGAGCACATCCCTTACAAGGATGGGGTCGTAGGTTCGAGTCCTACATCGCCCACCATTCCCTAATACCTGCCGCCGCAAGGCGGCTTTTTTATTTCGTGGATGGGAGCGATGGAGGACTCGAAGCGAGTCCGCGGCCGGAAAAGGTTGCCAGCAGGCAAGCTTTTCCGGCGGGTTTGGCAGGAAGCCAAACCCAGCGGGCGAGGGGAGGCTACGCAGACGCGAGCCGGAAGCGAGCGTCGTAGTAGCCGAGTCCTACATCGCCCACCATTCCCTAATACCTGCCGCCGCAAGGCGGCTTTTT
>CAZENI010000916.1:1079-2018 GCA_964513055.1 uncultured Opitutus sp.
CAGACGCGAGCCGGAAGCGAGCGTCGTAGTAGCCGAGTCCTACATCGCCCACCATCCTTCGCCCGTGGGGTGAGAAACCCCACGGGCTACGGATGGCAGGCCTCGTCCTGCGTAGCCCGTTTCAGGCATCGAACGCATTGGTAATGCAGAGCCGGCGGAGCAGGACACTGCCTCGCGGCTCCGGGCGAAGGATGCCCTCCATAGCCCCGAGCCGAAGGTCCTGAGCTCATCGAAGGACGAAGACGAGGGGCGACGGAGGGCGCAACCGACTAACGAAACTTTATGAAGCACGTCTATCTGCTGCAAAGCCAGTCTCATCCCGGGCAGCGGTATATCGGCAGTACCGCCGATCTGCAAGCCCGCATACGCGCGCATCACACCGGCCAGTCACCACACACGTCGAAATACGCACCGTGGGAAATCGTCGTCGCTCTGCGTTTTCGCGATGACAAACGCGCCCAGGAATTCGAGCGCTATCTCAAAACCGGATCCGGCCACGCCTTCGCCAAACGACATCCATGGAATGCATAGCCCTCGGCGAGGGGAGGCTACGCTGACCAGCCGTAATGGCGAGAGCGGAGTCCAAACGACAAACAACACAAACCTACTCCTCCCCCATCTGCCGTGCCAGTTCGGGAGCGAGGAGTTCGGCGAAACGGGCGTTGCCGGTATCGGTAAAATGAATGTTGTCGGCGAACAGGTCGACTTGGCAGGGAAACCGCTTCGCCATGTCGACCCAGTCGGTGCCGCGGGAAACGGAAATCTCCCGCAGCGCGGCATTGTGCCATTCCAGCCCATCCCGGATACCGGCAATCGACAGCCATGGAAATTGGTTCTGCACGGCCTGCAACCGCTCCAACTGCTCGCTGGCGGCGGTCTTTTCATACAACGACGCGAATGACATCACGCTGACCACGACGTCAGGGAACATCGTCGTGG
>CAZENI010000917.1:0-2016 GCA_964513055.1 uncultured Opitutus sp.
ACGGCCGGCTCTACGGGTCATATTATCCGCGACGGGGCGGCTGGGCGGCACTCGACGCGGCGACGGGCGTGGTGCTGCACGAGGCGCCGGAGATGATCAAGGGCGCGGCGCTGCACGCGGAGCGCCGGCTCTACGTCTTGTGCGAGGATGGCTGGATGCTGCTGCTGGAGCCGACGGCGGAGCGGTTCGTCGAGCACGGACGCTTCCGGCTGGCGACGGCGCGCGACCGCGACGCCTGGGCGCACCCGGTGATCCACGACGGCCGGCTGTATCTCCGGTATCATGACACGGTGCGGTGCTTCGATCTCCGGGCGAAGCGGTAGGGGCGGTTGTCCTCAACCGTCCTCGTCTCCGCGACGGATGTCCAAAAAGGGCGGTTGGGGACAACCGCCCCTACCTTCACTTCGCGGCGGCGGCGTTCTTCGCGTCGAGCGGCTCGCCGTAGGGGAGGTCGTCGGGGAGCGGGACGAATTCGCGGATGCGGTTCCAGAGCTGCGTGAAGTCCTTGTTCACGTCACCAGAGAGGCAGTCGGTGATTTCGCCGGCGGCGTCGGGATACTTCGCGATCACTTCGCGGAAGGAGAACTTCGGGTCGTAGAACGCGTAGACGAGCTTGCGCATGTTCTCGACGCCCTGGCGGATCGCGGCGCCGTAGCCGGCGAAACGCGCAGGTGAGAGATCGCCTTCGACGAGCCCGGTGTGCACGGTCTCCGCCACGAGGTGGCCGCTCTTCAAGGCGAGCATCACGCCGCTGCTGAACACGGGATCGAGGAACGCGAACGCATCGCCCACGAGCACGAGGCCGGGCGACGCGCAGTAGCGTGAGTGGCGCGAGTATTCGCTGATGAGAAAATACTCGCCGGTGCATTCGCCGACGGAGAGGCGGTCCTTGATCCAGAGATTCTCCTCGACCTCGCGATGGAAGATTTCCTTCGGTTCCTTCACGCCGCCGCGCGTGAGATACTTGCCCTCGGCGACGATGCCGACGCTCGTCATGCCGCGCGCCTGCGGGATGTGCCAGAACCAGCCCTTGTCCGGGACGTAGGCCACGGTGGTGTCGCCTTCGTCGATGCCTTCGCCGCGCTTCGAGTCCTTGTAGTAGGTCCAGACGGCGATCTTGTTGAGATAGGGATCGCGCAGCCGCCAGCCGTTGCGGTTCGAGGTGAAGGCTTCCTTGCCGGAGCAATCGAGGACGATCTTGGCGCGAATCTCGTAGGTGCGGCCGGATTTGTCCGTGACCTCGACGCCCACGACGGTGTCGCCCTCCATCAGCAGGCGGTTCACGGTGGTCTCCTCGCGGACCTCGGCGCCCTTCTCGCGGGCGTTGTCGAGCATCATCTGGTCGAACTCGGAGCGGAGCACCTGCCAGGTTTGCGCGACGGTCTCCTTGTCGTAGCGGGTGAAAAAGTAGAACGGGATCGAGCGTTTCCCGTTGGGCTGAACGAAGGTGACGCTGAACTTCTTTTGGAAGTGCGAGGCCTTCATCTTCGGGATCATCCCGATGCGCTCGAGCGGCTGAAAGGTGAAGGGGATGAGGGACTCGCCGATGTGGTAGCGGGGGAACTTCTCGCGCTCGATGATGAGCACGCGGTGGCCGTATTCGCCGAGGATGGCGCCGGCGCACGAGCCGGAGGGGCCGCCGCCGATAAGGATGGCGTCGTAGGTTTCGGGGGTGTGGGGGGTGGGCATGATCGAGAGAGGGTTAAGGATGAGTCTTCGGGCGGGAGGCCTGGCAGGCGTGGAGGAGGTAGCCGAGTCCGGCGCCAAAGCCCAGCCCGTGTGCGGCGCCCCAGAGTAATTTTCCGGTGGGGGTGCGCCGGCCGGCGGCGTCGCGGATGGCATCGTGCAGCGTGTCGCCGAGATAGTAGCCGAGGCTGTGGCAGACGACCAGGACGAGGAAGGCTTTCAGGAAAATGCGCGACGAGCCGAAGGCGCCCTGGATGAGCCAGGTCATCCCGGCGAGGCCGACGATGGCGCCCCAGAGGTCGGCGTAGTGCCGGCCGCGCAGCCCGAACC
>CAZENI010000918.1:0-2006 GCA_964513055.1 uncultured Opitutus sp.
AGCCGCGCTGCAGCGTCGTGATCGCGGTGGTGATGCCCAGCACGAGCACGATCGCCGCGATCATCACCTCGACCAGCGTGAAGCCGGCTGGGGGCCGGCGGTCGCGGGAACGGGGAGGCGAGGCGGGTTTCATGCGCGAACAGGCTACCGGACGAAGGGGCTGGGCGGGTAGAGGCGAGCAGGCCGTATTTTCAGGTGCGAACGGGCCTATTGGCGGTGGGGGTTGGCCTGCTGCACGTAGATCGCCGCCGCCTGCGCGCGGCGCTTCACCTGCAGTTTCTCGAACACGTTCACGAGGTAGTTCTTCACCGTGTTCTCGCTCAGGTTGAGCTGTTCGCCGACCTGCTTGTTGGTCAGGCCGTCGGCGACGAGTGCGAGCACGCGGCGTTCCTGCGCGGAGAGGACGGACAGATCGGCGCCAGGTTCGGAGCCGCCGCCGCGGAGCAGGCGGAGCACGCGCGTCGTCGCGTCGGGGTCCAGGATCGAGCGGCCGGCGGCGACATCCTGCACGGCCTGCACGAGGCCGGCCGGATCGATCTCCTTCATCAGGTAGCCCTGGGCGCCGGAGGTGACGGCCTCGTAGACGAAGTTGTCGTTTGAATACGACGTGAGCACGACGACGCGCGTCTCGGGCAGCCGCTGGAGCATCTGGCGGCAGGCGTCGAAGCCGGAGCCGTCGGGCAGGCGGATGTCGAGCAGCACGACGTCGGGCTTGAGGCGCACGCATTCCGTCACGGCGTCCGCGACGTTGCCGGCCTCGCCGACGACGGTGAGCGCCGGCTCGCGGTGGGCGGAGAGGACGGTCTTGATGCCGCGGCGGACGAGTTCGCTGTCGTCGACGAGCAGGATGCGGATGGCGGTGGTTTTGATTTCGTTCATGTGATCAGAAGGGAGAAGACGAGGCGGACGCGCGTGCCGCGGCCGGGCTGGGACTGCACCTCGAGCTCGGCGCCGAGCTCGCGGGCGCGCTGGGCGAAATTGGCGAGCCCGTGCCCCGCGGCGCCGCCGGCGGCGTCGAAGCCCGCGCCGTCGTCGGCGACCTCGAACTCGACGAATTCGCCGTGCGGGCGCAGGGCGACCTGGATGGAGCCGGCCTGGCCGTGGCGCAGGGCGTTGCTAACGGCCTCGCGCGTGATCTGCAGGGCGTGCACGCGCTGCGCGAGGGTGAGGCGGTTGGCGAGGGACTCGTCGATTTCGGTCGTCGAGCGGAACGGGCGGAGCCCGCGCATGACCTCGAGCATCGCGGCGACGGCCTGCGCGAACGTCTGCAGCTTCAGCGCCTCGGGTTCGAGGCCGATGATGAAGTTGCGGACGTCGTGGATGGTCTCGTTGAGCGCGCCGCGGGTCTGCTCGAGGCGCACGGCGACCTCGGTCTGGCCGGGCTGGAGGAGCGAGCGGATGCCGGCGAGGCCCATGCCGGCGGCGTAGAGGGACTGGATCACGCCGTCGTGGAGATCGCGGCCGAGCCGCGCGCGCTCGTCGAGATTGCGGCGGAGGGCGGCCTCGCTGCGGGTGAGCGCCTCCTGCGCCCGGGCGCGCTGCTCGATTTCGCGCTGCAGCGCGGCGCGCTGCGCGAAGGACTCGTGGACGAGCCCGGCGACGCGGCCGAGTTCCGAGCGCTCGTTCCGCAGTCCGGCAACGGGGGCGGGATTGCCGGCGGCCAGGCTCTCGCCGATCCGGCCGAGCGGGCGCAGCACCCACTCGTGCAGGGCGAGGCCCATCGCGGCGATGACGCAGAGGCCGAAGGCGATGAAGACGCGCACCTGCCGCCAGTCGGCGCGCACGGCGTGCTCGATCTCCGGCGCCCGCGCCTCGACGTGCAGGAGGCGGAGCGCGTGGCCGCGCCAGTCGTGGAGCGGGCGCAGCACCGCGATCGCCGCGCCGGCGGCCGCGCCGACGTCGTGCTCGTGCGCGGCGCGGAGGGAGACCCGGGCCTCGCTCAGGCCTTCGAGCGAGCGCAGCTGGGTGTCGTCCCAGCGCCGGGCGGCGACCAGCCACGCGGCGCC
>CAZENI010000919.1:0-2000 GCA_964513055.1 uncultured Opitutus sp.
TTTCCTTGACATGGAAAAGGTCACTGGTTCGAGTCCAGTAAGGTCCACCATCTGAAAGCCGCCGCTTGATTGCCGGCGGTTTTTTTGTGCCTGTATGAGGCGATGCTCCAATCGCTCCGGATCCGCAACCTGGCTTTGCTCGAGGAAGTCGCGCTCGACTTCGAGGCGGGCTTCACCGCCGTCACGGGCGAGACCGGCGCGGGGAAGAGCATTCTGCTCGGCGCCCTCAGCCTCCTCGCGGGCGAGCGGGCGGACAAGACCATCATCCGCCAGGGGGCTCCGGCGGCCGAGGTCGAGGCGAGCCTGTTTTTCGAGGATGCGCGATCGATCGACGCGGTGCTGGCGGAGCTGGAGCTGCCGGCGTGCGAGGATGGCGTGCTGATTCTGCGCCGCAGCCTGCCGCGCGAGAAGGCGCCGAAGATTACGATCAACGGCAGCCTGGCGACCCTCGCGGCGCTGCAGCGGCTGGGGGAGCACTGGATCGATTTCCACGGCCCGAGCGAGCCGCGGCGGCTGTTGAAGGAGGGCTGCCAGCTCGATCTGCTCGATCTGTTCGGGCGCAGCGGCCCGGCGCTCGCCGATTACCAGACGTGCTACCGCGCCTGGCGCGAACTCACCGCCGAGCACGCGCGCATCGCGACGGAGACGAAACTCGCGCCGGACCAGATCGAGTTCGTAAAGAACCAGCTCGCGCGGCTCGATGCCCTGGAACTCACCGAGGATGCGATCGAGGCGCTCGAACGCGACTTCCAGCGGATGAGCCGGGCGCAGGAGCTGATCGAGCTGGCGTCGTCGCTCGCGGCGGGCCTCACCGGCGAGGAGGGCGTGCAGGGCCGGATCGCGGAGCTGCTGCGGCAGGCGCACCAGCTTGAGAGCATCGACGCGGCGAGCAAGCCACTGGCCGAGCGGCTCTCGTCCGCCGCGGTGGAGCTGAATGACCTCGGCGCGGAGTTTTCCGCGCTGAGCCAGCAATTGCAGTTCGATCCGGAGCAGGCGGAGGAACTGGGCCGCAAGATGAACACCTGGCTCGAGGTGAAGCGGCGGCACGGGGGCGACGTGGCCGCGGTGGTCGCGGCGCGCGAGGAGTTGCGGCGGCGGCTGGAGGTGCAGGGCGATCTCGAAGGCACGCTGCTGCGGCTCGAGAAACAGATCGCGGATGCGGCGCGCAAGGCGCGGAAGGAGGCGCAGGGGCTGCGCGCGCTGCGGGAGAAGGCGGCGAAGGAGCTCGCGCGCGTGGCGGCCAAGGGGATCGCCCAGCTCGGCTTCAAGAAGGCGGATTTTCAGGTGCGCGTCGTTCCGCTCGCGGAGCTGGCGGCGACGGGCGATTGCAGCGTGGAGTTCCTGTTCTCGCCGAATGTCGGCGAGGCGCCGCTGCCGCTCAGCCGGATCGCGTCGAGCGGCGAACTCGCGCGCGTGATGCTGGCGTTGAAGACGGTGCTCGCGGATCTCGACGAGGTGCCGGTGCTGGTGTTCGACGAGGTCGATGCCAACGTCGGCGGGGAGATCGGCCGCGTGGTCGGCGAGAAGATGGCGGGTATCGCGCGCAATCACCAGGTGCTGTGCGTCACGCACCTGCCGCAGGTCGCGGCCCAGGCGACGTGCCATCTCGTCGTGACCAAGGATCAGTCGAAGGACCGCGCGGTGGTGGTGATCGAACCGATCCAGGCGAGCCGGAAGGCGCGCGTGAGCGAGCTGGCGCGGATGCTCGGCGACCGCAGCGCGAAGAGCGCGATCGCGCACGCGGAGGAACTGCTCGGGCGGTAGGGGCGGGCAGGACGGTGGAAGGCGGCCCTCAGGGGGCGCGAACGAGAGTCTTTTCCCGCAGCGGAAGCCGGTGAGGCTTTCGTGGCAGCCGCCTCCCTGATACCCGTGTCTGTTGAGATTTGGACTTTTCCGGTGGTAGCGGCCGTCGTCCCGACGGCCATCGCTTGAGGTGGCGGTCAGGGACGACCGCCGCTACCTGTAGTCAAATTCTCACCAGCCGTTGGTATGAGTCGGAC
>CAZENI010000920.1:0-2000 GCA_964513055.1 uncultured Opitutus sp.
CGGAGCATGGATTGGAACGGGCTGGTCTCGCGGTGGAGATTGCAGGCGACGCGGACGTTGTCGAAGACGGAGAGGGAGCCGAAGAGGCGGATGTTCTGGAAGGTGCGGGCGATGCCGCGCTCGACGATCTCGTTGACGCGCAGGCCGGCGACGGGACGGCCGGCGAACGAGACGGTGCCGTCGGTGGGCTGGTAGACGCCGGTGATGAGGTTGAAGACGGTGGTCTTGCCGGCGCCGTTGGGGCCGATGAGGCCGCAGAGCTCGTTGTCGTTGACGGCGAAGTCGACCGCGTTGACCGCGGTGAGCCCGCCGAAGCGGATGGTGACTTTGTCGAGTTCGAGGAGGGCGGGCATGTGGATCAGCGGCGCTCGCGGAGAAGGTGTGAGATCAAGGCCGGATCAGGGCGGCAGATCCGTCGGCGAATCGATCTCGAGATCGCGCACGCCGCGGCGCTGGCGCATGCGTTCGGTGTGCTTGCGGATCTCATCCTTGAGGGACTGGGCGCGGGGCACGGCCTGGAGGACGAACTGCGCGGTCGTGCGATCGGAGGTGACGAGGACGATGTTGCCGCAGCCGACGAGGCGCAGCCAGAACGGCTCGACCACGGAGTAGTCGCGGACGCGGTAGAGCTCGATCTCGCTGGTGTGGCGGGAGAGCAGGCCGGTGGTGATCTTCACGCGCTCGGAGGTGATCTCGTAGCGGTGGGTCCTGGTGCCGATCCAAGCGGAGAGCAGCCAGATCGCCGGGACGAGCAGACCTAGGAGAATCAGCGGCGTCTGGCTGGCGGCGGGGACAAGAAAGTAAGCGGCGAGGACGCCGGCGGTGAGCAGCAGGCAGAAAAGATACGCGCCGAAGTTCGTCCACTGCGAGGGCGTGCCGCGCCAGACGAGGGTCTCTTCGGTGTCGGGCGGAGTGGTCATGCGGTGGGCGTCGCCGAGGCGGCTTTGGGCTTCTTCGAGCGGGACCACGCGAAGTTAAACAGCCCCTGCGGCCGCACCAGCATGAGCACGATCAGCAGGAAGGAATAGATGATCATCCGGTATTCCGCAATCGGGCGGAGCAGTTCCGGGAGGAGTGTGAGCAGGATGGCGGCGAGGATGACGCCGAAGGTGTTGCCCATGCCGCCGAGGATGACCATGACGACGATCTCGATGCTCTTGGTGAAATCGAAGCCGGTCGGCGTGATGGTGAGCTTGAAGTGGCCGTAGAGGCCGCCCGCGATGCCGGCGAAGAAGGCGCCGATGACGAACGCGACGATCTTGTAGCGCGTGGTGTTGAGACCGACGGCCTCGCTGGCGATCTCGTCGTCATGCGTGGCGAGGAAGCCGCGGCCGTAGGTCGAGTGCACGAGGCAGGTGACGACGAAGACGGTGACGGCCACGAACGCGAGGACCCAGAAAATCGTGGTGTAGGGCGGAATGCCGTTGAGGCCGAGGGCGCCGCCGAATTTCTCAAAGTTCTGGAAAATGACGCGGATGATTTCGCCGAAGCCGAGGGTGACGAGGGCGAGGTAGTCGCCCTTCAGGCGCAGGGACGGCACGCCGACGAGGAGGCCGGCGAAGGCGGCGCAGAGACCGCCCGCGAGCAGCGCGCCGGTGAAGAGCGCGCCCTGCGTCAGCGGGGTGCCGCCGTCGGCGCCGAGCAATTGCGGCGCGAGGAAGAGGCTGACGCCCGCGGAGAAATACGCGCCGACCGACATGAAGCCCGCGTGCCCGAGGGAGAACTGGCCAGTGTAGCCGTTCACGAGATTCAGCGAAACGGCGAGGATGATGTTGATGCCGATCCCGATCAGGACATCGAGGTGGTAGGGATCGATGTGCTCCGAGTAGTGCGAAATTCCGAACGCGACGAGCAGGGCGGCGAGGAGAAAAAGATGCGGCTTCGGCATGGCTCAGACCTTTTCGACCGTGAACTTGCCGAGCAGCCCCGCGGGCCGGAACAGCAGAATGATGATCAGGATCGCGAACGCGATCGCGTCCTTGTAGGTCGACCATTGGCTG
>CAZENI010000921.1:0-1999 GCA_964513055.1 uncultured Opitutus sp.
ACCACCGGTGATGTCCTTGGTCTTGGAAGCCTGGCGCGGCGTCTTGGCGAGCAGTGCGCCGGGGGCGATGGTGTCGCCTTCGTTGACCGCGATCTGCGCGCCGACGGGGATGGAATAAGCCGCGAGCGGCTTGTTCTTCGCGTCGCGCACCTCGATCTGGGGATTCAAATCCTCCTTGTGCTCGATGACGACCGTGGCGATGCGGCCCGACGATTCGTCGAGTTCGCGCTTCACGGTGACGCCCGGGATCATGTCCTTGAAGTGCAGCGAGCCACCCTTCTCGGAAAGAACCGGGACGTTGTAGGGATCCCACTGCGCGAGGACGTCGCCCTTCTTGATCTTCTCGCCGTCACCCACGTGGAGGAACGAGCCCACCACGATGTTGTAGACTTCGAGTTCCTTGTCGTCGCCGTCGAGGACCTGGATGGTGCCCGTCTTGTTGAGCACGATGGAACCGCCGTCCGCCGTCTCGACGAGACGGAGGCCGCGATACTTCACGGTGCCGTCGGCGCGGACCTTGATCTCGGGGGTCTTGAAACCGCCGGACGCGACGCCACCGATGTGGAACGTGCGCATCGTGAGCTGCGTGCCCGGCTCGCCGATCGACTGCGCGGCGATGATGCCGACGGAGTCGCCGATCTTCGCGACCTTGTTGGTCGCGGGATTGATGCCGTAGGACTTGGCGTCGATGCCGCCCTTGCTCACGGAGGTGAGCGGCGACATGACCTTGACGCGCTCGATGCCGAGCTCGTCGATCCTGGCCGCGGTTTCCTCGGTGATGATCTCGCCGGAGCCGACGAGAATTTCCGTGGGGTTGATCGGGTTGATGACGTCGTCGCTCGAGAAGCGGCCGATGATGCGCTCCTTCAGGCCGACGATTTCGTCGTCACCTTCGAAGATCGCTTTCTTCCACACGCCGTCGCGGGAGCCGCAATCGTCCTCGGCGATGATGACGTCCATCGCCACGTCGCAGAGCTTGCGGGTGAGATAGCCGGCGTCCGCCGTCTTGAGTGCCGTATCGGCAAGCCCCTTACGGGCGCCGTGCGTCGAGATGAAGTATTCGAGCACCGTCAGGCCCTCGCGGAACGAGGACAGGATGGGGCGCTCGATGATTTCGCCGGAGGGCTTGGCCATCAGGCCGCGGGTGCCGCAGAGCTGGCGGACCTGCTGCTTGTTGCCGCGCGCGCCCGAGTCCATCATGATGTAGACGGGATTCACCTCGGTGCGCCCGTCGTTGTTCTCGAGCTTGGCGAACACCTGCTTGGCGATCTGGTCGGTGGCGCTGGTCCAGATGTCGACGACCTTGTTGTAGCGCTCGCCGTCGGTGATGATGCCCTTGTTGAACTGGCCTTCGACCTCGGCGATCTTCTTGCGGGATTCGGCCACGATTTCCTTCTTCGTGTCCGGGATGATCATGTCGTCGATACCGATCGAGATGCCGGCCTGGAACGCGGTCTGGAAACCGAGCTCCTTCAGCTTGTCGAGGGTTTCAACGGTGATCAGGTTGCCCGAGATCTTGTAGGTGTTGAGAATCAGATCGCCCAGCTTGCCCTTCGGCACCGGGAAATTCACGAAGCCGAGGCCTTCCGGCCAGATCTGGTTGAAGATGACGCGACCCACGGTCGTGCGGACGGTGCGGCGCTTGGTGTCGCCGAAGACGGTCTCGCGACCGAAGTCGGGATTCGGCACCTCGACCCAGTCGTGCATTTTCAGCGCGCCGTCGGCCTTGGCGTAGAGCACTTCCTGCAGGCCGCTGAGCAGCGGCACACGGACGCCCTTCGCCGGCTTGGTGCGCGGCTCGATCGTGAGGTAGTAGGCGCCGAGGACGATGTCCTGCGACGGCGTGAGGATCGGCTTGCCGGAGGACGGCGAGAAGATGTTCGACGTCGCCATCATGAGGAGTTTGCACTCCATGATCGCTTCGAGGGACAGCGGCACGTGGACCGCCATCTGGTCACCGTCGAAGTCCGCGTTGTAGGCGGTGCAGACGAGCGGATGG
>CAZENI010000922.1:0-1991 GCA_964513055.1 uncultured Opitutus sp.
CGAACGCGCCGAGCTTGCCAAGGACACGACGCGTTTCGATGACGAACGGCGTGGGTCGGTGCGCCCCGATCTCGTCGAATGAATTTGCCGCGTATTTTCGCTCTTCCTTTCCTGCTTTCGCTTGCGGTCTTGCCCGGGCGTGCCGCCGGGGCGTCGGATGGCCTGGTCATACTCAACATGGGGGTGATCGACGGCACCGGCGTTGCGGCCTATGCCGGCGAAATGCGAATGGGCAGAGGCGTCACGACAGCCGTTACGCGCCTCAGTGAGATCAATGGCGGCGGGGTAAGGCCCGCGGTGGCGGACAGGGACCTTTGTTACAGGAACTCTGGAAGCACCTCGAACGCCGGCCTGTCGCGGTGCAATTGGTTCGGACAGGCATTCGAAGGCGTATTCGCAACGTGAACACACTCGATCACCGCATTCTAAAGCTCGAAAAGCGCGTCCCGCTCACCATCAGCCGAGGCACCCACACGCACAGTGAGGTAGTTTGGCTGCGGTGGCGTGAAGACGACATCGAAGGGTGGGGGGAGGCTGTGCCTTTTTCCACTGGCGACCGCGGCGAGACCATCGCCGACATCGTCGAAGCGATCAGCTCGGTTCGTGATCGGTTGCGCCGGTCGTCCGCCTGGGACCGGATCGCCATCGAGCAAACCCTGCGCGCCACCCGCGTTTCCTCGGCGCTGCTCGCCGGCCTCAACCAGGCCATGTTCGACTGGCTTGGAAAGAAACTCGGCCAGCCCGTCTGGCGCCTGCTCGGGCTGACGCCTCGAGCCGGCCCGCTGACGTCCGCCACCATCGGCCTCGCCGCGCCCGATGGCGCCCGGCGTCGCGTGCGCCTCTGGCGCGAGAGTGGCGACCTCCGTGCATTCAAGATCAAGCTCGGCTCGCCGGCGGGCCTGGTTGCGGATCGCGCCATGTTCGAGGCCGTGCGCGATGAGGTCGGCCCTGGAATCCGCCTCAGCGTGGATGCCAACGGAGGCTGGTCTGTCGCCGACGCGTGCACGATGGTCGCGTGGCTCGCGGACCGTGGAGTCGATCATGTGGAGCAACCGCTGCCGCGCGGCCAGGAGGCCGAACTGACCATGGTCCGGACGGCCGGCGACATTCCGATCTTTGTTGATGAAAGCTGCTGCGCGAGCCGGGAACTCGCCGAGCTCGTCGGACGCGTCGATGGCATCAACCTCAAACTGATGAAGTGCGGCGGGCTCGACGAGGCGCTCCGAATGGTTGCCGTCGCACGAGCGCACGATCTGCGCATTCTCGTGGGGTGCTACGGCAGCTCGGTCCTCGGCAACACCGCGGCTGCGACGCTCGCCCCTCTGGTGGACTATCTCGATCTCGACAGCCACCTAAACCTGAAGGACGACCCGTTTCATGGCGCCTCACTCGAAGCCGGATGGCTTTCGCTGCCCAACGTCCCGGGTTTTGGAGTCACTCATGAATAGCCCAGTTCCCAACACCCGCGCGGCCCAACGCCTCGCGCTCCTGCAACATGGAGGCTTGCGTGGACAGTATGGAAAAACCGGCCTCTCTTTGTTGCGCTACGCCCAAGCGAAAGTGGCCGTGGTCATTGATCAAGAGTGCGCGGGCCAGTCGTTGAGGGAGGTCACGCGTCTGCCGCTCGTGCGCGACATCCCGATCGTGGCCAACATGGCGGAGGCGCTGTCACACAAGCCCGATGCGGTCGCCATTGGGATCGCGGCGGTTGGCGGCAAAATCCATGACCTGTGGCTGGCGGAACTGCGCGAAGCCGTTCGCGCCGGAGTGTCCGTCTGGAACGGCATGCACACGCCCCTGGCCCGCGATCCGGAAATTGCGGCTGCCTTGCGGGCGGGCGTTTACGTCTGGGACATGCGCCGGGAGCCGCCGAACGTCGCCAACGGGGGAGGGCGCGCGCGCGGGCTGGCCTGTAAACGCGTGCTCTTCGTCGGCACTGACATGGCGATTGGTAAGATGACTGCCGCACTTGAATTCGATCGGGCGGCACG
>CAZENI010000923.1:0-1990 GCA_964513055.1 uncultured Opitutus sp.
ATGCGACTGGCGAGTCAGGCAAATCGAGGCGTCACAGCATTTCGGAGACGGTGAGCTGGACACCTACCCGCTCGTTCTTTGTCCAAGGTGATGTGACACTCGTCTACGACTCGTTGAGCACGGCGTATCCACGTGCCGGTGGCACGGCCAACGACGTCCTCCGCAATGCGGACAACAATTATTGGAATGGCAGTCTGCTCGCGGGCTTCGTCATCGACAAAGTGACGAACGCGCACATTCAGACGACCTACTACAAGGCGAACAACTATGAACCTGCGCTGGCGACGGCAACGGTGCCGTATGGAGCGAGCGGAAAAGAATACGGCATCAACTGCGGTGTTACCCGCAAGTTGTCCGATCGCTGGCTCGCGAGCGCGAAGGTCGGCTACTTCGAAAGCAAGAACGCCACACTCGGCGGAAATGCGGATTTCCGCGGTCCGCTCGCCTTCGTCAGTATGCAGCACGCGTTCTGAGGCATTTTAGTTACCCCAATAAATACCGGCCGTGGGCATGTGGGTGCCTGCGGCCGGTTCGTTTTTTGTGCTGCGACATTTCACCCGAGCGGTTGCGAAGTTTTTCCGCGCGACCTTGCGGGATTTCACGTCGCACGGCGTTAAACGGATGTGATGGGCCAAACTGTATTGCCTAAAAGTGCTGCCACGTGCATGTGCGACGCGACGCCGCCGGAAGCGTGCAGGGCTACCGTTCGCCGCGAAAGCGATTCGTCGCGAGCCGCACATTTGTGGAAATACCCGAGTCGCTCGCGTTCGAGAAGGACGGTGGCGTTGGCGCTCGTGATTTCGGGCGGACTTCATGCGCTGCTGCTCTTCGGATTGGGGCACGCGAAGAAACCCGTTCCACGGCGCGCGTCGGATGAGAACCTGATTGCCCTGACGATCGCGATGCCTGACCTGAAGGACCTCGACGAACCGGAGCCGCGGGTCGTCGACGATACAGGCGAGACGCCTGAATTCGATCCGCCGCCTCCCATGCAGGCCGATTTCCCGCAGCTCCCGCGGCCAAACGATTTCGTGCAGCAAATTGATCTCTCCTCGCTGCTGCCGCGGCCGGATTTTGGCGATGCGAAGATGTTCACGATCCCCGCGCACATCAGCCGTGGCGGAAAGAAAATCGGCGAGGGCCTGGGAAATATTTTCAACCTCGCCGATCTCGATCGCGCGCCGGAGCCGCTCGTGCAGCTGGCGCCCGCCTATCCGGCGAAATTGAAGAAGAAAGGCGAAGAGGCGACCGTGCGCGTCGAGTTCGTCGTCGATACGCGGGGCAACGTGATCAGCGCGACGGTCGTCGAGAGCACGAACCACGCGTTCGACGAAGTGACGCTGGCCACGGTGGCGAAATGGCGGTTCCGGGCTGGCACTCGTGCCGGCCGGGCAGTGAACGTGCGAATGCGCGTGCCGATCGCGTTCTCACTGCGCGACGGTCTGGACGCGGAGATCTGAAAAATCAGCCCCTCTGCGATCCACCCTGCGCAGAAGTCAGGCGGCCTCCTCGATCATACTCCGGACCCCCAATCGAAATATGAGAATCGACGCTCTCGCGCTCGCTCCGGAAACGCTCGAAGTGCCGTTTGCTCTCGATGCGCCATGCGCCCGGGTCGTTTCACTCGCCCTGTTTCGCAACGAATGGTCGCCGCACTCGCGACCGACCATCAGCTCCAATCCGCATGGACCGACAAGAGCGTCGCTGGTTACCGATCTGCTTCCCCTCGCGAAGATCGACGAGAATCTCTGGCGGTGCGGCGTCCGGCTTCGGCCCGGATGGTATGAGTATCTGTTTCTCGTCGACGGCAAATGGGTGTTTGATCCGACGGCGTCCGATATATGCCCGGATGGCGCTGGGGGGCACAATTGCGCTCGGCGCGTGGAATTCGATTGCGAGCTCGATCAACGCCGCCGCGTATTTCGCGGTGCAGCCGGCGGCTCGCTTATCGCCGCCCGCGGCCGGGCTTCCTATTGCCAAAACGCGGCTT
>CAZENI010000924.1:0-1986 GCA_964513055.1 uncultured Opitutus sp.
GGCGGATGTGCAGGCGCAATTGAAGTCGGCACGCGAGAACTCGCACAAGGAGGCCGTGCAGAAGGCGCTCGCGAAGGGCTTCGCCTACGAGAAGGCCTACCAGTGGCGCGAGGCCCGCGAGGCCTACAACGAGACGTTGCAACTCGAGCCCGACCAGCCTGACGCCAAGGAAGGCTACACGCGCGCCGGCACGGTCATCCGCGCGCTGCTCAACTACGAGAAATTCATCGAGGCCGCGGAAGTGCTGGCCAACAAGTCGGACTTCCAGGGAGCCATCCGGCGCTTCAACGAGGCGATGGCCGTCAAACCCTCCTACCTCGTGAACAGCGATCGCGTCCAGCAACTGCACAATCTCCTGATGGCGCAGAACAAGCCGGTCGAAGTCACGTTCAAGTCGGACAACAACACGTGGGTCTCGATCACGAATTTTCGCACTCCGAGCAAGTTCGAGACCGCGGTGATTAAGATTCTGCCCGGCGACTACGAAGTCATCGGTCGTCGCAAGGGCTACCGGGACGTGAACATGCTGCTGCAGGTCCGGAACGGCACTCCTCCGCCGACCGTGACCGTGGCCTGCAATGTTTCCTCGGATCGCGGATAACCTCTCATGACCCCCAATTTTGTCCGTCGGAGCGCTGGCGTGATCATTGTCAGCAGTCTGTGCCTTAGTGCAACGTGGGGAGCGGAGCCGACCCGGGCGACCGCCCAGTCCTCGCGCAGCGCCAGCCCCGCGGCCACCAAGGCCGGGAGTGCCCGTTCCGGGACCGCCAAAGGGCCGTTGCCTGACCCGACCTTGCTCGATGGATCGACGCTGCAGGCGGAAAAGAAGTCCGAACACGGAATGATCGGTGATTTTGAGCTGCCGGGTGATGAGAACGCCCGCAGCGGCAAGGTCGGTGGGCCGCCTGGGCAGCCTGGCCAGCAAGGTCCCCAGCCGCCCCAGGGTGTCACGGTCGAGATCCCAGTGCCGGGCCTTCCATCGGCTGGCGGCGGTTCGCCTTCGACGAACGTGCCCGCACTGCCCTCGGGTGCGGCCGGTGCCAGCGGCGCGAGCAGTGCTTCGCAACAGCAGGCCGGTGGGCAGAGCGGCGCCGGCGCGGGTCCGATTCCCCCGGGCGGCCAGCAATCGCAGGGTGGCGCGGCCGGCGGGCCCGACGGCGGCAAGCCCGACGGGATGCAGGTTGGCGGACTTCAGGGCGCGGCCAGTGCCGGCGGTGAAAACAGCGGCGGAGCAACGTCCAAGCCATCGCAGGTTTCGATCGGTGACTCCGCGATGAGGATCGAGCCGAGTGCGAATCCTGCAGCCTCCGGCCAGAACCAACAGGCTGCCGGTCATACCCAGCAGCATGAAAAGGGCACGGGGAGCGGCGGCAAGGGATCCGGCGGAGCGTCGAGCGGCAATCGAGTGGAGAAGGGGCGCGTCATTCCTTCCGGCCTCTGAGCCCCTATTCCCGCCCGTGAAAATCCTCCGTCTCCTGTTGCTGGCGGTCTGCGTGGCGTGGGCGCCCGCGATTCGCGCAGCCACGATCATCTATCCGGTCGACGCCATCGACGATCTGATGAATCTGCCCGCGGATGAATTCCGCGCCCGCTACGCCGGCATCAACGCGACGGGCCTCGGCCCGAGCGACGAGGGCTGGTATGTGCGCTATCGCCACGAGAATCTGACCTGCCTCTTCGGCCCGCTCGCGGATCGCGAGGAGGCCCGGAAGCGGAAGTGGGACATGGAGACCGTGCGCGACGCGGCGATTCGCAACCGGCCGACGCTGGCGAGCAGCCAGGTGGATTTCGTGCGTTTCACGTTTTCCGGCGTGTATGGGAAGCGTGGTGACGGCGGCGGTGGGGCTGGGGCCGCCTCGGCTCTCGGCCGCGTGTCCGCCGACGGCAAGAGCGGGCCCGATGGAGACCTTGACGGCGATGGCATTTCCAACGCCAAGGACGGCGACATGGACGGCGACGGCATTCCCAACGAGCGTGATGACGACG
>CAZENI010000925.1:0-1979 GCA_964513055.1 uncultured Opitutus sp.
GCCACCATCGCCGACAGCTCCGCCACCCTCTACGTCGCCAGCATCCGCCCCGAGGGCACCGCCACCAACTCCACCGCCTCCGGCACCGCCACGATTCTCCTCAGCTCCGACGGCAGCCTCGCCGCCGTCAGCGTCAACGTCTCCAACCTCAGCTCCCCCGTCACCTCCGCGCACCTGCGCCTGGGGCCGAGCGGCGACTTCGTATTCACTTTGCCTTACGCCGCCAGCGGCAACGCCCAGTGGCTCTTCCTCCCCGTCGGCAACTACACCAGCAACCAGCTCCTCGACGCCCTGAAGACCGGCAACATCTACGTCGGCATCGACACCGCCAACTATCCCACCGGCGAGGTCCGCGGCTCCTTCATCCTCGGCACCGGCTCGCGCACGTTCACCACGCCCGCCGCGGCGCCCGCGATCTCGCTCGCCAACGCCTCCGCGACCGACGCCGCGCGCCTCCTCACCCAGGCCACCTTCGGCCCCACCAAGGCCGAGATCGACGCCCTCACCGGCGGCAACCTCGAAACCTGGATCGACGCCCAGCTCGCGCTGCCGTTCACCTCCCATCGCACCGCCACCGTCGCCGATCGCACCACCTACGGCGGCAGCGGGAGCTTCACCAACTGGAACGCCATCCACCCGCCCAATCGCCAGGCCGCCTGGTGGAAACTCGCCCTCACCGCCCCCGACCAGTTGCGCCAGCGCGTCGCCTTCGCCCTCAGCCAGATCTTCGTCGTCTCCGACGTCGCCCTCGGCGACGACCACCACGCCGAGCCGCTCGCCGCCTACTACGATCTCCTGGGCAACGGTGCCTTCGGCAATTTCCGCACCCTCCTCGAGCAGGTCACCCTCAGCCCCATCATGGGCATCTACCTCAGCTCGCTCCGCAACTCCAAGGCCACCTTCGACGCCACCGGCGCCACTCTCACCACCCCCGACGAGAACTACGCGCGCGAGGTCATGCAGCTCTTCACCATCGGCCTCGTGCAGCTCCAGCCCGACGGCACCCTCGTCCTCGGCGCCGACGGCCTGCCGATTCCGACCTACAATCAGACGACCATCACCGAACTCGCCAAGGTCTTCACCGGCTGGGCCTATCCCTCCACCAACCTCGCCAATTTCCGCACCGCCGGCCAGAATCTCTACACGCCGATGCAGCTCTTCCCGGCGTTCCACGACGACACCGCGAAGAACCTCAGCCCCGTCACCACAACGCCGATACCCGCCAGCCAGGGCGGCGCCACCGATCTCCGGCTCGCGCTCGACGCCCTCTTCAACCACGCCAACACGCCGCCCTTCATCTCGAAGCTGCTCATCCAGCGCCTCGTCACCAGCAATCCCAGCCCCGGCTACGTCTACCGCGTCGCCGAGAAATTCCGTAACAACGGCTCCGGCACCCGCGGCGACCTCGGCGCCGTCGTCCGCGCCATCCTCACCGACTACGAGGCCCGCTCGCCCGCCGTCGCCGCCAACGTCTCCTTCGGCAAGCTCAAGGAGCCCGTCCTCCGCCTCACCGGCCTGCTCCGCGCCTTCAACGCCAGCTCCACCAGCGGCCGCTTCCTCGGCTACCAGAACACCGTCGACTCCGTGCCGATCACCAGCGCCACCCCGAAGCCCGCCGCCGCCGAGCAAATCAACCGCTCGCCGAACACGTTTTCCGCGACCCGCCTCGACAGCGTGCAGGGCAGCCTCGCCCAGGCCGCCCTCCGTTCGCCCACGGTCTTCAACTTCTACCACGCCGACTACGTGCTGCCCGGCCCGCTCGCCGCCGCCGGCCTCGTCGTCCCCGAGTTCGAGATCACCGACGACAACTACGCCATCAACGTCCCGAACTTCCTTCGCAATTTCGTCAACGCCACCGTCCCCGCCACCCCGCCCGGGCCCTACACCATCACGCTGAAAACCGCCCCCGAGCAGGCCCTCCTCGCCACCCCCGCCGCGCTCCTCGATCACCTCAGCCTCGTGCTCACGGCCAACACCCT
>CAZENI010000926.1:0-1976 GCA_964513055.1 uncultured Opitutus sp.
TTCACCGGCGGCGTGCACGCGACGACGGTTTCCACGCCCGCCACCTTGGCCGGGATGATGCTCATCTGCGCCGATCCAAACATCGGATACCGCCCGCCCGGCACATAGCTGCCGACGCGCCGCACGGGAATGTGCTTGTGCCCCAGCCACACGCCCGGGCGCGATTCGACTTCCAGCGGCTGCAGCGTTGCCAGTTGCGCCTGCGCGAAGCGGCGGACATTCCCCTGGCAGAATTCCGTGTCGCGGATCAACTGCTCCGGACATTCGGCGATCGCCCCGGCAATCTGCGCCTCGGACAACTCGAAACTCGCCGGCGCCCAGTCATCGAACTTCCGACTCAGGTCGCGAACCGCGTCCAGGCCGCGACGGCGGAGATCCGCGAGCATCTCCGCAACATAGCGCGCGGTCTCGGGATCGGTTTCGAACAAGCGATGGCCACCCTCCTTGATTACTTTCATGAGAAAATTAGTTCGCGCGCGACCGCTTCTCCGCGGAAGAAAACGTGCCGCTGGCGCAGCCCGACCTCGTGAACCCCTCTCCCATCCCACTCTCCCGGTTCGGCCTCGGCTGCGTCACCTTCGGCCGGGAGATCGATGCCGCGGGCGCCGCCACGATGATGGACCACGCCGTGGCGCGCGGTATCACGTTTTTCGACACCGCGGCCGCGTATGGCGGCGGCGCCTCCGAGACCATCGTGGGCCAGTGGCTCCGCGACCGCCGCAACCGCCACGCAATCACGCTCGCGACCAAAATTCTCCCGCCCTATGCGCCCGCCGGGATCGAGGCCGCCGTCCAAACCAGCCTCGAGCGGTTGAAGGTGGCGACCATCGATCTCCTGTTCCTGCATCGCTGGGACGCCACGGTCGAAAACGAAGCCACCCTCCGCGCCCTGGATGGCCTGGTGCAGGGCGGAAGCGTGCGGCGCCTTGGCGCGAGCAATTTCACCGCGGAACAGCTCGAACGCTCGCTCGCGTTGCAGTCGCGACTCGGCCTCGCGCCCTTCCGCGCGCTGCAGAACATCCACAATCTCGCGGTCCGCGGCATCGATCCCGCCCTCCGCCAATTCTGCGCGCACGGCGGAATCGAGATCATCACCTACAGCCCGCTCGGCGCCGGATTCCTCACCGGCAAGCACGAAGGCGGCGTCCAACCGGGAAGCCGCTTCGACATCATCCCCGGGCACCAGGGAGTCTATTTCAACGACCTGGCCCGCGAGCGCCTCGCGCGGCTCAGGACTGTCTCGGCGCGCTCGGGGATCCCCATGGCGCCCCTCGCGCTCGCGTGGGCGCTGCGCCAGCCGCAGGTCGACATCGTCCTCGTCGGCGGCCGCACTGTGACGCAACTCGAGCAGGCGTTTCAAGCGAGGTCCTTCACCGACAGCGAGTGGCTGCGCAACCTCGACGCGGACTGAGCCGAAACGTGCATTCAGTTTGAACGTCCTTCCGCCTTCCGCCGCCGCTCAAAAGCGGAGCGTCGCGATCAACGAGAACGTGCGCGGCTGGCTTGGGTCGATCGCGGCGGCATGCTGCGCGCCCACGACGAACGTCTCGTCGAGCACGTTGTTCACGTTCAGTTTCAGGTGCCAGCGACGGTTCAACTGATACTCCACAAAGCCGGTGGTCATCGTGCCGTCCTTCAGCCGGATGCTGGCGGATGAACCCGGCACCGTGCTGGCCGTCTGCCCGGTGGGCAGGATCATCTGCCCGCCGCCGGTCAGTCGGTCCATGATTCGATTCGCGCCGCCACCAAGGCGGAATTTCTTCAACGGCTCGGTGGTGAACTGATAGCTGCTGAATACGCCCCACGAGCCGCGGAAGCTCGACGGCAGCCGCGTGTTCGTGACCTGAATACGAGGATCCTGCTTCGCGTAGTTCAGCATGAGCTGCCAGTTCGGCACCGGCCGGGCCGCCACACTCACATCCCACCCCTTGATGTAGCTGTCGGTGATCAGGTCGAAGACGTTGTAGGTGAAGCCC
>CAZENI010000927.1:0-1971 GCA_964513055.1 uncultured Opitutus sp.
CCGCCTTCCAAAACCCCTTCACCGGCACCTGGTCCGTCGCCCAGAGCGGAAACAATCTCACGCTCAACTACACCGGCCCCGTCTCCGCCGTCCCCGAACCCAGCACCTACGCCGCGATGGCCGGCACCGCGATGCTCGGCTTCGCCGTCTGGCGGCGGCGGCGCGGCGCCGCACCCTCCGCTCGCCCGTAGGACGGCGCATCGCTAGCCCTCCGCTTCGCCCACCCCTCCGCGTGACACGCTTTCGGTTGGCGCTCTGGGACTTTCTGGGCAGCGTGCGCGCCATGTCCGCTACCGTCGCTCTCATCGAGGACGATACGTCCTATCGCGAACCCTTGCGCGAGTTGCTCGGCCCCCGGTGCGTCGGCGCCTGGCCGAGTGTCGAAGCTGCGCTCCCCGCCCTCGCTGCCGCGACGCCCAACGTCCTCTTGCTCGACGTCGACCTCCCGGGCCTGCCCGGCCACGTCGCCGTGCCGCGCCTGCTCGCGGTCTCTCCTGCGACGCTTGTGACCATGCTCACCGCCCATGCCTCGGATGATCTCGTCTTCGCCGCACTCCGCGCCGGTGCCATCGGTTATCTCCTCAAGTCCGCCTCGCCGGAGGAAATCCTCGCCTCCATCGACGAAACCGTCGCCGGCGGCGCCCCGATGTCGCCCGCCATCGCCCGCCGCGTCGTCGCGCACTTCCGCGGCTGCCCGGCCCCGGTCGATAATCGCGCCACCTCGCTTGCGATACTCACCCCGCGCGAGCGCGAGTTGCTCGAACTCATCGTCGCCGGCGCAAGTGACAAGGAGGCGGCAGCCAGACTCGGCATCACGCACGGCACGGCGCGCAACAGCCTCTCCGCAGTCTATCGCAAGCTCCAGGTCGCCAATCGCACGGAGGCCATCCTCCGCCACCGGCGTTGATCTCCGCCGACGATGCCCACCTTCTGCCGCACCGTTTTCGTCGCGCTTCTCGGATGGACCGTCGGCGTCGCGGTCTTCGCCGCCGGTCTGCGCGCCGAAACGCCATCATCCGGCGGGTGGATCGGCGTCGCCCCGGCCCGGCTCGCCGCGGACCACATCGGTGACATCGCCGCACTGCCCGACTCCGAGTTTACTCCGCTCGCTTCCACCCACCGCCGCGAACGCGTGCCGGCCGCGTGGCTGCGCATCCGCGTGCCCGCCGGCTCAGCCGCTGACCAGCTTGTTTTCCTCCAACTCGGTTCGCGTTACGAGGACGAGATTGACGTCTTCGTGCCCGACGCCGCCATGCCCGGCGGCTTCGCCCGACTCCGCGGCGGCGCGGCCACGCCACCCGCCGCGCGCGCCTGGCGCAGCCTGGGCGGCGTCTTTCCGCTCGTCGTGCCGGGAAGCACCGAACTCGTCGTGCATGCCCGCCTTGCCGAGCCGTTCGGTGTCACTTTGCTAGCGCGCGTGCACCGCGACGCTGCCGCGTTCGAGTCGCGCGAGCGCTCCGAGCTCGCGCAGAATCTCCTCTACTTCGGCATCCTCGCCGCGCTCTTCGCCTACAACCTCTTCCTCTGGCTCCGCGTCGGCTACCGCGACCTGTTGTTTTACCTGATCTATCTTGCCGGGTTCGGCGCGATGATGGCGCTCGGCACCTTCACCGCCGGTTTCTGGTTCGCGCTGCCGTCTCCGCGTTACGAAGCGCTGCTGCTCGCCACGCTCAACCTCGGCGTCGCCGGACTTGTGCTCTTCGTCCGCGAATACCACGGCCTCCCGAAACTACTCCCGCGTTGGGACCGCGCCCTGTGCATGCTCGCTTGGTTTTTCGGCGTTGGTGTCGCCGCCGTCGCCCTCGATCTCCGCTGGCCCGGCGCCATCCACTACTATTACGCCTGCCTCTTCGCCGCCGCGGTCACATTAATCGTCGCTGTGGTGGTCGCGGTGCTCGCGTGGCGCCGCGGCGCGCGGCAGGCGCGCTTCTTCCTGCTCGCGTTCGCCTTCCTCGGTGTCGGCTTCGTCCT
>CAZENI010000928.1:0-1957 GCA_964513055.1 uncultured Opitutus sp.
AGGCGTGAAAGGGAAAGGAAACCGACCGATCGGCGACGACGAATCGCACGACCTGCGCCGTTTCATCGTCGTCGGTGAGCACACCCCACGCGCGCACGCGCGGCAGCGGCGCGGTCGGATCGGCTTCGGGGTGACCTTTGAGCGCCATGTCAGTGGTGGCCCGCTGCGACCTTCGCCGGGCCGCCCGGCAGTGAGTCGGGATACCCGCGCAGCATCGCCTTCGCGCTTGGACGAACGCGCCCCCGATAAAGCCGGGAGAGGAAGAAGCGGCGGTAGGACGACGCCGGTTTGGCGCGCGTCACCAGCTCCGAAGCGAGCATCCGATCGCCCGGGCGCTGCATGGCTTCGCGCGCCGCCTTCGTGTCCGTGGTGTAGATCATCTGACTCTCGCGAAAGCGTGAGTTGGAAACATAGGCCTGTTTCAAATTGCCGGCGGCTATCCCTTCTTCGGCCATGATGAGGATGCCGCGATCCACAGTCTTGCCCTGCGCACTGTGAGAAGTGGACGCATAGCCGTGGGAGAATTGCCTGAACCAATGCGGGATGCTCCGGCCATCCTTGAGTTTGATCCCGCCGTCGTCCGCCCAACCGGCAACTTCGACCAAGTCGCCATTCTTCAACCCGCAGGGTTTGAGGTTGGCCCGCACGAGCAGTCGGTCACCCACTGCAAGGTCCAGGTCCTTCGCCAAACCGACCTCGTAGCCCGTCGTTTTTCGCGGATTGAGGCGGCGTTCGGAACCGTCAGATCGGCGGACAACGAGCGATTCATTTTCCCTACGCACCACGGTGACGTATTCGTGGTTCTCGTAGCCGTGCCCGCTACGGTGAAACGTGAGCACATCGCCGGCGTGGTAATTCGCGATGCGCCGGCGCTCCTCCGCCGTCCACTTCAAGGGAAAGACGGTCGGGACCACACGATCCTCCGGCGCGACCGCGCCGATTGCCTTGAGCCGCGTGCGAACCTCCTTGGTGAACGCGTGAATTTCCGTCCACACCGGGGAAATCGCCAGACAGCTCTGCCCGGCCCGCGTCGTGCGCACGTAGTCGTCGGCGGCCTCGCCCAACAGCCGGGAGACGTGGCGCTCTTCGTAAACAGCGCCGAGTCGCACAAATCGGTTGAACGCACCGAAGGCGTCGCCGCGGGCCAGCCGGGCCACCGCTGCCCGATACCGCGGATCCTTCTGCCGTCGAATCTCCGTCAACCGGACGACCGGGACCCGCGCGTATTTTTGGAGGCAGCGCACGGCATCGCCGGCTTCCACCGAGTTGTGCTGCTTGATGTCGCCAACGAGCACGAGCCGGTTGTCATTGGCCTCCGCGAGCCGGCAGAGGTCGCGCATTTCGCGCACCGACACGAGGCCCGCTTCGTCGACAATCAACACGCGACCGCGGGTCGCTTGCTGGAGAGCTGGGTTGACGAGCAGTTGCTTCAGGGTGTCGGCATCGGCGGTGAGTTCCTTCCGGAGCACGTCGGTCGCTCCGGCCGACGGGGCGCAACCGAACACCCGTCCGCCGGAGCGTTCGATTCCCTCGACGATGTGCTTGAGCGATGTGGTCTTCCCGGTGCCGGCGTCACCCTGAAAGATGACGAGACGGGACCGCGATCCCATGACGCCGGCCACCGCCGACGCTTGATCTGCCGCCAAGCCTTCGGTGCCGGAGGCCTGGCCGAGGGGCGGCTGGCCCGAGCGGTTAGCCTCCGCCCAGGTCACGAATTCATCTTCGGACTTCAGGCTTTCGCGGGAAGCGACGTCCGCGCCTTGGCGTAGCAGCTCGCCCGACGAAATCCGCTGCTCTTGCGCGGTCTTCAAGTCGTCAAGGGTGACATACCCCCGACCGGCAATCAGCGCCTCGCGCAGCAAAACACGCTCGTCCACGACCGAGCGTCGCTCGAACACATGAGCCTCGGCGGAAGCCACGGCCGCGGCCGGCTCGGTGCCTGGCCGTCCTCGCGCCG
>CAZENI010000929.1:0-1956 GCA_964513055.1 uncultured Opitutus sp.
GATTCTCGCGGGGAGCGGGGGGCGTCCCGCGTGGCGCGGAACCAGCAGGCGAACCCGACGACTCGCGTGTGAGTCCGGATGGCAGGCCGATGCCCGCCACCGCCCCCTCCGGCTCTCTGCCGGCCAGCGAATCCGGCCCCGCATCGAAACGCTGCGTAAGTCCGGGTTTCAACAACGCGTAGTCTTGCGGTGTCATCCACTCGCCGAGGAATCGCTCCAACGGATTGACGACCGTCGTCTTGGTCGGGCGCTCGCGGTCATCGTCGACCTTCGGCTCGCTCCGATTGGCCGCGGTTCGATCCGCCCCGAGTTCGTTCGTTTCCCGGCGACGTTCGCTCTCGATTCGAACCCGCCCGCGCTCCTTGCGCGGTTCGTCCGGCTTTTCCATTGCCTCGACCAGCCAGTTGGCCGGGCGCTTTTCCATGGCCGCTTCCTTCGGGGCCACGGCCGCCGTCGGCGCAGTCACCCGCATCTCCGGGACGACGATGCGCGGCGCTTCAACCTTCGTCGCCAGCGGCAGCGCTCCGGTGCGGCTCGCCTTCAGGGCCTCAAATTCCTTGCGGGCAATCGCGGACGCGTCCGCCGCCGCCGGAGCGACAGCGGCCGCCGGCTTCTCGTCGGCCGCCATCGCCGGCAGTCCCACGAGCAACAGGGCGGCAGCACCTCGGACGCCGGCGAAGGATTGCCGGAGTCTGCTCAAGATTTGATGAAGATGCCCTTGAGGTTCATCTCCAACTGCTGCGGGTTCGGCGAAAACCGGAGGCCGTCCTGCTTGCTGATCCGCCCGGCCTTGATCAGGCGGTAGATGTCCTTGTTGAACGAGAACGTCGCCGAGTCGGCATTGCTCTCGAGCAGCCCCTGAATCTTCTCGTTCTGTCCTTCGAGGATGAGGTTCCGCACCGTGGCGTCGGCGCTCAGGATCTCGTTCACCGGCACCCGTCCGGTGCCCTCGATCGTCGGCACCAGTTTCTGGCAGATGAAGCCGCGCAGCGTCCCGGCGATGGCCCGGCGCGCCTGCACTACTTCCTCGGCGGGAAAAAACTCGAACAAGCGCGTCAACGACTGCGCCACCGTGCCCGCGTGCATCGTCGAGAACACCAGATGCCCGGTTTCCGCCGCGGAGATTGCGGTCTCGAAGGTTTCGCGGTCGCGCATCTCGCCGACCAGAATGATGTCGGGGTTCTGGCGGAGCACCGCCTTGATCGCCAGGCCGAAGTTCGGCACATCGAGGCCGATCTCGCGCTGCTGGAAAAGCGATTTGTCGTCCTGAAACGTATACTCGATCGGGTCCTCGATCGTGACGATGTGTTTGTCGAGGTTCTGGTTAATCCAGTTCATCATCGCCGCCATCGTCGAACTCTTGCCCGAGCCGGTCGCGCCGCACACGAGCAGGATGCCGTCCTTGGCCTGCGAGAGCTTGATCAACGCGTTCTCCGTCTCACCCAGCCCGAGCTGCGCAAACGTCGGCACGGTGCTCTTGATGTGACGCATCACGATGCTGACGAGCCCGCGCTGGTGAAACGCGTTCACGCGGAAGCGCCCCACGCCCTCATACGAGTAGGCGAAGTCCACCTGGCCCTCATCGTCCCACCGCGGCCGGAAAATCTTCGGCACATGCTCGGTCACGAACGCGTCGGCCTCGGGCGACGTGATCGGATCCATGTCGA
Source organism: uncultured Opitutus sp. (assembly GCA_964513055.1). Lineage (GTDB taxonomy): Bacteria > Verrucomicrobiota > Verrucomicrobiia > Opitutales > Opitutaceae > ER46. Next base: position 1,668 of record CAZENI010000929.1, read on the forward strand.
CCGGCTTCAGTTTTCCCGCGAGGCGCACGTAGCCGGGCTTGTTCGCCTTGATGATGACATCGCTCACACCGCTCTCGACCGCCAGTCGGAGCAGGTCGTTGATCATTTCCGTGTGCGGTGTGACGGTCGCGGGTGGCATGTGGGTAAAAAAGCGTTGCGGATTCCCTATTTCGCCCTGCTCTGTTCGGCAAGGCTTCATTGCCCGTTTACATGAAACTCCGCCCGCTCACCGGCACCATCACCGCGCTCGCCACTCCGTTTCGCGACGGCCAGGTCTCCTATGAAGATC
>CAZENI010000930.1:0-1952 GCA_964513055.1 uncultured Opitutus sp.
CGAGTCGGCCAAGGAGACCGCCACCAAGATCGAGGACGCCATCGCGCGCAGCGAACACGGCGTCGCCATCTCGGGCAGCGTCGCCACCGCGCTCGCCGACATCGTCGAGAAGGCGCGGCAGGTCGACACGTTCATCACCGAGATCGCCGAGGCTTCCGAGCAACAGGACCAGGGCCTGGGCCAGATCACCACGGCGATCAGCCAGGTGGACGGCGTGACCCAGTCCAACGCCGGCAACGCCGAGGAGACCGCCGCCGCCGCGGAGGAGCTGAGCGCCCAAGCCGGCGCGTTGCGCGACGCCGTGCGTCACCTCGGCCAGTTGGTGGACGGAAGCTCCGCTCAAGCCGCGTCCGGTCCCGTCGAGGCGGAGCCGACCCGCACGCCGCCGCGCGCCACCACGCCGCCGCCGGCACCGGCGCTCCCGGTCAACCGTGCCCGCCCGGCCGCCCCGGCGCTGGAGCCGGCGTGCCTCACGGTCACTCGTTGAACTCGTCGCGCTGCTTCGCCTTTTCGTCGGCGGCTTTCAAGGCCGCCGCCGCCTGCGGATCGAGCGCGGCCTCGCGCTCCTTCAGCCGGCGCTCCCACGCGCGCAGGTCCTCGCCCTTCTGATCCTGCTCGATCTCCTTTTCCTGCTGGGCCTGCACCTTCTCGAACAGCTTCGTCTCGGACTCGTCGAGGAACTGCTCGCGGTCGCGGATTGCCTGCTTGGCCTCCTTCAGGCTGGCCTCCTGCCGTTCGAGCTCCGCGCGCAACTGCTCCAGCGCGGCCTTCTCCTCGGGTGAAATCACCGCGCGCGGCGGCAGCGGCTTGCGGGCGGCCGCGGCGATCTTCTCGCGCGCCTGCAGCAGCGCCTCCGCCTCCGCGAGGTCGCGTTCGCGGTCGGCGAGCCGCGACTCGTTCTCGGCGATCGCCCGCTCGCGCTCGGCCAGGGTCAACTCGAGCTGGCGGAGCGTCTTCTCGAGTTCCGCGGCCTTCGCCTCCTCGACGGCGATCTTGCCGCCGAAGGGCGCGCGCGTCGCGGAGACGATCGCCTTGATCGACTCCCTCGCCGCCGCCGACGCCTCGGAGACCTCGAAGGGCGAACGCGTGGCGGCCGCTCGCCGGCGCAGGGAGAGCGTCGGTGGGGCGCTCGGCTTCACGCTCGGAAATTTGATCGGGCCGGGATCGGACATGGTGAACGAGAGGACTACGCGATCCCGGGGCCGGACGGCGACGGCAAAACGGCCGGTGGATGCAAATCCGCCCTCCCGCCGATCCCGCGGCCCCGCGATGGCGTCGCCGTGGCGCCTATTTTCGGAACCAGCCAAACAGCCCGCCCTTTTTCTTTTCGGCCGCGGGCGCCGCCGCCGCCGCGGCCGCCGCCGGCACGCGGAGGTGCGGTCGCAGCAGCTCGGCGGCGCGCTTCTCGAGCTCCGGATTGGCCAGCGTGACGAAATGCCGCGCGAGCACGCCGCCACCCGCGAGATCCTTCTCGATCGCGGTCAGGTCATCGCGGAACCAGCTCGTCGCGATCTCCGCCCGCGCCGCGGCATCCGGCCGGCGCGCGGCCTGGCCGAGCGCTTCCAGCAGATGCAGCCCCTTGTGCCCGCGCCGGAACGGCAGCACCTCGGCGAGCACCGCCTCGTCGACGTGCGACAGCGCGTTGAGCAGCTTCTTGAAATCGCCGCCGACGATCACGTTCTGCGCCATCGTCTGCGCGCGGACCGCGAACTCGCCCAGCGTCGTCAACCCCTCGAGCTTGCAGAACTCGAGCGTCCCGGCATCGAGCGCCGTGAGATTGATCGGGAAATTTTCCGAGATGCCCAGCTTGGTGAGATTCTTCAGCAGCGGGTTGTCGCGCTCCGCCGCCGCCTGCGTCTGCTCGACCATGTCGCCGAACGGGCTGTCGAACGCGAGCGTCTCCTTGAGCAGGCCGATGAGCTGGTCGATCCGGTCGGGTTTCTGCCCCTTGA
>CAZENI010000931.1:0-1950 GCA_964513055.1 uncultured Opitutus sp.
ACGCGCGCACGCGCCGGCCCTGCAGGGCCACCTCCTGCTGCGCCAGGATGGCGTCGGCCTCGGCCTCGGTGATCAGCGCGGGGTGCGTGTCGCGCTGCACCATCCAGTCGGCGCGCGGCCGGCGCTTGTCGCCGCCGGCGGTGGCGCCGCCGTGGCGCTCGGCGTGCATGCCCCACACAGTGTGCCCGGCGTAGGTGAGCGCCTGCCAGTCCATGCTGTGCACCGAGCTGGCCGGCCACGGCAGCTGCAGCCGTGCGATGGCCACGCCGCGGGGCACGCCCTGCGCGCGCAGCTGCAGGTAGGCCTGCACCAGCGGCGCGCTGTCGTCGTCCACGACCAGGCGGCTCTTGGTGACGGGCGCGCCGTCGCGGATGGCGCCGGTGGCGTGGTACTCGAGCCGGTAGCCGCGCGGCGCCCTGCCGCCGGCGCGCCAGCCCTGGCGCACGTTCTCGGCCATGCCGGCCAGGCCCTTCGCCCGGCTGGTGAGGCTGTGCCACTCGTCCATGGCCTGCAGGATGGACTTGAGCAGCATCTCGGTGATCGGGTCGGTGTCCGGGACGTTCCGGTACACGACGCGAACGCGCGCTTTCGTGCACTCGTGCTCGAAGATCAGGGCCAGGTGCCGTCGCCGGGCGATCCGGCTGGTGTCGAGCGCGAGCACCGCGTCGAAGCGGTGGCCGCGAATCTCGCGGATCAACCGCTGGAAGGCCGGCCGATCTTCGTCCTTGCCGGACTCGACGGCGTCGGCGAACTCGTCGACGACAGCCAGGCCGCGGTCCTGCGCGAGCTCGTGCAGGGCGCGGCGCTGCGCGTCGATCGAGACGTCGGAACGGTCCTTTGAGCTCCGCAGATAAAGGGCAGCCCGGTTAGACACGGTGCTGCCTCGACCGGTCCGCGGGCTGGGTCAGCGCACGCTCGACCGGCCAGCCGGCCGCGATCCGCTGCTGCAGGCAGCCCTTGCGGAGCCCGACGGCTCGCGCCCAGTCGGCCAGCGTGCGGGTCGCGCCCTGGTAGGTGACGAGTCGGTTCGTCCGGCGGTTGTTCGCCTGCTCGCGCGGCGTCGCCCAGCGGCAGTTCTCCGGGCTGTAGCCGCCGTCGACATCCTCGCGCTCGAGGGTCGCGCCGCGCGGCCGCGGACCCATGTCGCCCATGAACACTGCGTAGTCGCGCCAGCGGTCGCAGACGGTGATGCCTCGGCCGCCATAGTCCGCCCAGCTCGGGTCCTGAGGGTTGCGACACCGCTGGATCATCGCGTGCCAGACCCGGTAGGTCTGTGTCCCGGACGCGCCGTGCTTCGTGATCGTCTCGCGCAGCAGGCACCCGCAGGAGGCGGTCGCGCCCGACGCGAAGGCGCTGTAGGCCAACTCGCGCTCGGCGCCGCAGTCGCAGCGCATCAGCCAGAACCGCTTCGACTGGCTGCCGACGCGCCGGTTCCCGAGGAATCGGACTGCAGTCAGCCGACCGAATCGGTGGCCGGTGACGTCTCTGGCGGTAGGCATAGCTCGGCTGTCTCGGCGGTTCGGGGGACAACGTGCAGGGCCGGCGGCGGGCGCAGCCGGGCGACCAGGAGGGCGGCCAGCCCGTCGAGCGCGGCCGGTTGGCCGACCGACTCTACCGCGATCGTCTCGCGGCGGCGAGCGCGTGCCGGGCTGGTCACCGCGGATCCCACTCCTGAAACGCCCGCCCGATCGGCAGCCCAAGCGAGTGCCGCAGGCGGGCCTGCACGGCGCGCGAGCAGAACGCGCACCGCGGGAAGTTGCCGGGCGAGAACGGGCTCAACTGACGCCCGTCACGTGCCTTGTGCGTGATCCCGTACGGCACTCGGCCGCAGAGCGGTTGCCACTCGGCGATCCACACGTAGCCGGGCTGCGTGAACGACAGCCGGGTGCCGTGCCACCAGTGCGCCCGCCGGTCGCGCTCTGTAGCGAACGGGATGATTCCCCAGCCGGC
>CAZENI010000932.1:0-1944 GCA_964513055.1 uncultured Opitutus sp.
CCACCGGCAGGCTCACCAGCGCCACATCGATCTCCTTCGCCAACACCGCCTCCGCGAGCTGCGCCGTCGTCGCCTCGTGCACCACCACCTCCACCCCGGGATGCCGCGCCGCAAATCGCCGCAGCCGCGACGGCAGGTAATACGGCGCCACCGTTGGCAAGACTCCGAGCGTCACGCGCCCGCGCACCAGGCCGCGCACGTCGCGCACGCTGTCCCGCGCCGCCTCGACACCCTCGATCACCCGTTCGGCATGCTGCCGGAACACCTCTCCCGCAGGCGTCAGCGACACCGCATGCTTCGTGCGCTCGAAGAGCCGCTCCTCCAGTTCGTCCTCCAGCTTCATGATCTGCTGGCTCAACGACGGCTGCGCCACGTGGCACTGCTCGGCCGCACGGCTGAAATGGCGCGCCCGCGCCACGGCGAGGAAATAGCGGAGCTGGTGCAGTTCCATGATCTTCACGATAGTCGTCACCTATGGCCGCCCGGGGGAAGTCAGATCTTCATCCTATGCCCCTCCGCTCCGGCTCGTCGCGCCGCCGGCAAATCCCCACGCACAGCACGCCCCGGAAAGAAACCGGGACTGCGCACGCAAGGGCAATTTGTCGTGGTGTGCGGGCACCGCCGCTGCGACGTTGCCCCTTCGCCCGTTCATGACCGCCTCGCCTCCAGCCACCGCTCACCACGCCCGCGGCGTGACGCTGATGCTCGTCTCCACGGCGTGCTTCACCGCCAACGTCCTCCTCGTGCGCGCGCTCGGTCAGATCGAGGTCGTCAACGTCTGGCTGGTGAGCTGCGTGCGCTTCATCGCGGGCGTGCTCGTCCTCGTCGCCTTCTACCGCGACGAGACCCGGTGGCTCCGCCTCTTCACCCACGGCCGCCTCGCCGGCCGCGGCCTCGTCGGCAGCGCGGGCGTCTATGCGTTTTATCTCACGGTCGTCCAGCTCGGCGCCGGCCGCGCCACCTTCATCAACAACACCTACGTGATCTTCGGCGCCCTCATGGCCGTCTGGGTGCTCGGCGAGCGTTTCGGCTCCGTGCTGGCGATCGGCAGCGTCGCGGCGCTGGCCGGCCTCGCCCTCCTCACCAACGCCTTCGCGACCGGCGCCCACGTCGGGATCTATGACCTGGTGGCCGTCGTGACAGCGATCGCGTCCGCCTATGTGGTCGTGACGATCCGCCAGCTCCACGCGACCGACCACACCTCCACCATCTTCGCCGCCCAGTGCGTGTATGGCCTGCTCCTCTGCGGCGTGCCCGCGCTCCTCCACCTCCACGGCGTATCGCCGCTCTCCTGGGTCATCATGACCGTCGCGGGCGTCTTTGCCGCCGTCGGCCAGATCACCATGACGCGCGCCTTTCGCGATCTCCCGGTCGCCGAGGGCTCGCTGCTCCAAATGCTCGTGCCCCTCGGCATCGCCACGGGCGGTTTCGCGTTTTTCGGCGAGCGCTTCGCGCCGCACGAACTCGCCGGCGCGGCCCTCATCCTCGGCGGCACGGCCTTTGTGGCCGTGCGGCGCTGACCACGCCCCCACCCGCCGCCGCACCCGGCCCGGCCATTGACCTGCACCAACGCACTCGACACCGTCGCTGGCAAGGGACCTGCTAACCCGCTTCGTCTCGGAAAACCCTTCTGTGTCGCTCCTCCACTCTCCTTACGATTCCGGATCCTTCTTCGACGAGATGTTCGTCGCCGGCCAACCTGGCGGGGTCCGCCCGCATTATCGCCGGCTGGCTGAACGCCTCGGCACCCTCGGCCGCGACGACTTCGACCAACGGCGCGCCGCCGTCGACCTCGCGTTCCTCCGCCGCGGCGTCACCTTCACCGTTTACAGCGACTCCCAGGGCACCGAGCGGATCTTTCCCTTCGACCTGATCCCGCGCGTCATCCCCGCCTCCGAGTGGAAACGCATCGAGGCCGGCCTCGTGCAGCGCCTGACCGCGCTG
>CAZENI010000933.1:0-1940 GCA_964513055.1 uncultured Opitutus sp.
GCCCTCGAGGGTCCGCGCCGGCGCGGCGGCGGGACCGGAGGCAAACAGGTCGGCCGGTGCCGGCGGCGCGACCCTCACCCCGTCCCTCTCCCGCGCGCGGGAGAGGGGGACGGATGGCGGATGCAGCGGCGGCAGCGGCGGGCGCGGGGTCATGCATCCCTCGCCGTCTCGGCGCGGTAGGCATGCGCGAATTTGCCGATGTGATTCGCGACATCGTTCAGCGCATGGCGCAGGCGCCCGGGCTTCACTTTGGAGGCTAGGAGAAACCCGAGCGCCTGGCACAGCACAGTCGCCGCCGCGACCGGCGTGATCCGCCCGGCGGCGATCTCCTCGTTCATCATCGTTTGGATGCGCTCGGCGAGCACGCCCGCCGCCGCTGCGTCGGCGTCGTCGCTCACGCCATCCTCCCGACGCGGTCGAGCCGCGCGGCGGGCAGGGCGCGGTCGCGGCCGTGCTCGTCGATGCGGGCGACGAGGCGCGCGGCGCCGCGCGCGTCGAAGTCGCCAGCGGGGGCGAGACCGCGGGCGCGGTTGGCGGCGATGAAGCGGTCGCGCTCGGCCTCCTCCTCGCGGGTGAGCGGGCGCAGCGGGGCGGCGAATTCGATCACCACGCCGGGGTCGACGATCAGGCCGCGCATGCGATGTCCTCGCGCGTCAGGCTGATCCGCTTGGCGAATTCGGCGAGGGCGGCGTGGCGCTCGTCGATCTCGCGCGGCGCCACGGCCGGCCCGAGGAAGGCGTCGAGGAACGCCGCGTAAGCCTTGTAGAGCGCGCCGCGCGCGGTGGCGCGGGCCGGCCCGGCGCGGTCGGGGTCGCAGAACGCGGCGATGGCATCGGTGAGCGCGACGTTGGCGGCGAACGCCGCGCGGTTGTGCGGCAGCAGCGGGGGATCGCAGAGCGTCATCGGGCGAGGGCCTCCATCCACAGGCGGGCGACGGCGACGAGGGCGATCAGCGCCGCCCAGCCGGCGATCGCCTCGAGGATCAGCAGCGGGAACCAGCGGCGGGCGGGTTGCATGTCAGCCTCCGATCAGGCGAATGAAACCGATGACGACCAGCACCGGCACCCAGACCGGCGCGGTGACGACGAGCATCAGGCCGGCCCACAGCAGCAGGAACGAGGCGCAGGCGGTGATGAGCGCGAACCACGCGGCGAGGCCGCCGAGGAAGCCGCGCAGGAAGTCTTCGCAGGCCCGGCGGGCGGTCATGGCGCCGCCTCAATCTTGGCGAGCGCGATGCGGGCGAGCGCCCGCGCTGTCCGGATGCCGGTCGGGCCCGAGCAGTTCATGATCTCCCGCAGCGTGCCGACAAGATCGTCGTGCGCGTTGCATGCACGCACGATGAAATCGGCGTTGGCCTCCTGGATGTCGTGCGCTCCGGGCGGCAAAAGCACGAACGGCTGTCCGGATTGGCCATAGCCGTCGACGTGCGCGATCCCGATGCAGCCGGCGTACTTGCCGCGCAGCTGATAGCCGGAAAGCGGCTTCCACGGCCCGGGCGTGCGCGCGGACGGCAGCGTCGCCGCCGACACGGGCAACGCCGGCACGGTCATGAACTTCTCGCGCATCACGCCGCCTCGGCGTAGATCGGGCGCAGGCGGTCGACGAGGCGGCGGGCGGCGGGGAGGTCGCGGCGCAGGGTCGCGGCGTCGAAGCGCCGCGCGAGGTCGGCCTCGGTGCAGGCGCCGGTGGCGTCGACCAGGTCGACGATGTGCTGGGCGATGCGGCGCGCCAGCGAGGCCGGGCGGTGCCGCCGCGCGGCGGCGAGCGCGAGCTCGGCGACGATCATCGGCGCGTGCATCGCCTGCGCCTCGCGCCAGCGCTCGCGGGCCTCGCGCGGGCCCGCGCCCGCGCACGGCGCCGCCGCGAGGGTCGCCGTGGTGCAAAGGGTGACGAGCAGTGCCGCGGCGCGCGCCCGGCCCGGCGGAGCGGCGCGCGGCGGG
>CAZENI010000934.1:0-1938 GCA_964513055.1 uncultured Opitutus sp.
CCTGCGTGTAATAGGTGAAGCGCTGGTTGGCGCCGAGCAGCGAGATTCCGAGGGCGGGGTTCGCGGCGGTGGCATCGGAGACGTTGCGGCCGGCCGCCATCCAGCTCGTGACCTGATCGGTGGTGTTCCACTTGAGGCCGACGCTGTTGACGGAGAGGCCTTCCTCGTAGTTGACGGAGACGGACGTGTACTTGAACGGCTTGTAGGTGACGGAGCCCGACGCGCGCTTCGCGTCGCTGAACTCGTATTTGCGCCAGCTCTTCGCGTTCTGGTAGAGGCCGTTGAAACGCAGCGCGAGGACCTTGGGGATCAGCACGCGGTTGAGGTCTGTGGTGTAGCGCTGGTAGTCCCCGGAGCCGAACACGGCGGCAAACGAGGACTTGTGGCGGTTGACGAGTGCCTTCTTCGAGGTGAGCGACACGAGACCGCCGGCATCGCCGGAACCGAAGAGGATGGAATTGGGGCCGCTCGCGACCTCGGCGCGCTCGATGTTGTAGAGATCCTGCGGCGCGGCGTTCTCGACGTAGTCGGTCGACACGCCGCCCGGGATGCCGCGGATGCGGAACGGCTCGCCGCCCGCGGAGCTGAAGTCGCGGGGGTTGTTGAAGCCCGCGCCCTCGGCGTCGCCCGCGTTGAGCTCGGCGTTGGCGGCGTAGGCGAGCATGTCCTGCACGGACGTCGCCGCGATGTCGGACAGAAACTCCGGCGTGAACGGCGAGATCGACGCGGGTGTGTCCTTGAGGCTCGTCGCGAGCCGGCTGCCCGAGGTGGTGTTCATCGCCTGGTAGCCGCTGTCGTCCTCCGGCCGGACCTCGAACGGCGACAGCGTGATCGTCTCCTCGGTCACGGGCACCTTGGGGGGAGTCGCGGCGGCGGGGGCCGGGGCGGGGTTTGTGACGGGCGGCGGCGGGGCCGACTGGGCGGAGGCCGCGGGCGCGAGCAGGAGGAGCGCGAGCGCGGCCACGGAGGACGCGAAGCGGGCGGAGGGAAGTCGGGTTTTCATGGCGCGAGGCAGGGTCGGTGCGGGCGGGGTGGTCAAACGAAGCGCGGAAGTCAGGCCGCGATCCGGGGAGGCAGGATGCGACACCGGGCGCTTGGACCACTCAACGCCCCATCCGTTCAAGTCGTTGAACCTTTGGCGAGTCTCTCCGTGTCACGATTGCGCGACGCCGGGCGCTCAGCCGGTGAACTCCACCGTGCGCGCGATCTCTTTCCTGGTGGCAAGCTCGCGGACGACGGCGGTCGCGGTGTGCCGGCCCGCGGCGGCCGCGGCGGTCAGCGCGAAATGATGCGCATGCTCATCGAACATGCCGTTCGCCCGCTTCCGCGAGACGAGCGTCGGCGTCACCTCGCGTCCGTCGACGCTCAGCCGCACCAACTCGGACAGCGGCGCCTTGAGCACGCCCTGCGTCGTGTTCTCCCACGCGCAGCGCACGCGGAGATTGATGCCGCTCTCAGGCCGGCCCGCCTCGAACTCGTCCGCCGGCCGCACCGGAACGATGGATACCATCGGCCGCGCGATCGCGGGACTATCCCACCAGCGCCACTCCTGCTCGCGCGCGCGGACGAACTCCAGCACCTCGTCGGAGCCGCTGTGCATCCAGGTCTTGCCCCGCGTCCAGACATCGCGCCGCACCGGCACGGTCCAGTTCTGTTTCAACGCGTTCAGCCAGCCGGCCCACGTCGGCTCGGTCGCGAGGAAGAGCGTGCGGAAGCCGGTCGTCTGATCGGCGAAATACCACGGCTCCGGCCCGTGCGCGTCCTGCAGGCCGATGAACGGGATGCGCCCGCGCCAGCGGTTGAGGAACGGCTCCGTGTTCATGAAGTCCGGGTTGCCGAAGTGAAACGTGCTGATGGCGGAAAACCCGCCGCGCTCGACCGAGTCGTCGAGGAACATCCGGACCAGTTCCTCGTTCTCGCCGAACTGCCAGATCAGCC
>CAZENI010000935.1:0-1929 GCA_964513055.1 uncultured Opitutus sp.
ATCTCAAAGGCGGCGAAGCAGATGGGCGCACTGATCGACGACCTGCTCGCGTTTTCGCGCATCGGCCGCGCCCGGTTGCGGCTGGAGCCCGTCGACCAGAACCGGCTGGTCGCGGAGGTCATTGCCGAGGGGCGCTACGATCCCACCGGCTCCCGCATCCTCTGGGAGATCGCCCCCCTGCCGGTGACCGGCGGCGACCCCGCCATGCTGCGGCAGGTCTGGTCCAACCTGCTCGACAACGCCGTGAAATACTCCGGCACGCGACCGCAGGCGCGCATCGCGATCGGCGGTCACGCGGACCCCGCCGCCGGAGACTACGTGTTTTTCGTGCGCGACAACGGAGTCGGTTTCAATATGGACTATGTGGACAAGCTCTTTGGCGTCTTTCAGCGGTTGCACAGTCCCGCCGAGTTCGAAGGCACCGGCATCGGTCTGGCGAATGTCCGAAGGATCGTCACCCGCCACGGCGGTCGCACGTGGGCGGAAGGTCGTCCCAACGAAGGCGCCACTTTCTACTTCACCCTCCCCGCCCGCGAGATCCCCACTCCTCTCAGTCAGACCCCATGACCGCGTTCCGCCCCATCCTCCTGGCCGAAGACAATCCCAACGACGTGGAGCTCACGCTCACGGCGCTGCACAGTCTGAATCTCGCGAATGAGATCACCGTCGTGGGCGACGGGGCCGAGGTGATGGATTTCCTCCGCCGACGGAATGCCTTCGCGGCCCGGAGCACGCCGCAGCCGGCTCTCATCCTCCTCGACTTGAAAATGCCGCGGGTCGACGGGCTCGAGACGGTCCGCCAGATCCGCGCCGACGCGGCCCTGCGAACCCTGCCGGTCGTGATTCTGACCTCGTCCCGCGAGGAAGCAGATCTCGTGAAAGGCTACCAACTCGGCGCCAACGGCTATGTCGTGAAGCCCGTGGATTTCGATCAGTTCATTTCCGCCGTCAGCCAGCTCGGCGTCTATTGGGCCCTGATCAACGAGGCACCGCCGGCCACGCCGAGCGCAGGATGATCCCGCAATTCCCTCGATGCCCTATATCCTCCTGATTGATGACGATGAACTGCTGCGCGGCGTGCTCGCCAAGGCCCTCGACCACGCGGGCCATCAGGTGATCCAGGCCGCCGACGGCCAGCAAGGCGTCGAGCTGGCGCGCGCCACCCCGGTCGACCTTGTCATCACGGATTTGATCATGCCCGTGCAAGAGGGCGTCGAAACCATCGTGAAGCTGCGGCGCGAACGTCCCGACCTGCCGATCATCGCCATCTCCGGCGGAGTGACGAACTCCAAGATCTACCTCGAGATCGCATCCCGCATCGGCGCCAAACGAATTCTGGCCAAGCCATTCACGCCCCAGGAACTCCTGGCGGTGATCGCCGAGGTGCTCGGCGAAAACCCGCCGGCCGCAAAAACCAACTGAGGCCGCCGCCGGCTCAGCTCTTGGGCGCGGGCGCAGGCGCTGCCGCCGCGGGGTCCGACATGCCCTTGCGGATGAAATCCACGCCCGGACCGTCCGCGCGCACCTTGACCACGCGCTGGGTCGAGGAATCCTGTCCGATGTAATCCACGGTGGCCGACGCCATGATCGGCAGGTATTTTCGCAGATCCTTGCTCTCGTCCTCCGCGCTCGCGTGGATGCTCCACAGCTCGCTCGGCGGCCGCCCTTCGCTGGCCGCCTTGTTTTCGCGCGCCGTGATCTTCAGATACTTTTCGTAGATCGTCACGGTCCGCGGCATGTCGTCGTAGCCAATGAGTTCGCTGCGCGGCGCCTCGTAGACCGCCACGGTGCGGTAACTGATGTTGCCACGCGAATCAGTCACGGGAACCGACTCATAACGGACGCCGCCGCCCACTTGCGCGTAGACCGGCGTGCTCACCCGCTCGATCTTCGAGCGCGGCGCCTCCATCCCATAGTCCAGCTCAACGA
>CAZENI010000936.1:0-1925 GCA_964513055.1 uncultured Opitutus sp.
ACGACGGCCGGCTGCAGCGGGCGCTCGACAAGCTGATCGTCGCGCTGCGCCGGGCCGGCCGCAACGAAACCGTCGTCAAGAAAGTCAGCGAGTCCGCCCTCTCGTTCGCCGCCTACGGCTTTCCCGAATCGCACGCGCTGAGCTTTGGCCTCCTCGCCTACGCCAGCACCTGGCTGAAGGTCCACCGCCCCGCCGAGTTCACCGCCAGCCTGCTGAACCACCAGCCGATGGGCTTCTACTCGCCCGCGACGCTCCTGCAGGACGGCCGCCGCCACGGCCTCAAGGCCCGGCCGGTGTGCGTGGTCCACTCCGACTGGATCTGCACCGTCGAGAGCGACGACACGATCCGTCTCGGCCTCTGCTACCTCAAGGGCCTGCGCGAGGCGCCCGCCCGCGCGATGCTCGCGGCGCGCGCCGCCGCGCCGTTCGCGTCGCTCGACGATTTCCTGCGGCGCACGCGCTTCAACCCCGCCGAGCGCCGCGCGCTCGCGGCGGTCGGCGCACTCAACGCCTTCGCCCCGCACCGCCGCGCCGCGCTCTGGCAGGTCGAGGCCGCCTGGTCGGAGCACGAGGAACTGTTCCGGCAGTTTGGCGGCCCGACCGCCGCCGTCACGGAAACCGCGGGTGTTTCAACCGACCGCGAGGATCCCGCGGCCACCGCGACCGGCGCCTCCCCGCTTCCGCCCATGACGCTCCCCGAGCGCTTGCGCGCGGACTTCACCGGACTGAATCTCACCACCGGCGTGCACCCGATGGCGCTCCTCCGCGCGCAGCTCCCCGATGTCTGGCGCGCGTCCGACCTGCCGCTCGGGAAGGACGGCGAACGCGTCACCGTCGCGGGCTCCGTGATCTGCCGCCAGCGCCCCGGCACCGCCAAGGGCTTCGTCTTCATCAGCCTCGAGGACGAGACCGGCATCGCCAACGCGATCGTGCTGCCCCGGCTCTTCGAGACGCACCGCCTGGTCATCACCCAGGAGTCCGCCCTGCGGATCACCGGCAAGCTGCAGAACCTGCACGGCGTCATCCACGTGAAGGCGGAGCGCATCGCGGCCCTCACCGCCGCCGCCCTGCCGGCGCAGGCCTCGCACGATTTCCACTAGCCGGCCTCCCGGCCCCGCCGCATCCGATCTTCCCCTACAAGCAAAAGCCCCGCTCCCCTTGATCTCGGGGGGCGGGGCTTCGTTGGACGACGGTTGGTCGTCGTTTTGTTTACGGCGTCACACCGCTTGCGGCGGTGGGTGGCGTCTTTTGTTTGAAGATGAGCTTGTCGCCCTCGCGCGCCACGAGGACCGGCTCGCCGTCCTTGACGTCGCCGCGGAGCAGCGCCTCGGCCAGCGGATCCTCGAGGTAGTGCTCGACAGCCCGGCGCAGCGGACGCGCGCCATATTTCTCGTCATAGCCCTTCTCGATCAGCAGATCCTTCGCCTCCTGCGAGAACTCGAGCGTGATTTTCCGCTCGGTCAGGCGCTTGGAGAAATGCGCCGTCTCCAGCTCGACGATCTTCACCAGGTCCTCCTTCGCGAGGGGGCGGAAGAAGATGATCTCGGAGATGCGGTTGAGGAACTCGGGTTTGAAGACCCGCTTCGCCTCCTCCAGCACCTTCTCGCGCATCTTCTCGGCGTCATTGAAATTTGAATTCGCCGCCGCGAAGCCCATCGAGGTCTGGCGCTGCAGCAGGGCGGCGCCGACGTTCGAGGTCATGATGATGATCGTGTTGCGGAAATCGACCGTGCGGCCGAGCGAGTCCGTCAGCCGGCCGTCCTCGAGGATCTGCAGGAGCAGCTGGATCACGTCCGGATGCGCCTTCTCCACCTCGTCGAACAGCACGACCGCGTAGGGCTTGCGCCGCACGGCCTCGGTGAGCTGGCCGCCCTCCTCGTAGCCGACGTAGCCCGGAGGCGAGCCGACGAGGCGGGAGACGGCGA
>CAZENI010000937.1:0-1924 GCA_964513055.1 uncultured Opitutus sp.
AGCGAGATCGTGTCGGACCAGAACGTGTCGTCGGCGTCGGCGAAGGGGCGCCGGCCGATGAGCGAGCCGGCGTTGTTGATCAGGATGTCGAGGCCGCCGAGAAATTTCACGGCGTCGGCGACGAGCTGCTCGCACTCCTCGGTGCGGGTGAGATTGCCGGGGAGCGCGGTGCAGCGGCGGCCGAGGGCCGTCGCCTCGCCGGCGAGCGCGCAGGCGGCGTCGGCGCTGGTGCAGTAGTGGACGACGACATCGCAGCCGGCGTGCAGCAACTGGCGGCTGATGGCGAGGCCGATGCCTTGGGCGCCGGCGGAGACGAGGGCGCGCTTGCCGAGGAGCTTGGTCATGCCGCGGAGCGTTGCCGATCGCGACGGGCCGTCAATTCCGCGCCGGCCGCCGGCGGGCCGGACTATTTCGCGGCGGGCGGGACCGCGACGCGGTAGGGCGGGAGCGTGCCCACCGAGGTCAGGGTGAACGAGCGCGCAAGCTCGTCGAAGGCGGCGGCGTCGCGCGCATAGTAGTGCCGGGTGGGCGCGCGATAGTGGAGCAGGTAGAGCCGCGTGCTGGTCAGGCAGCCGTAGATCGCCTGGGTGTAGCGGAGGCCTTCACTGTCGTGGAAACGCATGACGAGCTTGAAGCCTTGGCGGCCGCCGACCTCGGCCGGCGTGATTTCCGGAATCTCCAGGCCGAGGAAGGCGCGATCGGCGCGCAGGTCGTCCGCCATCGCCTCGGCCAGCTCGAGCGGCGTCATCGTCGGCGTGAGCTGGCGTTTCGAATACGGCAGCGGATGGGCGAGTTCGTGGCGCTGGATGCCGGCGCGCTGCAGCAGCACGCCGTCGTTGGTGGCGAGGAATCCTGCCGGCCGGTCCACGAACATCCAGGTGGCGGGCACGCGCACCGTGAAGTCGCCGAGGACGGACGTATGGACGCGGCCGCCGGGCTGCCAGTTCGGCAACTGGCAGCCGCCGAGGGCGAGCGCGGCGAGCAGCAGCGGAATCAGGGCGGGTTTTCGCATTGCAGGAGGAGATTGGCGACGAACGCCCGATCGGGGCCGGCGGGGCTGAGCTCGAGATAGCGGCGGAACTCGGCGGCCGCGCCGCTGGCGTTGCCCTGCTTGAACAGGAGCAGCCCGAGCCCGCGGCGGGCCTCGGGGAGGTCCGGCTGCCGGGCGACGAGCTCACGGTAAAGGCCGAGCGCCGTCGCGGGATCGGCGTCGCGCTTGCGCCGGATTTCGGCCAGGAGCAGCAGCGCGCGCGGATCTCCGCTCCGGATGCGGAGAAATCGCTCGCAGCCGGCGATGGCGGCGTCGACGTCGCCGCTGCGCTCCGCGACCTCGGCGTTCCGCAGGAAGACCTCGGCGAGCTGCGACTCGTAGTCCGCGGCGGCGACGCGGCCGCCGGCGCCCGCGCGCTCGGCCGCGAGTTGATCGTAGCTCGCGATCCGCTCGAGCAGGCGCGGGTGGCTGCCGAAGAAGAACGGCTCGCGGAGCTTCGAGCGGCGGCTCTCCGCGAGGAGGACGTGGAAGACCTGCTTCGCCTCGGCGACGTCGTAGCCGCCGTCGGCCATCAGCCGGAAACCGGCGACATCGGCCTCGCGCTCAAGATCGCGGGCGTATCCGGAAACCGAGGCCACCGCGCCGAAGGCCCCGAGCAGCGCGCCGACCCCGGCGGTGCCCGCCGAGAAGCCCGCGGCGAACGCCGTCTTGTTCTTCAGGTCCCGAAACGCCTTGAGCTGGTGGCGGTGCGTGGCGTGCGTGAGCTCGTGACCGAGCACGGCGGCGAGCTGCGCCTCGTTGGCGATCGCGGCGAGCAGGCCGGTGTGAAAGAAGATCGTGCCGTCGGGGAGGGCGAAGGCGTTGAGGCTGGGATCGACGAGCACCTGGACGCGGAGCCGGGCGTCCTCGGCCAGCGGCTGCGCGCGCAGCCCC
>CAZENI010000938.1:0-1918 GCA_964513055.1 uncultured Opitutus sp.
CTGCCGGGTTGCCAGTTTGGGCGTGGCGTGAGTTTCGCCGGGTCGTAGCGATTCATGTAGGCGTCGGGCGCGCCGTAGGGATCGTGGGGCGGCCCCATCTGCACCATCAGGAAGAACGGCTTCCCGCGCGGCTGCGCGGTGATGAACTCGACCGCGAAATCGCAGGAGGCCTCCGGCTCGAACTTGGGCACGAGGATCATCTCGGGCGTGTCGCGGAAATACCACGGGAGGAAATGCTGGTGGTGGCATTCATACGCCGCCCAGAAATCGAAGCCCTGCCGGCGCGGGCCGGGCGGCACGAAGCCGGGATCGCGCGGGCCGCCGTCGAGATGCCATTTGCCGACGAAGCCGGTGCGGTAGCCGGCGTCGCGGAGGATCTCGGCGATCGTCGTCTCCGTTTCGCGGAGACGGAGGTCGTTTGCGATCATCCCGTTCACGTGCGGGTAGGTCCCGGTGAGGAGGATGGCGCGCGCGGGGCAGCAGACCGGGACGTTGGCGTAGGTGCGCTTGAAGTGGACGCCCTCGCGCGCGAGCCGGTCGATGTGCGGCGACTGCACGTCGGGATTGCCGGCGACGCCCATCGCGGAGCCGCGCATCTGATCGGGCAGGAGGAGAATGATGTTGGGCCGCGTCGCGGGAGCAGCGGGCGCGGCGGCAGCGGCAGGCGGCGGAAATCCGGCGAGCGCGACCGCCAGCGGGGCGAGCAGCCGGCGCAGACGGAAGAGGGGCACGAGGGTCATGAGGCGGAACGGAAAACGGGCGAACGCAGGGGCGGGCGTGGGGCGGAAGGCGTGGCGACAGGAAACGATTCCCGTTTCCGATTGTGTTCAAGAAGAAATCTGCTGCCGTCGGCGGATTCGCGGTGGCGGAGGGTCGTTGGCCCAGTCCGCCCCGCCGCTTCCCCTTTGTGCGATGACCACCCCCTGCTTCCTCCTCCCGCTCGCGCGCCTCGCGGTGCTGCCGGGCCTGGCTCTGCTGCTGGCGACGTCGGTCCTCCGCGGCGCATTGCCGGCGAACGCCGTGCTGACGCCGACGGCGCTGCGCTGCGAATATCTCGTCGCGCCCGAGGCGATCGAGAGTCCCGCGCCACGGCTCTCGTGGCGACTGGAATCCGAGCGGCGCGGCGCGGCGCAAACGGCCTGGCAGGTGCGCGTGGCGTCCAGCGCGGAGAAACTCGCGCGCGGCGACGCCGACCTCTGGGACAGCGGGCGCGTCGACGGCACGCGCGGAGCGGAAACCAACCAGATCGCCTACGCCGGCCGCGCGCTCGCGTCGCGCGGGGAGTGTTTCTGGCAGGTGCGCGTCTGGGACGAGGCGAACCAGGCGTCCGGCTGGAGCGTCGCGGCCCGCTGGTCGATGGGCCTGCTGCGGCCCGAAGACTGGCGCGCGGAATGGATCTCGCATCACGACGACACGCCGCTGCACACCGATCGGAAGCAACTCCACCTGCCGGCGCCGCGGCACTACCGGAAGGAGTTTTCCGCGGCGAAAACGGTCCGGCGCGCGACGGTCTATGCGTCGGCGCTCGGCCTCTACGATCTCTATTGCAACGGGCAGCGCGTTGGTGACGCGTTCTTCCAGCCCGGCTGGTCCGACTATCTGCAGCGCGCGTATTACCGCAGTCACGACGTCACTGCGCTCGTCCGCTCCGGCGCCGCCAACGTCCTCGGCGCCGTGGTCGCCGAGGGCTGGTATTCGGGCTACGTCGGCTACGGGCTGCTCGTCGGCTACGGGCCCAACCAGGCCGGCCGCTCCTTCTACGGCAAGACGCCCGCCTTCCTCGCGCAGCTCGAAATCGACTACACGGACGGCACGCGCGCCACGGTGGTCACCGACGAGAGCTGGCGGGTCACCGATCGCGGCCCGACGCGCGAGGCGGATCTGATCATGGGCGAGAGCTACGACGCACGTGCCGAAC
>CAZENI010000939.1:0-1914 GCA_964513055.1 uncultured Opitutus sp.
AAGCGATTGTGCATCGAGCACTTATCGCTCAGCGTGCAGGCGGTGCACATTCCGGCCGACCGTTGCAACCAGAAACTCGTTCGACCGTAACACTTGTGACGGCTTGAGGTGAGCGAGCAGCGCACGGACGCGCGTGGGGTGTCACCGTGCGACTCGTTCGGCCCGATAGCGGAGGCTCGGTACCAGCACGCGTGGGCGTGGAGCTGCTCCTGCGCGACCTGTCCGGGCGCGAGCTCGCGAGCGTAATTGTGCAACTGCCGACCGCCGATGGCAGTATCGGTCTGTGCATGAACCCCTCCCCCGCGACTCCGGGAGTGGGCACGGACGCCTCGAAAGCCGGACACGTCCAGGTCCTCGGGCGCATTGAAGCGCGGAAGAGCGACCTCCTCGAAGCCATCGAAGACTGCCTCAAGCACATGCTCGCAACGGGCTGTGTGGAAGGGAGCGCCGCCAGCTTCCGGCGGATCTGGATGGCCGCCATCCGGGACGAGGGCTGGAGCTCGTGCGACGACATGACGTACGAGAACATCGTCGGCTACCTCGACCGCAAGAAGCTCGAGCTGGGCTGGATGGGATCCACGTACAACGGGAAACTCTCGGCGTTCCGCACGCTGACCAGGTACCTCAAGCGCCGTAGGCGTCTCGCCGAGAACGCCCTGGAAGACGTCGACCGCGCCGATGAGCACGAGCACGAGGACTGCCGTGCCGCCACGCTCGAAGAGGCCCGCGCCATGATCCGCTACCCGTGGCTCAGGCAGGCCTCGGGCGACAACCGCTGCGAGGGGAATCGAGCGCTGCACCGGCTGTGTCTGTTTGGCCACGGCATGAGGCCCAACGAGCCGCAGAAGCTCTGCTGGCGTCACATGCTCCTCGAGGAGTCGATCCCCGCCATCCTCTGGACGCCGGAGATCCAGAAAAACAAGCGTCGCGAGGAGGTACCGCTGGGCAAGGAGCTCGCCGTGCTGCTCCTCAGGCACCGTGAGACCGTCCCGCACGGAAGCAACGATCCGGTCTTCCCGGTCTGCCCCTCAAAGACCACGTGGCGCACCGACCGCGACGCGTGCCAGATCGCTCCGAAGATCCGAGACATGGCCTTCGCGCCACGCTCGGCACGGCGGTTCTTCAAGACCTGGATGCTCAACAACGGGGTCGACGACGCCATCGTCCGGCGGCTCATGCGGCACGCCCCGAACGCCGGGCAGAGGTATTACGACCCGACATCCGCCGAACTTTTACAGGCTGTGGAAAAGATTCCTGGACTGTGGCCTGAAGCCCTGTTTATCTCGGACCTTCAAACTGGTGGGCCGAAAGTGGAAAACTCCACCCCGGAAATGGCCGACTTGACACCTGCCCAGGTGCCTGGGCATGATGTCGCAGCGACTCCGATGACGAATTCCTCACCCAACTCAGTCAGGTCCCCCCGCCTCGCCGCGCCATCGGAGTCGCATCTTGGTGGACAAACGCGGCGGGCGGACCCGCCTGAGTTTTCCCCTGTCAGCACGCCTGCCTCGAAGTTCGGACCCGGCGTTTCTGCCGCAGAGTCCTCGAATCTTCGGTCCCGAAATGGGCATTTCGGGACTGAAAATGAGGGACTGAATACGGCGATCGCCAGGCTCCTGAACTGCGTCGCAGACGTGCTCCTCGAAGGAGCAGCTCGTGGACGCAAGAACCGCCGTTCAGCCTGAAGGTCTCTCGTATCTCGACCTGAAAGTCATCGCCCACGCCCTGACCATGGCCGCCGAGCACTACGGCCGGCAGGCCGCCCTGGCCTCGGCCGTGGTGGAGAGCCTGGTCCAGGAGGTTCAGCGGAAGGGCTACGCCGGCGTACGGACCCGGTTGATGGAGCAGGCGGTCCACGCCCGCGCCCTGGCCGCCAAGGTCCAGCAGGGGCTCGCGATCGCGGAGCAGTTCGAC
>CAZENI010000940.1:0-1901 GCA_964513055.1 uncultured Opitutus sp.
CGTTCCTGCTTTCCGCTGCGCTGCGGCTCGTCGCAGCGCAGCGCCTCGTGCGCCGGCTCTGCCCCGACTGCAAGGCGCCGCACCCCGAGTCGGAGCGACTCGCTGCGCTCCATCATTTGCCGCACGCCCAGCTCTTTCGTTCCGTGGGGTGTCCGGCGTGCCGCAACCGCGGCTACCGCGGACGCCTCGCGATCCACGAAGTAATTCCGGCGGAAAAATTCCTGCCGTTGATTTCGGCCGATGCACCGCTCGCCGAACTCGTCGCGCTCCGGGCGCGCGAAGGGCACGCGACGCTTTGGCAGCGCGGGCTCTCCGCCGCCGCCGCCGGTGAGACCACCGTCGAGGAGGTCGCCCGCGTGCTCTGATTTTTGTCAGGCAATCCAAACCAAGAAAACCAACCATGAAGAAACATCATCCGTCATCGTTCCGTCGTTCGCAGGGTTACTCCCTGCTCGAACTCGTCCTCGTCATCGCCGTCATCGCCGTGCTCGTCGGCCTGCTCCTGCCGAAGGGTTTCGATGCGCTCCGCAACGCACGCGTGCAGCAAGTCGAGAAGACCGTCGATACGCTCAAGACCGCGCTCACCGATTACCTCTCGATGGCGGGCGGCAACGGCAGTCTGCCGCGCACCGAGGGCACGGGCATTCCCACCTCCGGCGCCGCGCTCACCGGTGCCACCGATGCCGCGAAGGGCAATGCCGCCCGCCTCGACACCGTCCTCCTCGCCACCGGCAAAATCGAACGCCCGTTGTCCCTGCGCATGGGCACGCAGGCGTTCGTTTCCACCGGCACAGGAAACGAGCTGATGTGGAACCAAGCGAGCCTCGCGTTCGTGATGACGCCCGACGCGGCACCGCAACGCAACTGGTCGCCCGTTACCCGGGTCGAGGCACGGACGGCCAACCCGGCCCTGGCGCCGTCGGCCGCGGCGGGTGCCAACTTCCGGCTAGACGGCACGACGAGCATTTCCGCGAACTACGTCGTCGCCTATCTCGTGATCCCGGCGTGTCCGGCCAGAGACGCCTACGAACTCGCGCTCGCGATGAACGGCGCGCAACTCGCGCCCGTCGAAGGTGCCGCCTGCGACACCGGTATCGTCGCCTACGCCACGCCTGCGAACGGCATCACCGACGTCTATGTTTACATTACGTCGATTTGAATCGCGGCCGGCGGTCGCCCTGCTTTGGGGCGATCGCTGGTGGCTGGAGGGCCGGGCCGAGCCGGTGCAGATCGCCGAAATCGCGCGCGCGGCGGAAACGCTGCTCGCCACTTACGGCGATTCCCGGCCGGCGCGGCTCCGGCTGCTCTATCAGCCGGCCTCGCTCGTCAGCATCGCATCCGCCTGCCCGATGGCGGGCCACACCACCATCCGGGACGCCTTGCAAGAAGAGCATCCCGCGCTCGGCCGCGAGGAATGCGCCTGGGGCTACGAGCCGATCGCGGTCGGGCCGCAGATTGGAGCAACGCTTCTGCACTACGAAACCGAACCGGGCTTGCATCCACTGGTCGCCGCGCTGCACGCGGCAGGCATCGCCGTCGAAGGCGCCTGGCCGTTGGCGTCGGCACTCAATCTCGTGCCTGTCGACTGGCCCGAGACCGGTGCGCTTACGGTCGTAGCCGTGGCGGAAGGACAGACGTTTGTGTATCGCCACACGCCCAGCGGCATCCGCGAAGCGCAGAGCGTCAGAGGCGATGGCGCGCCGACACTCGCCGCCCAGACCGCACGCGCGGCGAGCGAGCGCGCCGACACCGCGCTTCATGTGGTCGCACTCGACGCCTCGGGCGAGCACCTGGCCGCCGCACTGACGTCGATCGACGATCCCGGCGGCAAGGTCGCCGGCTGGCCCCGGGTGGTGGAAGCAGCCCGCACGCTCGCACCTCACCACGCGAACCAACTGCTC
>CAZENI010000941.1:0-1901 GCA_964513055.1 uncultured Opitutus sp.
GCCGGAACGCGGCGTTGGCCACCTGGTCGCGCGCGCCCTCGAGCGCCGCCGGATCGCGCTGGGCATCGGCGAGGAGCAGCGACAGGCGCGCGAGCATGCTGCCGCGGATGCGCCGCAGCGGCACCCTGTCCCCGGCGAGCGCGCAGAGCTCGGCCACCCGCCGCACGTCCTCGGGGACCGACGCGGC
Organism: uncultured Opitutus sp.; assembly: GCA_964513055.1. Lineage (GTDB taxonomy): Bacteria > Verrucomicrobiota > Verrucomicrobiia > Opitutales > Opitutaceae > ER46. The sequence continues at coordinate 188 of CAZENI010000941.1, forward strand.
GGCTGAGGAAGAGGCGTCCAGCAGGGCGTCGGCGCGCGGGTCGCGCGCGAGGGCAAGCAGCCGGTCGCCGGCGGCGGGATCGTCGGTGCAGAGCGCGAACGCGGGCAGGAGCCGGCGGCAGCGTCCGGCATGGCCGCGCGCGAGCGCCGCCACGCACTGCGCGGCGTCCCCGCCGCCTTCTCGCAGGTACCGGAAGTATCCCGGCGCCCATCCGGACTCGGGCATCGATCCGGCCGCTACGATGAACTCCGACCGCGCGGTGAAGCGCGACGCGTCCGGCGGCCCGTCGGCGGACTGCTCCTCGAATTCGCGCGCGAAGCCCGCGCCCGCGGACTCGGGGAACCCCTTGTGGCGCGCGAACCAGCTCGCCCACCGCAGCGCGGCGGCGCCGAGGCGGTCGGGAGAGGCGAAGTGCATCGAGCGCAGGTGCGGCGGGAGCCCCGCGGCGGCGCGGCGCGGATGCGCGGGATCGGACGCGGACTCCATTACCGCCTGCGCGTAGCGGTCCGCCACCGGATGCCAGCGCCACGTCACGAGATCGCTCGCCGTCGGGACGTAGTCCTTCAGGTGCGGCGGGACGGTCGGGATCCAGCCGACGTCCAGGTCCAACGCGTCCTCGGGGCGCACGTCACATCCCAGGAACTCGCTCATCATGCGGAACCGGACATGTTGGCGCGATGGCAGCGCGGGCGGCGCCGCTTCCGCACGCTCCGGCGCGTCCGGGGTCCCGAAGCATTCCTGCTGCGCGTTCACCGCGATAGTAAGCCATTTTCTTCGTAAGATGTCAAGTTCCCTTCCCGTCCAGGGCTTCCGCGGAAAGCTCTTCCAGAAGCCGCGAATTGAAGGCCACGTGCTGCCGGAGGGAGGACAAGGACACCCACTCGGCCTCGCCGTGCAGGTCCCCGCCCAGCGGACCGTAGAGGAAGGCCGGGATGCCGTGCCGCCCGAACGAGCGCGCATCGGAGGAGCCGTGCTCGCGGCCGATGCCGACGGGGCCGCCGGTCACCTCCTCCGCCAGGCGCTTCACGCGCCGCACCATCGGGTGATCGGGGTCGACGCGCATGGGGTGCGCGGTCTCGCGGATCTCCAGCCGGCAGCGCGGCGGCAGGTGCGGACGCAGCAGCTCGAGCGCCTGCTCGGGCGTGCCGGCGACCGTGGGCGGGAAGCGCACGTCGATGACGCACGACGCCTCGGCCGGCACGCGGTTGAACGCGTCGCTGCCCGCGAGCATCGTGGGTGACGCCGTCACGCGCCAGTCGCCGGGCCCGCCGGGCGGGAACGCGCGCGTGACCGCGGCCACGGCCTCGAGCACCCTCGGCACCGGGTTATCGCACGCCCACGGCGCCGCGCCGTGGCCCGCGGAACCCTCCGCCACCACGCGCGCCCACAGCGCGCCCTTGAACTCCGTCACGATGTGCGGCGTCTCGCCGGTGTCGGGCGTGAACGCGACGGGCGTGCCGGTGAAGAGCCCGCGGTCGAGCAGCGCCGGCGGCGTTTGCCCTCCGGTCTCCTCGTCGCTCGTGACGAGCACCGTCACCGGCGGCACGCGGCCGGCGCGGCACGCGTCGCGGTACGCGATGAGGAACGCGAGCGTCGCGCCCTTCATGTCCTTCACGCCGCGGCCGAGCGCGCGGTCGCCTTCCACGCGCACCGCGAACTGGTCGGGCCGTCCCGGCACGACGTCGGCGTGCGCGAACCACGCGAGCGCGGGCGC
>CAZENI010000942.1:0-1893 GCA_964513055.1 uncultured Opitutus sp.
ATACCCCGCGATGACGTCTTCCGTCACTTCGCGCGTGCCCGCGAACCGCCGCATCTCGGCGTAATAACGATCCTCCGTCCATTGCGACGGATTCGCGCGGAGGTGCTCCGTGAGCGCCGAGGTGTTGGGAAACGGCAGCTCCCGTCCGAGCCGATGACCGCTCGAGGTCTCGAGCCCCGTATCCGTGAAAATCGAGAGGGGTGCCGGGCCGGTGTAGCTCCAGCGGCGATCGCGGATCACGCGCTCCTCCGCCGTGCGGCTGCGGTAACGAAACCCACTCTTCAGCCGCGCACCGATCGCGGTGGGCAGCAAATAGGTCGCATTCGCGCTCGCGCTCAGGATGTCCTGGTTGCGCTTGTTATCGCGCCCGGTGAGCACGCCGTTCCGGTAGCTCGCGCCATCAAAGATACTCGGCCCCTCCGTCTGCGTGAACGCCGGGTAGATGTTCGAGGCCGATTGATCGAGCGTCCAGCCCACTCCGGTCGCATCCATCGTGAAAATCCCGCCTGCATTCTCGCCCGAGCGGGAATTGCCGAGATTGGTGTGACTCCGGCTCAGCCCTGCGTCGTAGTCGATCCGCACGCGCCCGAAATCATGTTTCGCCCCGGCATTCACCTGCCGCTCGCGGGTGAGAAAGGTGAATTTCGTGGTGTTGAGCTGCACGGTCGAAGCCGGCACGCCCCGCACTCGCGTGAACGTATTCGTGTAGCCCGGCATGATCGCGCCGTTGCCGGTCGGCTGGCCGTTGGCGCCGATCGCCGCGAGCGTCCGGCCCGTGAAGGCGCGGAAGATCTTCTGGTCGTTGAACGGCGTCGGCGCGTCGTTGTAGATCGTGCTCAGATAGACCTGCGTGTTTTCTGACAGCCGGTAGTCGAGCTTCAGGTTGATGCCCGCCTGCTGCTTGCGGTTGATGAGCACGTCGTTTGTCCGGTAATCCCACACGTAAGCAACGGGCGCGGTGGTGAACTCGTAGTCCTTGATGGTTTGAAAATAGCCCGCGACGTTCTCGCTGTAGAACGTGCTCAGTGAGACGCCGAGGTTTCGCTCGCCGCCGAAGACGCTGAACACCTCCTGATATCCGAAGCTCATCAGCGGATGCGCCGGATGATCGCGACGGATCGGAATATGATCGTAGAACGGCGGCGCCCAGCGCACCGCCGCCCGATAGGAGATCCGGCGCTTGTCCTTCATGCTGAGCGGCGAGCGCGTCTTCATGTTGATCGAACCGCCGAGCCCGTCCGCCGGCATGTCGGGCGTCGGCGTCTTGTTCACCTCGATTTCGTCGAACAGCGCGCTCGAGAGCTGATTGATCCGGAAGTCGCGCGCGAAACCCGCGCTCGTCGCCTGCTCGTTGCCGTCGACACTCACCGCATTGAGGCCCGACGGTGTCCCGCGAATCCCGATGCCCAGCACGTTCTCCTGGAAATCGATCTCCCCGTTTACGCCCGGCAGCCGCATCAGCAGTTCGCCCACCGCTTCATTCGGCAGATTGCCGAACGCATCCGGCGCCACCACATTCTTGATATTCGCCGCATTGCGCTGGCGCGTGAGCGCCGCCGCACTGCCTTCGCGCTCCCCCGTCACCGTGAACTGCGCGAGCTGATACACCCCGGAGGAGAGGTCGAAGTTCCGCCGCACCGTGGCGCCGGCGGGGAGCGGGACCATCTCACGCTGCAGATCCAGGCCCGTGTAGGAGACGGCGACCTCGAGCTCCGCCGCCGGCAGCCCGGGAAATACATACTCGCCATTCGCATCTGTGAGCTCGCGACGTTGCAGGGCCGCGATCTCGACCACCGCGCCGTGGAGAAACGCACCCGTCGCCGCGTTGCTCACGCGCCCGACGAGCCGCCCCACGCCGCCTGCGGGCGCCACTGTCGCCTTCACCACGATCGG
>CAZENI010000943.1:0-1892 GCA_964513055.1 uncultured Opitutus sp.
CAGTTCCGTTTCATCTTCGAGCACGCGCCGGTCGGCATCTCGTCAGTCTACGCGCGGCGGGCGGAGACGCGCATCGTCAATCCCGCGCACGAACGCATCACCGGCGTGAGCGTCGCGCAGTCGCGCGACACCGCCAACTACATCGCGGCGAGCCATCCCGAGGATCAGGCGAAGCAGGATGCGCTGATGCAGCGGGTCTATGCGGGCGAGATCGAGCAGTTCTCGCTCGAGAAGCGCTACCGGCGGGCCGACGGCACGATCCTCTGGGCGGTGCTCACGATGCGGGTGGCACGCGATCAGGCGACGGGGGAGCAGCAGGAGGTGACGACGCTGCTCGACATCACCGACCTGAAACACGCGCAGGAGGAGGTGGCGCGGGAGCGCGCGCGGTTCCAGTTCATCTTCGAGTCGGCGCCGGTGGGCATCTCGTGGCACCTCGTCGGCGATCCCGGCTCGCACGTGGTGAATCCGGAGCACGTGCGGCTGACGGGAATCTCGGCGGCGGACTCGGTGAAGCCCGGGGTGTTCGCGCGGGCGACGCATCCCGAGGATCTCGCGCGGCAGCAGGCGCTCGCCGCGCAGCTTCTGCGCGGCGAGATCGACCGGTTCTCGCTGGAGAAACGCTACGTGCACGCGGACGGGCGCGAGGTGTGGGTGGCGTTCGCGAGCCGGGTGTTCACCGATCCGGCGACCGGCGAACGGCAGGCGCTCACGACGCTGGTGGATCTCACGGAGCGCAAACGGGCCGAGGCGGAGGTCGCGCGCCGCGAGGCGGAGCTGCGCTTCATCCTGAACGCGCTGCCGATCGGCGTGAGCTGGACGGAGGACGTCGCGACGCAGCGCTACCGGCTGAACGACGGGGTGTATCGCATTTGCGGAGTCGCGCCGGGCACGCCGATGAGCGCGGCGGACTTCGCGGCGCTCACGTTCCCCGAGGACCAGGCGCGGCAGGAGGCGGAGTATGCGCGGGTGCGGCGCGGCGAGATCGACCAGTTCGTGCTCGAGAAGCGCTACCGGGGCGCGGACGACCGCGTGACCTGGGTCATCCTCACGGTGCAGGTCTTCCGCGGGGCGGACCGCCGGATTCTCAACGAGGTGGCCACGATCGTCGACATCACGGAGCAGAAGCGGCAGGCCGAGGAACTGCGGACGGCGAAGGAGGCGGCGGAGCGGGCCAACGTCGCGAAGAGCCAGTTCCTCGCGATGATGAGCCATGAGATCCGCACGCCGATGAACGGCGTGATCGGCATGACCTCGCTCCTGCTCGACTCGCCGCTCTCGAAGGAGCAGCGCGACTTCGTCGAGACGGTGCGGACCAGCGGCGACGCGCTGCTGACGATCATCAACGACATCCTCGATTTCTCGAAGATCGAATCGGGGCGGCTCGAGCTGGAGCAGACGGAGTTCTCGGTCCGCGAGTGCGTCGACGGCGCGCTGGACCTGCTTGCGCCGCGCGTGGCCGAGAAGCGCCTCGACCTGCTCTGCGAGATCGCGGACGGCGTGCCGGGCAACGTGCGCGGCGATCCGACGCGCCTGCGGCAGATCCTCGTCAACCTGATGGGCAACGCGGTGAAGTTCACCGAACACGGCGAGATCGAGCTGCGGGTCGGGGCGGAGGCGCTCGAGGACGCGCCGTCGCCCGGCACCGTGACGCCGTTTGCGACCTCGCGCTCGCGGTCGCCGTTCGCGGTGGGCGAGCGGATGCGACTGACCTTCGCGGTGCGCGACACGGGCATCGGCATCTCGCCGGCGGGGCAGGGGCGGCTGTTCCAGTCGTTCTCGCAGGTGGATGCGTCGACGACGCGCAAGTTTGGCGGCACGGGCCTGGGCCTCGCGATCAGCAAGCGCCTCGCGGAGCTGATGGGCGGCGGGATGCGGGTGGAGAGCGAGGT
>CAZENI010000944.1:0-1886 GCA_964513055.1 uncultured Opitutus sp.
GTCACGCCCGCGATCGCATTGAGCAGCGTGAGCGAGGCGTCGCCGCTGCCGGTGCCGCGCGAGTGACACGAGCGGTGGAACGCCACCTTGGCGTCGTAGCGGCCGGGCCAGGTCTTCACGCCGAGGCCGTTCACGATGAAATCCGCCAGCTCCCACGTGCGGCGGCCCAGCGCCTCGACCTCGCCAACATCCGGCTCTTTTTCAAACTCGAGCACCGCGCCGTGAAACATCATCGCCGCGCACGAACCGCTCGGCACCACCACCGGTTCCTCGCCGGCAAAGGTGCGCACCGCGTGGCGCACGACCTTGCGCGAGGCCGCCCAGTCGCCGCCGTTGAAGGCCGGCTGGCCGCAGCACGTCTGCGCCTCGGGAAACACGACCTCGACCCCGAGGTGCTCCAGCACCTCGACCGTGGCCGCGGCCACATCGTCGTAGAAGGCATCGCACAGGCACGTCGCCATGAGCTGGACGCGTTTGCCGGTGATGGGAGAGCGCTCGGTGTTGAGCATGAAGCGGAAGGTGAAGACCGTGCGACGCCGACCGGACGTGGCAACCGAAATTCCCGCGCCGCGCGTGGTGAAATCGCGTCATTTCTTGGTGCGCAAACGCCGGCGAATTTGCCGTGACGCTCCGGCCCGCGTCGCTTTCGCTCACCCTCTCGCCTGCCCTCCCGCTCCGCCCATCCTTCATTTTCCTCCGCCATGCCTCGCACGATCTACTCCGCCGCCCTCGACTTCGGCGCCACCAGCGGCCGCGTCATCCTCGGCCAGTGGGCGAAGAACCGCCTCACTCTCACCGAGGTCCACCGCTTCCCCAACGCGTTTCGCACCGTCAACGGGCACGACTACTGGGACCTCGGCGGCCTCTGGCAGGAGGGCCTCGCCGGCCTGCGCAAGGCCGTCGCCGCACTCCCCCGCGGTGCGACGCTCACCTCCATCGGCGTCGACTTCTGGGGCGTCGACTTCACTCTGGTCGACGACACGGGCCGGCTCGTGTATCCGGTGCACGCCTACCGCGACCCGCGTTCGCAGCCGGGACTCAAGCGCCTCGCCAACACCCGCGCCGCCCTCGAGCGCATCTACGCCGCGACCGGCATCCCCAACGTCTTCTACAACTCCTCCCTCCACCTCGAGGAAACCGTGGCGAACCACCCCGCGATCACCGACCTCGCGACGCGCTGCCTCTTCCTGCCCGACTACTTCAACTTCCTGCTCTCGGGTCGCATGGAAAACGAGCTCACGATCGCGAGCACCTCGCAGCTCCTCGACGTGCACTCGACCGGCTGGTCGCAGCCGGCGCTGAAGTATTTCCGCGTGCCCCCGCAGTGGTTCAGCCCACCGGTGAAATCCGGCACGAAACTCGGCCGGCTCCGTCCCGGCCTCCGGGCGGAACTCGCCTCCGCCGCGCTCGAGAAAACCCAGATTATCGCCGTCCCCGGCCACGACACCGCGTGCGCCTACGATGCGATGCCCGCGGCGCCCGACGGCAACGATCTTTACCTCAGCTCCGGCACCTGGTCGCTCGTCGGCTTCGAGAGCGACCAGCCCGTGCTCGGCGCCGAAGCGCTCGCCGCCCGCATTTCCAACGAGCGCATCGGCGACGGCCGCTACCGGCCGCTCACGAACGTCATCGGCCTCTGGCTGCTCGAAGGCACGCTGAAGGATTTCGCCACCCGCCCGACCAACGACAGGGAATGGGCCGCATTGATCACCGCCGCGGAGAAACTGCCGGGCGGACTCGCTTCGCCCCGTGGCCCGGCGCGTGAGCGCCGGGATGCCTTGCTCGACGTCTCCGATCCCGCCTTTGCCAATCCGACCTCGATGAAGGCCGCGATCGACGCGCAGTTGAAGAAGCGAAAACTCGCCGCGCCGAAGAATCTCGCCGGC
>CAZENI010000945.1:0-1885 GCA_964513055.1 uncultured Opitutus sp.
CCAGGTCGCCCGCTACCGCTCCCTCACCACCGAACAAATGGTCTCGAAGGAGCAGTTCGAGAAAATCTCCGACACCGCCCGCAGCCTCGAGGCCGAGTTGATCGCGGACGAGTCCCGCGTCGCCACCGCCAGGCTCTCGCTCGAATACTGCTCGATCCGCGCTCCGCTTTCCGGACGCATGGGCAACATGAGCGTGCACGAGGGCGATCTGGTCCGCGCCAATTCCAACGACGCCACCGCCACCCTCGTCACCATCAACCAGCTCAATCCGATCTACGTCACCTTCGGCGTGCCCCAGCAATACCTCGCGGCCCTCACGCGCTACCGCGCGACCGGCACGCTCACCGTGAAAGTCGTGCCGCCCGGCATCGACGAGAAGCCCGAGGTCGGCGAGCTCACGTTCATGGACAACATGGTCGATTCGTCGACCGGCACCCTGAAGCTCAAGGGCACCTTCCCCAACTCCAGTCAGCGGCTCTGGCCCGGGCAGTTTGCCACCGTCACGGTGACGCTCTCCGCGCCCGAGGTGCTGACCGTCTCGAGCAGCGCGATTCAGACGTCGCAGAGCGGCCAGCACGTTTACGTCGTGAAGCCCGACAAGACCGCCGAGCTCCGCCCCGTGGTCGTGGAGCGCACGTTCGGCAACGATGCCGTCATCTCGAAGGGCCTCACCGAAGGCGAGACGGTCGTCATCGACGGCCAGCTCCGGGTCATGCCCGGCCGGCCGGTGGAAATCAAGGACCCGGCCGCGACCGGCGGTGCCAAAGGCGGCAAGGGCAAGAAAGGCGGCAAGACGGGTGAAGGCGGCGACGCCGGCAAGGACCCGAAGAAGGAGAAAACCGCAGCATGAACATCCCCGAGCAATTCATCCGGCGTCCGGTGATGACGACGCTCGTCACCGCCGCCATCACCCTCTTCGGGTTGATGGCCTACCAGAAGCTCCCCGTCAGCGATCTGCCCAACGTCGACTTCCCCACCATCTCGATCTCCGCGAGCCTGCCGGGCGCGAGCCCCGAGACGATGGCCGCCTCGGTCGCCACCCCGCTCGAGCAGCAGCTCTCCAGCATCGCCGGCATCGACTCGATGACGTCGACGAGCTCGCTCGGCAGCACGTCGATCACGCTGCAGTTCAGCCTCGACCGCGACATCGACGGCGCCGCGCAGGATGTGCAGTCCGCCATCTCGGCGGTGCAGCGCCGGCTGCCGCGCGACATGCCGAACCCGCCGTCCTTCCGGAAATCCAATCCCGCGGAAGACTCGATCCTGCTGCTCTCGCTGCGCTCCTCCACCCTTTCGCTGACCGAGCTCAACGAATACGCCGAGACGATCCTCGCCCAGCGCATCTCGACCGTGGACGGCGTTTCGCAGGTGAACGTCTTCGGCGCGCAGAAATACGCTGTCCGCGTCCGCCTCGACCCGCGCGCGCTCGCCGCCCGCGGCATCGGCATCGACGAGGTGCGCACCGCCCTCGACACCAACAACACCAATCTCCCGGCCGGCACGCTCGACGGCCTGCACAAGTCGACGACCCTGCTCGCCACCGGCCAGCTCAAGAGCGCCGAGGGTTTCCGCAAGGTCATCGTCAGCTACCGCAACGGCGCCGCCGTCCGCCTCGCCGACGTCGCCAACGTCACCGACAGCGTCGAGAACGAGAAGTCCTACAGTTGGTTCGACCAGCGCTTCGTCGACGGCGAGGAGGACCCGAAGTTCGGGCGCGGCGAGAGCGCCACCCGCTCCATCTCGCTCTCGATCCAGCGGCAGCCCGGCACCAACACGATCAAGGTCGTCGACGGCATCAAGGAGCTCCTCCCGGCCTTCCGCGCGCAACTGCCCGCGACGGTGACGCTCGACATCTTCAGCGACAAATCCCTCTCGATCCGCGAGT
>CAZENI010000946.1:0-1875 GCA_964513055.1 uncultured Opitutus sp.
CGGGCGCCGGCCACGGCGCCGGCGAGACGCCGTATGCCGCGCGCCGCCGCATGGATTTTTTCGTCCGCCACCTGCACGGCGTCGAGCCCCGCGCCCCCGCGCGCTGAGAGCCTCCGTCGCCATTTTCTAGAGACGCGGCGCCGCCGGCCGCGTCACTCCCCGCCGGCCTCACCCCGCCGCCCGGCTCGTGCGGTGCCGCGCCCGGAACTCCAGCGGCCGCTCCCCCGTTTCCCGCCGGAACGCCACACTCAGGTAGCTCGCATCGCCGAAGCCCGCCAGCTCCGCCACCATCGCGATCGACACCTCGCTCTCGGCCAGGAGGTGCCGCGCCCGCTCGATCCGCTGCTGCACGATCTGCCGGTGCGGCGAGTGGCCCAGCGCCGCCTGGAATTTCCGCTCCAGCAGCGTGCGCGACATCGGCACCGCCCGCAGCACATCGCTCACGTCTATCCCTTCGCCCACGTGCGCCCGAATGAAACGCAGCGCCGCCGCCACCCGCGCATCCGCCACCGAGATCGCATCGGTCGACTGCCGCTCCACCACCGCCACCGGCTCCACGAAACGCGTCGCCGCCCCCGGTTTCTCCCCGCGCATCATCCGCGCCAGCATCGCCGCCGCCTCGTAGCCGGTCCGCCGCGCGTTCGGTTGCACGCTGCTCAGCGGCGGCGTGCAGAGGTCGCACAGCACCTCGTCGTTGTCGACGCCCAGCACGGCGATCTCGTCGGGCACTTCCCACCCGCGCGACAGGCACGCCTCGAGCACCTGCTGCGCCCGTCCGTCATAACACGCAAACACCCCCAGCGGCCGCGGCAGCGTCGCCAGCCAGTCCGCCATCGCGCGGATCTCAGCATCCGACCCCGGCCGCTTCCCCGCTCCGCCGCTTTCCGCGAACACCGCGCAGCTCCACCCCGCCGCCGCCAGTGCCCTCCGGAACTCGACGCCGCGCTGCCGCGCCCACAGGAAGTGCGCGTCTCCGAAAAACGCGAAGTGCCGGAATCCCTTCGCGAGCAGATGCTCCGCCGCCAGCCGCGCCACCGCCGCGTTGTCCACGCTCACCCGCGGAAACTCCGACGCAAACCGCTCCGCGCTCACGTCCACCACCGGCAGCCCCGTGCGCCGCAGCGCCGCCGCGATCTGTGGCGAGTCCACCCGCGCGATGATCCCGTCGCCCTGCCAGTCCTTCAGCCACGGCGGCAACGGCGCCCGCCGCCCCTGCTCCGAAAACCGGATCGCCCAACGCTCCCCCGTCCGGTTCCAGTCCCGCACGCCATAGAGCAAATCGCGTCCATAGCGATTCGAGGTCTCGATCAGCAGCGCAACCTTCCGGGCGGGTTTCATGGCTTGAGGTGGGAGCCTGCTCGCAGGTGATGGGACGCGGCCCGGAATCGCCTGCACGCAGGCGCCTACCTCAAAGGGCGCGCACGCAAAATCAAAAGAAATCTATGCATCTTTGCTACCGCCCCGCCGCTCCCATCCGCTAAGCTCATCCTCCCCTCTCCGCTCTCCTCATGAAAAAATCCCGCGCTCACTTCCCCGCCATCCCGGCCATCGCCTACGAAGGCCCGCAGTCCGGAAACGCCCTCGCGTTCCGCCACTACAACCCCGACGAGGTGATCGACGGCAAGACGATGGCCGAGCACCTGCGCTTCTCGATCGCCTACTGGCACGCGTTCCGCGGCACCGGTTCGGATCCGTTCGGCCCCGGCACCATCGTCCGCCCGTGGGAGAGCGGCAAGGACCCGGTCTCCGTCGCCAAGCTGCGCATGGATGCCGCATTCGAGTTCTTCCAAAAAATCCGCGCGCCCTTCTACGCGTTTCACGACCGCGACATCGCGCCCGAGGGCCGCACGCTCGCCGAGTCGAACAAGATCCTCG
>CAZENI010000947.1:0-1871 GCA_964513055.1 uncultured Opitutus sp.
ACCTGCCCGACCTATGCGCTGCTCGGCGACGAGCTCGATTCGCCGCGCGGCCGCGCGATCCGCCGTTTCAGTCGTTCCGCAAAATCGACGACTTCGGAACTGAAAGTCGTAGTGCCAGAAGGGCGAGCCTTTCGGCCGGTAGAGGGACATGGCGCGGTCTCCTCGGCCGCGCGGGCGCGGCGGCGGGCGTTCTGGAACGCCTCGATGTCGTCGGGATGATAGCGCCAGGCGCCGCGCTCGCCAGCCGCCACCGACACGTCGATGGCGCGGATCGCGCCGGCCCGCCGCAACCGCTGCAGCGTTTTGAGGCACACGCCCAGCTCGCGCGCCGCCTCGGCCGGTTTCAGGATCTCGGCGCGGGTGAGGGTCACGGCTTCGGCGTCTGCGCTTCCATCTCGCGGATGCGCTCGCCGAGGGCCGCATGCTCGGCCTTCATCTTCTTCAGCGCCGCCGCGTCGACCAGCTTGCTCCACTCTCGGCTCGCCGCGGCGGCCTTCTGCAAGTCCTCCGCCATGCGCTCCGCTTCGGCGGGCTCGACCGTCGCGATAACGCGATAGTCCGGCCGCTCGACGCCCGTGAAGGTGCGCTCGCGGATGCAGATCGGCTTTCCGCCGCCGCCGGTGACGTCGTAACTGATCATGGCGACTCCGGCAGGTTTGCGAATTCGAGCAGCACGTCGGCGTGGCACGGCGCGCCGGGCTTACACCAGCAGGCGAGATTCTTGCCGCGCAGCTTCACAAGCGCATCGATCGTTGCATCGTGACGTTTTGCGGTCTCGATCAGATGCCTGCGAAACAGCGCGACGGCCTGGGCCGCGCTCTCGACGCGGCGATCGTGGACGTGGGCGAAAGCGAGCGACGGAACCTCGCCGACGACGAACGGATTGCCATACCCGGTGGTGCGATCGACCTTCACGGTGTCTTCGGGCATGCGCCAGCCCTTGCGGCGCGAAAGCTGGATGCGTTGCGGCTTCATCTCGCCGCCCTCGGGAATTCGCTGTGCTCGGCGCCGTCGAGCAGGCGGCCCGACGCCTTCTTCGAAAAACGCTCCATCACATGCACACGCATGCCGTGAAAGCCGTGGCCGCCGGCGAGGTTGCAGATGCGATGCTTCGGCCACTGGTAGCTGGAATAAGGCTTGCGCCAGTCGGGGTCGTCGACTTCGCGGTCGATCATCGGGAACCATGTTCCCCACTGCTTGAAGAAGAACGCCACGCCGGCCGCCTTGCACTGATCGCGGATGGCTCGCGCCCAGTCGGGATGCATCGGCCGCGCGTTCGGCCCGCTCTCTCCGCCGCAGATGATCCAGTCGAGGATGTGGCCGTCGATGGCGTCGAATTCGGGGAAACGCGCCTTGATGTCGCGCCAGCCGGCAAGAGCGTCATACCAACCGCCGCCCATTTTGATGCGCGTGAAATCGATCGGCCCCAACAGCGGCTCGGCGCTGACGAAGCGCACGGCGGCCGGCGTTGCGAGCAAAAGCGGAATGCGCCGGTCGGCCTCGGCCTGGTTCTCGGCCGAGACGCCGAGCCACACATTCGCGTAGCCCGCGTCCCAGTTCGCCGGCAGCATCTCGGGAAAATTCTGCGGCCGCTTGGTGAGCAGCAGCCAGTCGAGATCGGGCGTTTGCCGGATCAGCGCGAACAGATCGGTGCGCGCGCCGTCCGGCCACTTGTTGTCGAACACGTCGGCGAGGCTGGCGCAGAACACGCGCTGGCGGCGGCCATGCGCCGCGAAGAAGCGCTTCGCGCCGCGCTGCCATTGCAGCGGCTTTCTCCAGTTCGCCGCGGAGGTGCGCAGGCGCTCGCCATGCGGCCCCCACTTCACCTTGCCGTAGCGCTGATCCATCAGCATCTCGGCATAGCAGTTGTG
>CAZENI010000948.1:0-1868 GCA_964513055.1 uncultured Opitutus sp.
CTTCGAACGATTGCCATCCGAAGTCGAGCGAGCGTGTGAGGTCGATGATCAGGGTGCGGAGATGGCGGTCGAGCGCGTTCCTGACCGTGTCGATCCACTGGTCCGGGACGCCGTCGTCGGCCTCGAAACTCCAGTCGGCCTTGCGGATCGGCATGGTCGCGATCGCACGAGCGAGCGCGATCGTGGGGTCGCGCCGCATGCGGCGATACGTCGCGTACGCCGCCTCCCTGGCCCACGAGTTTGTCAGCTCGAAGAGCGACAGGAGGTCGAACACGCCATATCGGCTTTGGCGCAGCGTCTTTTCGCCCGTCGGCGTCGGCTTCGCGATCGCGGTCATTGGTGTCTCGGTCGCTTGCCCTAGCGAGCCCGGGAGACTCTGCCTCGCGGAATCATTAGGCGACCGCCGGCGGGTCTGCAGTAGTCGATCATGTAGCCCACCGCTTCGCTCGAGTGCGTGAGGTCGCTGTTGCTCTTGTCGGTCCCGCCCTTGTCCTCATCGGGCTTGACCTCTCGGTAGTCGCGGATCAGCCGTACGCACCGCGGATGCACCATGAAGTGCGTCTGCCCGCGCGAGTCCAGCATCGCGTCGGTCGTCGCGTTGATGCGGTCGACCACGGGCGGGTTCCTCCGCTTGATCTTCATCCGGATGGTCCACGGCCGCATCCGCAGGCCCGCGCGGATCAGGCTGAAGCTGCTTTCAGACCGTGTGATGCTCTGCTGGCTCTCGCCCGTGGCGTCGCCGTAGATGTGGATCTCGACGTACTTCCGAGGCTGCTTCGCCAGACCGGCGTCGAGCCGCTTCACCACCTCGGCGACGCACTCTCGCACGTTCATGCGTGTCTCGTGGATCTCGTCGTGCACCAGGAAGAGGTCGCGAAGGCTGCAGTACTGCGCGATGTAGCCGTGCATCCCGGGGTTGATGTTGAAGTCGAACGTGAGGGCGAGCGGGACGTCGGGAAGCCACTCGAGCCCGGGCACGATCATCGAATCGGAGAACTCCGAGTAGACCCGCTTGCGCTTGAGCCCGCTGGCGTTCTGCTGGTAGCGCGGATGCCAGACCGACTCCCCGACCTCGATCCGTTTACGCGCGAGCTGGTCCTCGTTGAAGCGTTCCGGGCAGAGCGCCTCGCCGGGCTGGCGGCCCAGCACGTCGTTCGCCTCGGCGATCGCGGGAAAGCGGTAGATCTCCCATTGCTCTCCGCTCTGCTCGACCACGTGCCCGCAAAGGTCTTCGGGGTGCCAGCGGTGCATGTTGATGATCACCGACCCGTTGGGCTCGAGCCGGCTCATGAAGTCGGAGTGGAACCACTCGATCTGCTTGTCGCGGAACGTCGGGCTGAACGCCTCCTCGAGGTTCTTGATGGGGTCGTCGATGATGTTCAGGTGACCGCCACGGCCCGTGATCGCGCCGCCCGCGCCGGCGCACAGCATGCCGCCTCCCTCCGGGGTGTTGAACCGCCGGGCCGATTTCGAGTCCTCGGCGAGTCGTGTTCGCAGCAGCGGGTTGGTCGCGAGCTCGTTGCGGGCCTTCCGCCCCCACTCCATCGCCTGGTCGTCAGCGTATCCGCACAGCAGGACGTTCAGGTGGGGGAAGAGCTCGAGGAACCAAGTGGGCGTCCAGTAGGAGATCAGCCAGCTCTTACCGTGCCGCGGCGGAAGGTTGAAGATGATCCGTGCGTTGCCCCTCAGGACCGCGTCGGCGATTCGATCGCCCATATAGGCCAGGTGGCGATACGCCCTGAAGCGGCCCATGCTGGCCCGCTCGGCAAACTCGTGCGGCCGCATCCACCAGCACGATTCCGCGCCAGCGAGCATCCCATCGTCAATGCCCGGTTCCATTGCGGTGCCCGTTCTGGTGTCCGTTGGCG
>CAZENI010000949.1:0-1864 GCA_964513055.1 uncultured Opitutus sp.
TCCGTGACCGAAACAAAATTCATCCAGGCCAACGGCCGTGGTCCGACGCGCACCGTTGAAGTCGGCAAGAAACTGGTCTGCACCTCCTGCGACACACCGATGATCGTGATGAAGCCCTCCGGGAATAACGCTCGCGGCGCAATGGCACCGGTTGAGATCCGCGGCACGCACGAGTGCTCGAAGAACGGATGCGCACCAACGATAAGCGTCGTCCGTGCTGAGTGACGACGTGGAAAACCTCAACACCCACGACGTTCCTTCACACTACGAAACCTTCCCGCGGTCCGAAGCCCATTGTCTGGCCCAGCGATTGGAATAACTACACCCCCAAGCACGGCAGCTGGCTGAACATCTCCGAAATCGAACTGAGCTCTCTCAGCGGCCAATGCCTCTGCCGCCGAATCCCTGACATCGCCACCATGCGCCGCGAAATCTCAGCCGGGCAGCAGCACCGCAATAATCGCGGTGCTCCCATCCATTGGCGCTCCACTACCGAGGATGCTCGCATCAAACTCGCCAGACTCTATCCGAAATTATAGCTGGTCCGACGCGCGACTTCCGCTTACAGACGCACTCGCCGCAAACGGAGCGCGTTGCTGATGACTGACACCGATGAGAGTGACATCGCAGCTCCTGCAATCATCGGACTCAGGAGCACGCCGAAAAACGGATAGAGCATCCCCGCCGCCAGCGGAACGCCGAGCGCGTTGTAAACGAAGGCGAAGAAAAGATTCTGGCGGATATTGCGCATCGTCGCACGCGAGAGCCGGATCGCTTTTGCGATGCCGCGCAGGTCGCCTTTGATCAGCGTGACTCCGGCGCTTTCCATCGCGACATCGGTGCCCGTGCCCATCGCGATGCCCACATCGGCCGCGGCGAGCGCGGGCGCA
The DNA here is from genome assembly GCA_964513055.1 of uncultured Opitutus sp. GTDB lineage: Bacteria > Verrucomicrobiota > Verrucomicrobiia > Opitutales > Opitutaceae > ER46. The sequence goes on from CAZENI010000949.1 coordinate 891, forward strand.
TCGTTGACGCCATCACCGGCCATGGCCACCACTTGCCCACCTTCCTTGAGCGCGTTGACCTTCTTGATTTTGTCGGCGGGTTCGACCTCGGCTTCGAACTGATCGAGGCCGAGCTGGCGCGCCACGGCTTCGGCCGTGCGCCGATTGTCACCCGTAGCCATGACGAGCTTCACGCCGAGTTCGTGCAGCATCGCAATGGCCTCGGCGGTGAATTCCTTGATTGGGTCGGCGACGGCCAGCAGTCCCGCCACCTTTCCATCCACCGTGGCGAACAACACCGTCTTGCCGTCCGTTTGGAGAGTGGTTGCGCGTTCCTGAAACGCGGCATCCACCACCACACCCTCGGCTTCGAGAAACTTCAACTTGCCGACGAGAATGTTTTTCCCCTCCACCGTCCCGGCGACGCCGCCCGCCGTGACAGAACGGAAATTGTTTACTTCTGGCAGGGCCAGTTTCTTTTCCTCGGCCCCGCGCACAATTGCGCCAGCGAGCGGATGCTCCGATGAGCGTTCGAGTGAGGCCACCATCCGAAGCAGCGCGTTTTCATCAAAGCCCGCCCCGGGCAAAACATCCGTGAGGCGCGGTTTCCCTTCGGTGAGCGTGCCGGTCTTGTCCACCACGAGGCAGGTCACTTTGCCGAGATGTTCGAGCGACTCGGCGTTCTTCACCAATACGCCGACCTGCGCGCCACGGCCGACGCCGACCATGATAGCCATCGGCGTGGCCAAGCCCAGCGCACACGGGCAGGCGATGATGAGCACCGCCACCGCGTTGACAATGGCGTAGGCGAGGCGCGGCTCGGGGCCGAAGAAAAACCAGACAAGAAACGTAATCACGGCCACGGCCGCGACGGTCGGCACAAAAATGCCTGATACTTTGTCCACCAGTCCCTGAATCGGCGCGCGACTGCGCTGCGCGTCGGCGACCATCTGCACGATGCGGGAAAGCAGTGAATCGGCCCCCACCTTGTCGGC
>CAZENI010000950.1:0-1861 GCA_964513055.1 uncultured Opitutus sp.
GCGCCGCTACCGCCGCGTCATCGTGTGGGTGCCGCGCAAGAACGGCAAGACCGAGCTGATGGCCGGCGTCGCGCTGCTGTGCCTGCTCGGCGAAGGGCTGCGCGGCGCGCGCGGCTTCGCCATCGCCGAGAATCGCGACCAGGCAAAGATCGTCTTCGACAAGGCCGCCGCGATGGCCGTCACGTCGCCGACGATCATGCCGGAAAAGGCGCCGCTGCTGGAACTGATGCAGACGGCCATCGTCTGCCCGGCGATCAACGCCTCGTTCCGCTGGCTCTCGGGCTCGCCGAAAGGCAAGCACGGCCTGTCGATGAGCTTCCTCATCGGCGACGAAATTCACGAATGGCCGAACGACCGGCTCTACACCTTCGTGCATCAGTCGAGCGGCGCGCGCGAGCAGCCGATCGAGTTCCTGATCTCGACGGCCGGCGAGATCGAGACCTACGGCCACGAGGTGTGGATCGAGTGCCTCGACATTCTCGACGGCGTCATCGTCGCGGACGACACGCTGGTCGTCTGCTACGCCGCAGAGCCGGACGACGACTGGCGCAAGGAAAAGACCTGGCGCAAGGCGAATCCGAACTATGCGGTTTCGGTCAATCCGAAGCTGCTGGCCGATGAGTGCGCGGCGGCGAAGCAGAACCCCCGCCGCGAGAACGACTTCAAGCGCTACAAGCTCAACATCTGGACCGAGCAGAGCGAGCGCTGGATACCGAAGGAGAAATGGACGGCGTGCCGCGACGCGTCGTTCCCGGCATGGAATGATCCGGAGCGTGAGCGGCGTTTGGCCGGGCGCAAATGCTGGGGCGGCGTCGACCTCGGCGAAACGCGCGATCTGACCTGCTGGTCGCTGTGGTTCGAGCCGACGCCGACAGATCCGTGGTGGCGCACGCTGCACCGCTTTTTCTTTCCGCGCGGTTCGATCGGCATACGCGGCGACCGCTGGCGCGCGAAATTCGACGAATGGGACAAGACGCGCGCCATCGAAATGAACGAGGGCGACGTCACCGATTACGAATATCTGCTTGATCGGATGATCGCCGACTATGGTCGGTTCGATGTCGAACTGATCGGCGTCGATCAGCACAACGCGATCCATGTCCTGAATCGCATGCAGGCGGAGGGCGTGCCGGTCGATAAGGTGTTCAAGGTGCCGCAGACCTTCCTCGGGCTGTCGGCGGCGGCCAAGAAGTTCGAGGCGCTCGTATTCGACGGCGCCGTCGATCATGGCGACCATCCGGTCATGACATGGAACGTCGGCAACGTCGCGACGATTCCGGACAACCATTCGAACATCAAGCCCGTGAAGCCCAAGGGCAAGAAGATGGCGGCGATCGACGGGGTTTATTCCTCGATCGACGCGCTCGCCGTGTGGCTCCCGAAAACCGTGGAAGAGGTCTCGTTCTGGATGAAGCCGAAGGCCGCGTAGTCGCATGGGACTGATCGACCGCGCCCGCGCCTTCTTCTCGCGCAAATCCGCGTCCGTTTACGAGGCGGGCCTGCGCGCCTTTCTCGATGTCTATGGCGCTCGGCAATCGCGTAGCGGCAAAACCGTCAACTGGCAGACCGCGCTGGAAGTCGCGACCGTGCTGGCTTGCGTGCGCGTGCGCGCCGAGGGCGTCGCGCAGGTGCCGTTTCGCGTTTATCGCGACGGCCCCAACGGCCCCGTCGTCGCGAAGGACCATCCGCTCGACAAGCTGCTGCGCCGCCGCCCGAACAAGTGGCAGTCGCGCTTCGAATTCCGCGAGACGATCGAGGCGCATCTCGCGCTCTGTTTCAACGCCTTCATTTTCGTCAATCGCGTCGGCATCGATCGCGTCGTCAAGGAGCTGGTGCCGATCGAGCCCGGCCGCGTCGAGGT
>CAZENI010000951.1:0-1858 GCA_964513055.1 uncultured Opitutus sp.
GCGGCGTGATGATGCTGTTGGCGGTGACGGCCACGGGCGGCTCCTAAAGGGCGACGGCGAACGCGATGGCCTGGGCGGCCGTGACGTAAGCGGAGAGGTCTTGGAGAGGCGGCGTCATGCAGCGCCAGCGGGAGCTACCCGCGTCGTAGACAAGCTCGATGCACTGGGTCGGCAGGAGGACGCGGTTCGCGCCGCCGAGGTCCAGGCGGTTCGCCGCCGTGCTTCCCGCGCTCTGGTCGACCAGGGTGATCGGGTACGTGCCGACGTTCGCGAGGATCATGAACCGGCCTTGGCCCGTTGCGCCTAGGCCAGTGATGGCGCGCGCGGCGTCGGAGCTGACGCGCAGGAGCGACACGGCGGATACCCCGGCGGGGGCGTAGTCGTTCTGGTCCGCCGTGATTTGAGGAGCCGTCAGGACGGTGAGCCGGAACTGACCAACGGTCGCAATGCCGGTGAAGGTAGGGTTCGCGAGCGGAGCCTTCAGGTCGATGGACGCCTGGAGGTTCGAGCGGACCGCATCGACGAAGGCGGTCGTGGAAATCTGGGTCGTGTTGTCGCCCGGCGCGGCGGTCGGCGCGGTCGGCGTCCCGCTCAAGATCGGGCTCGCGACGGGGGCGAGCCCCAGGGCGATCAGATCGGGCGTGCCGTTGGCGTTCAGCAGACCTTTGGCGAAGTTGGTGATCGCCGCGTTCGACAGGTCCGCAAGGGCGACCTCGCGGCCGTCGATCTTCGGGTGTGGCGTCTCGACGAGCTGGAAGACGATCTCGCGACCGATGGGGATGGTCGTCGAGTTCCAGGTGACCTCGACACCGGCCACGGTGAAGGCGACAGTGAACGCGGCAGGTTCGATCAGCAGTTGCTCGAACGGGCCAATGGCGTAGTGCCCATTGTTCGTCGGCAGGAACGAGAACCGATCCTGGCCAGCCGCATAGGGGAGCGTCACCGTTTGCCCGGTCGACAGAGGGGCAAACTGCGTCCGGTAGTAATAGACGCTGAAGCCCATGTGTCGACACCTCAAACGACGATCTGTCTCAGTTGTCGACATACCCATGAGACGGGCGATTTGGCAAGGGGTCTCGACGCCGCGCCTCTTCTCCGCTACGGCTGATTCCCTTGGCGCGGCCACGGCCGTCCCCGACAACCAGCCAAGACGGGTTCGGCGGAACGGCGCACGGGCTCATCGCCTCAGAGGCATCCCGTCCGCCATGAAGGCCTTCGCGGTGGACGGGTCTCTAGGCTCTACGGCGAGGCGGCCGGACAGTCCGTAACGGCCTTCTCCTGCGGGGAAAGTTGGGGCCTCGCCACCAGGGCCATTCTGAGAAAATCCCAAATTTTGTCGGAGCGTGGGGTACGTCTATCGCGCGCGCGAGGCGACCCCCTCCCCAGGGGGTGGGAGCGGCTGTGGCGCGCCCGCCGCACGCGCGCCGCGCGCACGCACTCGCCCAGTCAGGCGCACGCGCGGACGCCTGGATATCAGGCGCGCCGAGGCGCAAGCATGTTGACCACTAGGTTGCGGTAGCAGCGCAAAGCCTTACGGCGCTTGGGTTTGCGCGTCAGGCCTTGGCGTCGGCGGGCAGAACGACGGGCGTTACGTCGATGGTTTGGGCCTCCAAGGCCTCCGCCTGCATCCCCTTCGCCACGAATTGGGCCAGCTCCGCCGTCGTCATGGCCGCGAGCGCCTTGGCTGGGTCTTCGGCCGCCTCGCGGTTCTTGGCCGCCCGGTCGATCAGGCCCAGGGCCAGCTTTGCCCGGACTGCAACCGCCTTCGGCTCCGTGTCGAGCAGGATTTCCCGCGCCACTTTGAGCGACATCGGGACCAGCTCGCATTCAAGCATCGCGGCGGCTCCGTCAGCCAAAG
>CAZENI010000952.1:0-1854 GCA_964513055.1 uncultured Opitutus sp.
ATTCCTCGGCGCGGTACGCGGGGGTGGCGGCGGCGTCACTGGTCCAGACGATGAGATAGTCGCCGGCAGCCGTGGGGGCGGTGAGGGTCACGGCGTACACGCCGGTGGTGGCCTCGGTGATCCCCGCGGTGGTCCTGGCGGTGATGACGGTCCCGTCGGATTCCCGGAGGATGGCGACACCAATGGTGCCGGTGAGGGCGGTGACCCATCCTTGGGTGCGGGCGGTGAACGCTGCGCCGGGTGTGGCGAACTCGGCCAACTGTTTATGCCTCGAGGTCGGCGGTCGTGTCGGCCGGTTCTGCGAGCGCCACGCGGATCAGGATGCGTTCGGCGCGGATGACGCGGCGCACGATGGCGCGCAGCTGCCCGATGGTGGCGGTGTCGACGGTCGCCAGGTCATCGGTGAGCTGGCGTCGGATGGTCTGCAGGCGTTCATCCTGCGTGCGCTTGGCGGTAACGTCGGCGGGCTCTGGCGGCCCTGTCCACGGGTCGCCTTCCCACTCGGTGGTGCGGACCAGTTCGGCACCGTCGCCGGGGTCGAACTCGGCCACGCCGTCCCACATGATTTCCGCTTCGGGCTTGCCGCCGCGGACGATCAGGTACCGGTCGGCTGGGTGGCGTTCCGCAGTGGCGATGGCGTCTGCCAGCGGCTGGTCAGGGTCGACTGGCACACCGTCAACGGTGATGCGCGTTTCGGTGCTCATGCGGTCAGCCTCCCCACTCGGTGATGATGATGGCGATCCCGGGGCCACCGTTGCCGCCGGCACCGGACGTGAACCCGTTTTGGGCCGCGCCGCCCCCGCCACCACCGCCGCCGTAGCTTCCGCCGTTGCCGCCGTTGCCGCCATTCACGCCGACGCCGGACGCCCCACCGCCCCCGCCACCACCCGCCCAATAGCCGGTCCAGAGCTTCGAGTTGGTGACGCCGGAGGTGCCAGCCCCACCGGCCGCGCCGTTGGTTGCGCCACCGGCAGCCGTGCCGGACTCCGTTTCGTTGAACCCCCCTGTGGTGCCCCCTGCCTTCCAGTTGTTGCCAACGTCGATGCCGCCACCGGCCGCGCCACCGATGGGGCCTTTGCCTGCATTCCAGTTGCCCGACTGCCCGGCCGAGCCCACCACGCCACCCGCGCCGGGGTTGGTTGGGTGCGTAACGATCGCTGCGGCCGCCCCGGCCGTGGAAGCCGAAGTGGACCCGCCGCCCGCTGCCACGGCGCTGCGGTACGCCTTCACGGAACCGGCGACACCAGCGAAGATGGTCTGACCGCCGGCGATCCCGCCGTTGTTCCCGTTCGTGTCGTCCGTCGTGACGGCCGCCCCGCCGGCACCAGCCGCAGGGACGGTGACCGTGACAGTGCCCCCAGCTGTGGCCTGCGCGATGGGCATGGTCACGTCGGTGCATCCACCGGCCGCGCCACCGGCCCCGCCGCTCACAGCCGTCCCTGCTGCCCTGCGGCAACCGCTCGCGCCACCGTTGCCGGGAGCGACGAGGATGGTGCGCACGGTGGCGAGTGGGTCGGCGAGCGCGCCCGGTGGCGGGGTCCACGTCCCGCTGCTGGTGAACACCTGTACGTCACGCTGGCGCGGGGGCCGACTCAGGGGCCGGATGATGAAGTCGTCAAGGGTGTAGGTCTTGGCGCTGGCGTGACGGAACCCAACCTTGCCGCGCACCCCGGCACCGAACTTCGTGGCGTCGCCGCCGGCGAGCGTGTAGGAAAGCGTCCCCGTCGGCGCTCCACCAGCTGCGGGGTCCGTCGCCCACAATTCGACGGTGAGGCTGTTCCCGATGACGCGTGACCGAACCCAATACGCCGTAGATGTCGCCGCCGGGTAGATGTACCCCGAGGACGCAAGCAC
>CAZENI010000953.1:0-1844 GCA_964513055.1 uncultured Opitutus sp.
TCGTGGAAACCATCGCGAACCGTGACGGTTTCCGGCAACGATTGAACGCGGGAACAGTTCGCAGAAACACCTTCGCCCCGGACAACGAGTTGCCCGAGGCGCCGAGCTGGCGGAGTATGTCGTCGGCGGTCATGCGGCGAGCCTCCTGTCCTCAACGATCTTCGCCAGCGAAGGCTTGATCGTCCAGATGGTGATGCGCTTGCGCTTCGGGGCGCCCTCGACTTTCTCTTGGCCCTTCTCGACGCCAGCGAATGTTGCGAGGTGGTTGCGCATGTGAGCGTGTGAGGACTCGGCGCGGCCGACTGCGAGACAATGCTCGCGGTAGATCTCGCTCAAGGTCTCGTCCGTGTAGCGCCCCGTGCGCGACGTGGTGCGGAGCCAGGACAGGAACTGCCGGGCTGCTTCTGCTGGCGCCAGCGGCTCGAGAATGACGCGCGGGGCGGGCTCTTTGAGTGCGTTGGCGCAGGCTTCCACGGCAGCCTCAAATTGTCGGCGGGTGCGATAGGATGGGATTATGAGGCCGCGGAGTGCGGCCTTGCTCTCGACCTCGATGCGCCATGCGGGCACCGCGTCCTCGTCGTCCGGCCAGATGCCAAACGGCAAGTCCGGGCGTTCTCCCGGGATCGGCACGAGATGCAATGACACAGGCGCGGCCGGCGGAGGATCAGGCTGGATTGCAGCCGTGCCTCGCCGGAGCCGCGTCGATAGCGAACCCCAGATCCCCATAGTGCTCTCCCGTCTATTCTCTCCCTAAAGAGGCGCACGCGGGACAGTTGCGCCAGTCGAAGCTCAGGGAGGAAGCCGCTACCAGTTCGGGATAGCGGCGCACAACGGGCCTAACCCGCTCTGCGCTGCCGTCTCAACGTGACGTCAGTTCCGGTGCCAGCAGCCGCGCTGGCAACTCAACGCCTTGACTCTTCGCGTACTCGATCAACGCTTCCCAATGGCGCCGGGGCACCTTGCCACCCGTGCCGCGGCGCTCTTTCGGCAGCGTCCACTTGTGCACCTGCGATCGGTCGATACCGACGACCTTAGCAACAGCCGTCGGTCCCTTCAGGAGTTTGATGACCTCCTTCGCAGGGTTGTCGGAGCCCGAGTCTGCATTCACTTTCGCCATTCTTGCATGTTGGCGAAATCATCACGCCATGTCAAGGTCACAGGTGGGTGGTACGCGACGGCATCGGCATGCTATGAACGTGGCACAGTTGCAACACTCGGACCCAGGTCGATGGCCAAAGAGATCGATTACGGCAAGTGGATCGCAGACGCGATCGACAACAATCCCAGGCTCAGCCGGTCGGGACTGTCCCGGCACCTCGGCCACGGCAATGACCGCGGGCGCGTGATCCGCATGATCAGCGGCGACAGGAAAATCAAAGCCGGCGAGGTTGCCGAGATCGCAGCCTACCTTGGCGTGCCCCCGCCTGGCGCACCTGGCCTGATTGCCCGCCTGGACGTCGCCGGCATTATCGATCCGCGGGTCTGGCGCGAGGGCGGGGTGGAAGTCCCATCAATCGAAGCTCGAGTTCCGCCGGTTCCGGATCCTCGTTGGGATGCACGGCTGCAGTCCGCCTATCTGATGGCCGTCGAGTGTGGAGCCCCAAATGTCATAGCCGGCGATTACCTCATCACCGTCCCGCAGACGCCGAAGACCTTGGAGCCGGATCGCCTCGTGGTCGGGCGCCGGGAGCGCGCGGGCCTCGTCCAGTTGACCCTATGCAACTCTCTCACTGTACGAGGGACGACTTTGGTGCGAAGCCTCTTGACGCCAGACGTCAGCGAATCAGTCATTCCCGTTGGGCTCGTGATAGCTGTTTATCGTAGCCTGATACCGTAGCACCAAT
>CAZENI010000954.1:0-1842 GCA_964513055.1 uncultured Opitutus sp.
GAGGTGCAGGAAGCGGTGCTCAACGGCCGGGCGCGCAAGGGCATGACGCCCGAGCAGGTTGAGATGGCGATGGGCAAGCCGACCGAGGTGGTGACGCGCTCGGCGAAGGCCGGCGAAGATGAGGTCTGGGTGTATCGCAAGGGCGGCGGCCTCGGCTCCGGTTTGCTGAGCAACACCGGGGTGTCGGTCGGCGGCGGCCTGGGCGGCGTGAATGTCGGCACCGGGATCGGCGGCGGCGGACGCCGGGCGTCGCCCGAGGAGCAGGAGGTCGTCTTTGCGAAGGGCGTCGTGGTGCGCAGCGATACGGACAAGTAGATTTCGATCGCGCGCGACGGCGGCCCGTGCGCGGCGTGAGACGCGGTTGCGTTTCGCTACGACTCGAACCAGCGGCTTGGGGACAAGCCGCTCCACCTCGGAGCGGGGCGGGCGCTATTTCAGCGAGACCTTGCGGACGGACGGCGTCGCGGTGGCGGCGGCGGGCACGCTCTGCCAGCGCGCGAGCGAGGCCTTGGCGGCGGTGACCTTGGCGCGGGCATCGTCGACGGCGACCTTCGCTTCACCGGCCTTCTTGGCCGCGGCGGCGGCCAGCTTCGTGGCGTCGGCGATCTGCCGCGGGAACGCGGCGATCCGCGTTTCGAGGGCGGCGATGCTCTCGCGCGTCTTGGCCAGCTTGGTCTTGGCCGTTTCGTTCGCAGGATCGGCGGTGAGCTGTTCGGAGAGCTTGATGATGTCACCGCCCTGCGCGGTCAGCCGGCTGCGGGCGTCGGCGAGCGATTTCTTGAGCTGGTCGACCTTGGCCTGCGCGGCCTTCGCCTCGGCGTCGGCGCGGGCGTGATCCGCTGAGACCTGGTCGAGCGCGGCCTGCAGCGTCGCGATGCGCGCCGTGCTTTCCGCGACGCGCTCCGCGACGGGCGGCGGCGTGGCGTCGAGATCGCCGACGACCTTGCCGGTCTGCGCGTCCCAGACGATCACGTTGCCCGCCCAATCGCTGCCGATGACGCGCTTGCCGTCGTCGGTGAAGGTGACGCGATTCGGCAGGTCGCCGGTGAAGGGGAGGGCGCGGACGTTTTTGCCGGAGGTTTCCCAGATCTGGACCTTGTTGTCGCGGCCGCTGGTGACGATGCGGCCATCCATGGCGAAGCGCGCCGAGAGCGCGCCGCCGGGGTGGGCGGGAATGCTGCGGAGCGCGGAGCCATCGCCGGATTTCCAGAATTTCACGGTGCCGTCCTCGCTGGCGGAGGCGAACATCTCGGAGTCCGCACGCCACGTGAGCGCGGTGATGCCGCCCCGGTGGCCGGGCAGGTTGAACATCTCCTGGCCCGTCGCGGCCTCCCAGAGGAACAGGCCGCCGTTGCGATCGCCGCTCGCGAGATACCGGCCGTCGGGCGAGAACTCCACCGCGGTCACCCATTCGGTGTGTTTCTTGATCCGGTGTTCGAGCGCGCCGTCCTTCGTGTTGTAGATCTTCAACACGCGATCCGGGCCGCCGAGCGCGATCCAGTGCTGGTCGGAGCTGATGTCGGCCGCGAGGACGGAGTCGAACTGCTCGCCGATGGTGATGACGCGTTCGCCGGTCGTGATGTCCCAGACGACGACGTGGCCGGACTTGCCGCCGCGGCCGCCGCTCGCGAGGAGGAGTTTGCCGTTGCGGCTGAACTTGAGATCGCAGGGAAAGCCCTCGGCGAACGGCAGGACGCCGATGAACTCGAGGTCGCGCGTGTGGTGCAGCACGATTTGCCGGGCGCCGGCGAGGGCGACGACGGGCGCCCACGGGCTGTGCGCGAGAGCGCTGAGCGCGGAGCCGCGCGCGGCGTGGACGACGGGATCGAGTGGCAGCGGGCC
>CAZENI010000955.1:0-1839 GCA_964513055.1 uncultured Opitutus sp.
CCCCACCCCCCCCCCGGGCGCGGGGGGGGCGCGGGCGGCGGCACGGTGACGGTGCTCACGATCGACGTCCCGATCCGGATGCTGCTGCGCATCGTGGAGATCGGGTTCGGCAGCGCCGACCCGACGGGCCTCGTGCATGCGACATGGACGCTCAAGCGAGGGCTCGATCCGTTCCAGGGCTACGGCTCGCTGCCGTGCGCGATCGGCTCGCTCGCGAAGCCGGCGCGGGTGGCGATCTTCCAGGAGGGGGAGGCGCGCCTCACGTTCAGCGTGACGAACGGCTTCCCGAAGACCGCGTTCCGATACATCTGCCGCGTGCGCGGTTGGATGTGGACCAAGGAGGCCTGACGTGGGCGCGTTCCCCACACGCGAGGCCGTCGCCACCACCACGATCAACACGCTCGTGCGCTCTGCCACGACCACCATCAGTGCAGGCGCCCTCGACGCGACGTTGCTCGAGATGGAGGGCGTCAGCTCCGACGCGTTCGACGAGTACTCGACTGCGGCCGCGCCCGACACGATCGAGTCGTTCGACTCCTCGTACGGGCACCTGGTCGACGTGTTCGTGTTCACGGAGAACGACGGGCTCGAACTGTGGTTCGACGAGGCCGTGCTGGGAGGGGAGTACCGCCGCGTCGTCGGGTTCCTGATCACGCCCGGCATCCCCCAGCCCGTGCGCGCGTACCGGCCCGTGGGCTCGTTCGTCGTGATCACCCTCGCCAACAGCGGTGTCGCGTCGGCGGACGCCGAGCTCTCCATCCGCGTCCGATCGCTCTAGGAGCCCCACATGGCGCTGCGCTTCCCACTGCAGATCATCCCGGCGCAGGACACGCTGCCGCAGTCCACGCGCACCATGGCGAACACCGCGGTCTTCAAGGGCAATCCCGCGGGGCTCGGCATCTCGGGGCTGCCGATCACGCTGACCCCCGGCCAGGTCTACCAGAGCGTCCACTCGTACTACGCGGTCGGCTACGACCACTTCTCGCTCATGCTCACGGGTCTCCAGCTCAAGGTGCTGATGGTGCTGGTGAGCCCCATCGACGGCGTGACGGAACTCATCCAGGTGGACATGGGCACCACCGCCGGCGGCGGCGGCTCCGAGGTGATCGAGAAGTCGATCCCCGGCGTGTACGCGTTCCACCTGAAGTTCTTCCCGGTGGCGAACGAGGACGCGACTCTCGACGCGATCCTCGGGCTCACCATGTCCAAACTGTGAGGGCACGATGATCGGGACCGCTGTGATCTACCGCGACAAGGCCGGCGCGCTGTCGCACGCGCTCGTCGTGCACGTGCACGAGGAGGAGCCGCTCGTCACGCTCCGAGGCGAGGAGCGAGAGCAGGTCCGCTCCGGGCTCGCCGCCCGGCGCGCGCTGAACCTCGTGCGCATCAGCAGCGACCCCAGGGCCCTCGTCGGGAACGGCCGGGGCACCATCCCCGTCTCCGACGTGCCGCACGCCGCGCACGCGGTCGAGGGCGAGCACTCCTGGCAGGAGCTGCTCTCGTGAGCGCGCCGAGGATCGCAGTCAGGCTCGCCGCGCTGGTCGCGCTCGTGATGCTCGGGGCGCTGCCCGCGCAGGCGCAGTTCTTCGGCACGCCGTCCTGGCGCGTCGGAGGGCTCGGAGACGACACTCTGCACGTCGGGTTCCTCGACTCGACGCACGTGGTCGACATGGGCAACTACCGCACGGCCGTGATCCGGTTCGAGATCGATCCGCCGAGCGGCGCCGCGGAGCCGTGGTTCCTCGTCGCGATCCGTGCCGTGGGCTCGATGCAGCCGCGCCCCGACAGCGTGTGGTCGGCGGCGATGCAGCTGCAGCCCGTGGTGGACCACAGCTACTT
>CAZENI010000956.1:0-1827 GCA_964513055.1 uncultured Opitutus sp.
AGATCGAGGTGCTGCTCGATCTCGACGTGGGCATGAACCGGACCGGCATCGCGCCGGGGCCGGCGGCGGTGGCGCTGTATCGGAAAATCGCGCACGCGAGCGGGTTGGTGGCGGGCGGACTGCACGCCTATGACGGGCATTTGCGGCAGAGCGATCCGGCGGAGCGCGCCGCGGCGTCGGACGCGGGCTTTGCGCTCGTCAGCGCGCTGGCGGAGGAGTTGAAACGCGAGGGCCTCCCCGTGCCGCGGCTGGTCTGCGGCGGCACCCCGACGTTTCCGATCCACGCGCGCCGGCCGGGCGTGGAGTGCAGCCCCGGCACGTGCGTGCTGTGGGATGCGAGCTACGCGGCGGGCTTGCCGGACCTGGGGTTTCAGCAAGCGGCGGTGCTGCTCACGCGGGTGATTAGCCGGCCGGGTGCCAATCGCCTTTGTCTCGATCTTGGGCACAAGGCCGTGGCGAGCGAGATGCCGCATCCGCGCGTGGTGTTTCCGGCGCTGCCCGATGCCCGCGGCGTGGCGCATAGCGAGGAGCACCTCGTGATCGAGACGGCGCGGGCGGCGGAGTTTCCGGTCGGCGCGGCGTTGTATGGGGTGCCATGGCACATCTGCCCGACGGTGGCGCTCCACGATCGCGTGCGCGTGGTGTGCGAGGGGCGGGTCACTGAAGAGTGGCCGGTCGTGGCGCGGGCGCGGCGGCTGAGCATCTGAAGTGTGAACAGAAGGCAACGAAGGGAACGAAGAATACGGTCTGCTTCGTTTCCTTCGTTGCCTTCTGTCTAATCAGGACTGGGAAATTATTGATGGCTGCCTCACCCCTCTCGCTGCTGCTGCTGGCGTTGGTGGCGATCGGCGTGCTGGTCGCGCTGGTCACGTGGCGGAAGATGAACGCGTTCATCGCGCTCTTCCTGGCGGCGTTGCTCGTCGGCGTTGGCGCGGGGCTCGCCCCGCTGGCGACGTTGAAGGCGTTTCAGGACGGGGTGGGCGCGACGCTCGGTGGCATCGCGGCGGTGATCGCGCTCGGCGCGATGGTGGGGAAACTGCTGGCGGAGTCCGGCGGGGCGCAGGTGCTGGCGGAGCGGTTCAGCGCGTTCTTCGGGCCGACGCGCGCGGTGGCATGCATCATCGTGCTCGCGCTCGTGGTCGGCATGCTGACGTGGTTCACGGTCGGCTTGCTGCTGCTGCTGCCGATCGCGATCTCGCTCACGCACGAGACGCGCCGTCCCTTCCTTCTGCTTGCGGTGCCGCTGGTCGCGGTGCTGTCGGTGATGCACGGGCTCACGCCGCCGCATCCGGGGCCGGTGGTCGCGATTGACGCGCTCGGCGCGAATACCGGGAAGGTGCTGGGACTGGCGTTTCTCGTCGGAATTCCGACGGCGTTGATCGCGGGCCCGCTGTTCGCGCGCTGGGTGGTGACTCGCGTGCCGGTGGCGGCGCCGGCGCTCGCGGCGCCGCGGGCGGAGGCCTCGCCGCGGCCGGGTGCGGCGCTCACGGCCTTCGTGATCGGGCTGCCGATCGCGTTGATGCTGCTGGCGACGGTGGGCGAGCTGCTGTTTCCCGCCGGAGACCGCGTGCGGGCGGGGCTGGCGTTTGCCGGTCATCCCGTCGTCGCGCTGGCGATCGCGGTGCTGGTGGCGTTGGGCGTTTTCGGCCGGGCGTGTCGATTCACGCGCGCGCAACTCCTCGGTTTCACGGAGCAGAGCATCGCGGGCATCGGGATGACGCTGCTGGTTGTCGGGGCGGGCGGCGGATTCGCGCGCGTGCTGCGGGAGGCCGGCGTGGCCAACGCCCTCGGCTCGCTGGCGGGCAACCTGCACCTGCCGCCGTTGAT
>CAZENI010000957.1:0-1817 GCA_964513055.1 uncultured Opitutus sp.
AAAGTTGCAGCGCTTCCGAAACTGATGATCGGCAATCGGCGTGGCCCGCGGATCGCCGTGCATGGCGACCGTCTGACGGTCACGGCGATTGCCGACGAATTGATCGCATTTTCGTCCACCGATGGCGGCAAGACCTGGAGCGGCGCAGTGAAGATCAACGACGTCGCCGACAGCGCCCACGAGGGCCTGCACGACCTCGGTGGGTCGCCCACCGGCGAGTTGTTCGTGACTTGGCTCGACCTCCGCAGCGCGAAGACGGAACTGTGGGGCGCGTCCTCGAAGGACGGCGGGCGGACGTGGGGTGCCGATCAGCTCGTCTATAAGTCACCGGACAAATCGATCTGTGAATGCTGCCACCCCAGTGTGCTGTTCGACCGCGACGGCAATCTGGCGGTCATGTGGCGCAATTCCATCGAGGGCGCGCGCGACATGTGGCTGACGACGCGGGCAAAAGGCGCGGCGAACTTCACGACCGCTCGCAAGCTCGGTGAAGGCACGTGGAAGATCAACGGATGCCCGCATGATGGTGGCACGCTGGTCGCCTTGGGCGGCGGGAAGTTCGGCGCCGTCGCCCAGCGCGCGGGTGAAGTGTTCCTCATCGGCGCTGACAACAAAGAGACGATGCTCGGCAAGGGCCGTCAGGCGGTCGCCGCCGAAACCAACGGTCAAACCGTTGTCGTATGGAACGACGGTTCCGGCTTGGTCGCGGTGCGCGATCTCCGTCGATTGGAGCCCGTCAAGATTGCGGCAGATGCGCGGTTTCCTTTGGTCGTGTCCGTCCCCGGCAAGGGGCCGGTCCTCGCCTACGAGAAGGGCGCCAAAGGCGCGACCGCCATCGCCGTCGAACGCCTCTAAGACTTCGTCCCGCGAATTTGCTCGGCCAACCGTCCAAGGGCGGTTGGCCTTTCTATTTTCCGGACTCACGAATCGGGACGCCAAGAAATGCGGAGGTCTTGGCAAGGGATGCGGCAAGTGTGCCGAGGGGGATGGGAGCGTCGAGGTGTAGTGCTGATGAACAGATCAAACGCTCAACCACCAAGGTGACATATGAAAACTCGGACTCTCCTTCGGACCTCAATCGCAATCATCGCGAGCAGCTTATTCGCTGCCGTCGCACTCGCCGGCCCCGGCCCACAATACTGGAACAAGACCGCGCCGAAGCCGGCCGAGAAGCCGGTGCTGGTCAAGATGGACGAGCATCCGACCGGCAAGTGCGGAGGCTGCAAAACTTCTCCGACCTGGGTGGTCGGAGATCGTGGCCCCGCGGGCAAAGGCGTCGGGCTTCGGGTCGCGGGATACTCGCACTCCTGCACCGGATGCACCGGCACGATGACGACCGAGAATGGCAAGACCAAGACCGACATGAAGCATGCCGCCGGCTGCGCCACGCTCGTGTGCTGCAAGTAGACGCGTCGCCACCGAAACGAATCTAACCGCTCAATTCTTTTCTCATGAAAACAAAACTGCGTTTTTCGAAATTATTCGCCGGCGTCGCCATGGCGCTGCGCCTCCCGCGTCAATTCCATGTCCCGCCGCAAATCCTCGAGCCTGAACCGCTCCTTGGCGTGGATCGGCTTCGTGGGCTTCGCCTTGTCGATTGCCGCCCCCGACGCCTCGTAGTCCGGATGCTGCGCGCGAATGCCGAGCTCCGGATCCGCTCCGTGAATCGTGAACTGCCCGTCCGGCCCGGAGAGCTCCGAATGCTCCGGATCCGGGGACATGAGCGGCGGCGTGAAGATCTGCGGCGACACGATCGCGCCGACGACGGGCTTGCCGCTGCCCGCCTCCACCGCGATTCCGTGCACGATCACGCCCTT
>CAZENI010000958.1:0-1817 GCA_964513055.1 uncultured Opitutus sp.
GGCGGCGCGCTGCCTGCCGAGCGCGGTGATCGCGATCATCGCCGCGTCGGCGAAGCCGTCGGGCGGGCGCAGCTTGGTCATGGCCGGCTCTCCGTCATGGATGAAAATCCTCCCGGCGTTTCCCGCTGACCGCGCCAGCGCAGGCGCGCATCGTCGCCGCCATGCAGCGCGTGTTGTGGCTCTCCATCGTCACCCCGGCCCCGCGCCGCCGGCGCGCACCGGAACGCCGTGCCGGCGGCAGCGCCGTTCCAGGACCAGCGCGGCGATCAGCGACGCGGCGAAGCGGTCGCGCTCGTCCGCCGGCGTGGCGCACCAGCGCGCCCACAGCGCGTCGGTTGCGGATTGTCGCGCCGGCCCGTCGTCACCGCGGAGCTCGGATGAAAAATCGATGAGCGGCTGGTTCATGCGGCAGCCTCCGGGGCGGGCGCGGGCGGCACTGGCAATCTGCGGGCCGCCAGGCCGGCCAGGCGCTCCAGCGTCACGCCGGTCAGGCCGCGCGCCGCGGCGGCGCGCACGAGGTCCGGCCAGTATTCAGGCGGGATGTTGCTGCGGTGCTTCCACACCGCAACACGGCCGGCGTTGACGCCATGATGGGCGAGATCGGCGGCGAGGGCGCCGTTGTCGGGCCACGCTGCGATCACGGCGGCGAAACTGTCGGCGGCATCGTCCATGCCGCGAAGTATTACGCTGAGTAATTTATGCCGTCAAGCACCGTCATTGCGCGCCGCAATTTCTACCCCGTTGTCGAGGCCGGTCAATTGATTACGGTCCGTAATATGGGTGTACTGGAGTCCCGCGGGCCGCAGCAACGGCCGAGGTCACGCATGCGACGTGGCAACAAGGAGCCGAAGACCGCGCGCGCCGCGCGGCTGCGTCAGGCTCGAATCGCCGCCGGGTTCGAGACGGCGAAGCATGCGTCCGATCTGATGGGGATGCCGCAGCCGACCTACAACACGCACGAGACGGGCTCGCGCGACTTCGACGTCGACGACGCGCAGCGCTACGCGCAGTTCTTCGGCGTCTCCGCCGCCTGGCTGCTGACCGGCGAAAAGGCGGTCGCGACCGACGCGCTTGCCGCGCCGCTGCGCCGGCCCGCCATCCGCCCGATCCACGTGATCGACTACGTCCAGGCCGGGCTGTGGTCGGAGGTCGCCGACCCCTACCCCGAAGGCGCGGGGATGGCGACGATCAGTGCCGACCAGCCGGTCAGCCCGCGCGCCTTCGCGCTCGAGATCAAGGGCCGCTCGATGGTGCCGGAGTTCCGCGAAGGCGACCGCGTCATCATCGAGCCGGCGCTGGCGCTCGACGCCCGGCCCGGCGACTTCGTGGTGGCGAAGCTCGACGCCGACGACACGGCGACGTTCAAGAAGTTCCGCGACGGCGGGCTCGACCGCAAGCGCCGGCCGATCATCCATCTCGACGCGCTCAACCCCGACTTCGCGACGCAGACGATCGACGCCGAAAACCCCGGCCGCATCGTCGGAATCATGATCGAGCACCACCGCTATCGGCGGCGCTAGCGCAGCCGGGGCAGCGAACGCGGCCGCACCAGCGGCGCATCGGTGAGGCCGGCTTCGATGATCCGCTGGAGATCGGGCAGCAGGGCGCGGTCGTAGGCTTCGCCGTCGACGCTGAACCATGAGATCCGCGGCACCCCCGGCGCATCGTCGGCGGTCAGGCCGAACCGGCATTCCGCGACGCCGCGGACCGCCACGCCGAGCCGGTTCGCCAGCTCGAACTCGATCGCCACCTCGTCGATGATGCTGTCGAAGCGCGTGGCGATCCGCCGATAGCTCGCCGGCGCGTGGGCGAGCGCG
>CAZENI010000959.1:0-1815 GCA_964513055.1 uncultured Opitutus sp.
CCGAGGACTCGAAAATCTACGGCCCCAATACGCCCGACTACGCGAAATTCCGCCAGCGCGTGGACTACGGCTCGGCCTGGACCTTCGGCCTGCGCGGGTCGATGTAAGGCGGGAGAAAGGCGTTAAGCGCAAAGACGCCAAGTTGGCAAAGAGACGCAAAGGATTCGACGAAGGATCTCTTGGCGAATCTTTGCGCCCCTTTGCGTCTTCGCGCTTGGGTTCGGTTCCGAATTAAGCGAACAGACCCTTCATCTCCTTCAGGATTCGCGGCACGGCGACGGCGGAGTTTTCCGCGGCCTCGTATTCGAGGGCGACCCAGCCCTGGTAGCCGCCGTCCTTCAGGATCTGCGTGAAGCGCTTGAGGTCCGCCGGAGCTTTTTTCTTCGTGGCGGCGTCGTGCACCTCGACCTTGAACTGGACGTTGAGCGAATACGGCACGCACTCGGCGAAGTCCTTGTAGGGATCGGCCGTGTGGAAATTGCCCGAGTCGAGATTGATGCCGACCCACGGGCTGTTCACGGCCTTGACCATGGGGAGCAGCGTCGCCGCGCTGCCGATCGAGTCGTGATTCTCGAGGCCGAGGAAGATGCCTTTTTTGCCGGCATAGTCCCCGCAGACCTTCAGGCATTCGATGACCTGCTGGTCGGCCACCGCGCGGGTGAAATCCTTCGGCGCGTCCTTCGGGATGTTGCCGGCGAAAACGCGGATATGCTGCGCGCCCATGAGCAGCGACTTGTCGATCCACTTTTTCGTGTAGGCGATCTCCTCGTCGAGCTTCGCGCCCTTCGGCAGCGAGAAATTGTTGCCGATAGCGGTGCCGCTGACGGCGACGCCGCGCAGGTAGGCGTGGCGGCGCAGCTTGATCATGTAGTCGTCGCTCTCATCCGGGATGAAGTAGGTCGTCAGCTCCGCGCCGTCGCAGCCCTGGGCCGCGCAGTAGTCGATGAACTTGAACATATCGATCGGCTTGGCGGGTGCCTTCTTGGCCGCCTTGCCGCGC
Source organism: uncultured Opitutus sp. (assembly GCA_964513055.1). GTDB lineage: Bacteria > Verrucomicrobiota > Verrucomicrobiia > Opitutales > Opitutaceae > ER46. The sequence continues at coordinate 1,001 of CAZENI010000959.1, forward strand.
ATGGTCGGGAATTCGTCGCGGAAGGAATAGGCCGCGAGGCTGAGCAGCAGGCGGGACTTGCCGGTGCGCTGGAACGGATTTCCGGAGGAGGCGGACGCGGCGTAGGCCGTGGTGCCGAGCGGACCGGCTGCGGCGGCGACGCCAGCGGCGGCCGCGGCGGAGAGTTTGATGAAATCGCGACGAGTGACGGGGTTCATGATGGTGATGGCGTGAAACGGAGCAGAGGGGGAGAGGCGGCGAGACGCGAGCGAGGGGGGAAGTGTGACGGGGATTGGCGGGGTTTTCTAGTCTGGAGATTGGGAATCCGGCGACGGGCGGGTGGGCCTGCTGATCGCGAGGGGCGCGCGGCGTGAGCGCCGATGGCAGACGCAAGCGGGAAGCGCCGCCGCGGCCTTCGCGCATAGCTATGCGAATAGCCAGCGTGCACCGCGGGCGATCGTGACAAAAACGTTGCGCTCCCGATCAAATCTTTCGCTGGATTTTGCGGGGCGCACGTCCAAGTGTCCCGTCGGTTACCTGACCCTGCCTCGTTGTTGCCTCCGTGTTCCTCCAGTGCACGGCCGGCGTGTTCTTTCCGTCGTAGCTGCAAACCCTAACCATGACCTCAAACCCTGACTGTTTCCGTTTTGCGCGTCGGTCGCCGAAACGGGTGTTTCAAGCTGCCGTGCTCGCGGTTTCCGCGCTCGGTGCTTCCGTCCCCGTGACCTTCGCGGCGGAATCCACCGTCGGCGCCAATGCCGGTGTCATCTCCGGCATCGTCACCAACAAGACCACCGGCAACGGCCTCATCGGCGCCAAGGTCGAGATTCCCGCGC
>CAZENI010000960.1:0-611 GCA_964513055.1 uncultured Opitutus sp.
GCCCGCCTGTCCGAATCCGCCGCGGACTTTCGCGTCGCGGAACTGCTCGCCTGGGACCATGTCGATGCCCTGCATGCCGCCGGCCTCAAGGGCGAGAAACTCGCCGGCCCGCGCCGCCTGACGGAAGCACGCGACATGGCCTATATCGCGCGCCTGTGCCGCAGCGGCGTCGACCGCCTCGCCCAGATGCAGGGCGCCACGGGGCAGACGTCGCACAACCCGGTGCATCGCCACCTGCGCGACATCAGCGCCATGACCTCGCACGGGTCGCTGCAGTGGGAATTCGCGACTTCGCCCTATGGCAGATGGTCGCTCGGCCTGCCATCCGGCGATGCGCTGGTGGATGCGCAACCGCGCGGCTGGGACCAGAATCTCTAGCGCGGAGTGAAGACAGCCCTGCGCCCGTGTGGCGCAGCAAGGAAGCGAGACTATCAGTGACGGCCCGGCTGCTTGCCGTAGCAGGTGGGGCAGATGCCGTGGCTGAGCCGGACGCGCTCTGTCCCGCCGTGGTGGTAGTAGACCTCCGCCGGATGCCACGCGTCGCCCGCGTCGACCGTCTTGATGGCATGGCAGAAGCTGCACATCGTGACGAAGGGCAGGTCGTCCTCGGT
>CAZENI010000960.1:621-1814 GCA_964513055.1 uncultured Opitutus sp.
ATCGAACAAACCGATACGCGGCCGGGAGTTTTCGGCCACCAGCAGGGACTGGAACAGGAAGGTATCCGTGTCGGCGCCGCGGATCAGCGACATGTGCATCCGCATGTCGCGGCGGAGCGCCGGCGCATCACAGCGGAAGTCAAACCAGGCCTCGCGGGCGGGACCGGCGCGCAGCCTCTCCATCTGCTGGCGATAGGCCTGGACGACCTCGGGCCCGGCGATGTGATCGAACAGGCTGCTGCCGACAATCGCGCGCGCCGCAAGCGCCGGCGTGCCGAGGGCACCCACCACCGCTTCCCAGTTGGGTTCGCCGACCGCGAGGATCACGCCCGCGGGATCGAGCAGATAGCACACGCCTTCCATGGCGTTGAGCAGGTCCTGGACAAGCGGCAGGCGTGCGAAGGAGAGCGGCATCAGGGGCCTGTTGGGGTTCGTGTCATTCCGCCGGCATCACGCGTCCGGCCCCCGGGATTCCGGCAAGGGCAAGGCGACGCCGGCCTGCAGCAGGGCCTGGCGCAGGGCGGCGGTCCCGGCCGGCTTAGCAACGATGGGATATACCGACCATTCGGGCGGGAACTCCCGCGCCGTGCGGCCTGTGCAAAAGACGAAGGGCACGCTGTCCCGCCGGAGAAGGTCGGCGGCGGGGAAGACCATGCCATCCGGCAGCGAAACGTCGAGCACGGCCAGCCCGACGCGCCCCCCGGCGATGGCTTCACGCGCCGCGGAAAGGTTTCCCGCAACGGCAATGTTCTGGAATCCCAGGGCACGCAGCATGTCTTCGATGCCAAGAGCGGTGAGGGCGTCATCCTCCACCACCAGGACGTGCCGCGCCGTGACGTGCTCGCCGTCGGTCACCGGATGCCGCCCAGCTTCCATTTCCCGCTCACCGTTCCCAGAGGGATACGACATCCCCAACAGGGGCCGATCTGGTGAACAACGCTGCGCGTTACCCTGGTGTTCCACGGCGAGACCGGCCCGCCACGACAACGCCCCTTACAAGCAGTTGTAAGTGGCCTGGATGAGCCGGCCTGCCCGGGGGCCGATGTCGAAGCCGCTATGCATGCGGTTCGGCGTGTAGCAGAAGGCGATCTGGTTGTCGGGATCGCCGAAGCTTTGCGCCCCGCCCGCGCCCGAATGCCCAAACGCACGCGGGCTTGAGCCCATGGGCCGGTCGGGGGGGCAGTTGAGGTAGA
>CAZENI010000961.1:0-1786 GCA_964513055.1 uncultured Opitutus sp.
CGCGAGTTCGACCCGCAGCAGGCCGCCGGCATGATCCGCCAGCACGGCGACACCGCCCGGCAGGACCACAATGCCCTGCAACGACAGAAACTCCGGATGTTGCACGAACGGCTCGAGCGCGGCGCCGCCCGGCGCGAGTCGCCAGAGAATCGGCCCGCCGCTGTCCGTCACCAGCACCCCGCCATCGGGCGCGAGCGCGAGATCGCCGAGCACGTGCGAGTGTTGATCGCCGGGGCGCCGCACCACCGGAATTGTCCGGCGGATCGCCCCTGACTGCAGGTCGATCTCGGCGAGCGCCGCGGTGCCATCCTGATCCGGCGTGAACCCGCGCATCGCCGGCACCGCCGAAGTCGCGGCCCAGATCGCGCCGCCCGCTTCGTCAATCGAGAGTCCAAACACGCCGAACAGTTCGTCTCCCTCCGGCGTCAGCCGCTTCAGCGCTCCGTCCTTGCCGCGCACCCAGACGGCGCGGCCGTTGACGTCACCGAAATAGAACTGATCGGTCTGCTCGCGCCACGCGATCCCCTCCGGGAGGCCGGTCACGCCCCGCAACGAGAACGCGACCTCGCCCTCACCTTTTGGATACAGATTGGCCGCGAGCTTTTTCACCACCGCCTGAAAGTCCTTCCGCGTCCGCAGGGCGGCGAAGTCCTCCGACTTCTCCACCGGCGAACTCACCCCGAGCGCCGCCAGCCGCTCGAGCGTCGCCAGCGCATCGTCGGGCCGATCGGAAGCCACTTGCGCCGCGGCCAGATTGACCAGGATTCGTGGAAAGTCCGGCCGCAGCGCGGCCGCCGCCTCCATTCTCGCCAGATAGGTGGCTGTATCCTTCGCCTCCGCTGCCGCCGCACCTTCCCGAGCCAGCCGCATCGCGACCGCGGCGGACGGCTCCGCGCTCCGACCCGTCGCGATGAACATCATCAGCGCGAGAAACGTGCCCCAGCGCCAACGCCGTCGCGGCTGCTCACGGAGGGGACGTGCGCCCCTCCCCGTCATCCGGCCACACGCACGCACTTCGTTCAAATTCCCAGGATCATCCGCAGCAGCGTGCCGACGATCGAGAGCGGGTTGCCCCCACCGCCACTGCCACCGCCGGGCGGACCGCCCGACTGGCCACCGGCGCTCCCCGACTGGCCGCCGCTTTGTCCGCCACCTTGCTGGCCGCCGCCGCCCTGCTGGCCGGATTGTCCACCCTGTTGCCCGGATTGTCCGCCCTGCTGACCGCTTTGGCCGCCTTGCTGGCCGCTGCGTCCGCCGCGTTGATTTGAAGCCACCTGCCGCTGGCCGCCCTGTTGGGAGCCGCCGGCACTGGTGCCACCTTCGCCACCCTCTCCACCCTCACCGCCTTCGGAGCCGCTGGCACCGGCCTGGCCACCTTTGCCCCCTTTGCCGCCCTTGCCACCTTTGCCGTCGGCGCTGCGATCCGCGATGGCGCCGCTCTCGCCGCCGGCACCCTGCCCCTGTCCGCCCGCGCCACCACCGCCAGGGCCGCCGTTCGGGTCGTTGCCATCACCGTCGCTCTTGCCGTGGGGATACTTGTCCTCGGCATTCGGAATACCATCACCGTCGGCATCAGGATCCTGGCCGTTCGGGATGCCATCGCCGTCCATGTCGTCGTCTTTCGAATTGGAGATGCCGTCGCCATCCAGATCGCCGTCCGGTCCGTTGCGCCCGTCGCCGCCCAAGCCCGAACCGGCGCGAATCTGCGCATCCATCGTCCCGAAGCCGTAGTCATCCCTGGCGTTGCCGATGCCGTCGCCATCGGCGTCGTCATCACGCTCGTTGG
>CAZENI010000962.1:0-1496 GCA_964513055.1 uncultured Opitutus sp.
GGACTTCGACGAAATAGCGGTCGTGCATCACCCGCAGCCAGGTGGGCTGATCGGGGCAGCCGTAGGAAACGGGGCCGACCTCCGTCATGCCGTGGTGATCGACGACGCGCGCGCCCGGCCAGGCTTCCTCGATGCGGGTGCGAATCTCGGGGACGCTGCCGCCGGGTTCGCCGGCGACCATGACGCGCTCGACACCGGAGTCGCGCAGGTCGAGGCCTTCGGCGCGGGCAACGTCGGCGAGGCGCAGCGCGTAGGTGGGTGTGCAGCAGAGGAGGCGCGGGCGCCGGGCGAGGAGGAAGCGCAGGCGCTCGCTGCTGCTCATGCCGCCGGCGGGAATGGTGCGCAGGCCGAGGCGCTGGCCGGAGTCGAAGGCGGACCAGAAGCCGAGGAACGGGCCGAAGGAGAACGCGAAGAACGCGGAGTCGCCGCGGACGGCGCCGGCCTTCTCCCAGATCGTCTTCCAGTTCTCGAGGAGCCACTGCCAGCTCTCGTTGTTGTCGAGCCAGATGATCGGCCGGCCGCTGGTGCCGCTGGTCTGATGGAAACGTGTATAGGTCTGTTCCGGATACGTGAGGGTCGAGCCGTAGGGCGGATGCTCGAGCTGGTCGCGCGCGAGATCGGACTTGGTGGTGAACGGCATCCGCGCGCTGAAGTCGGCGAGCGAGGCGAAGCCGCCGAGGCCGTCGGCGGCGGCGAGCCGGGTGCGGTAAAACCGGTTGGTCGGCGCGATGGCGGCGATCAGCCGGTTGAGCGCGGCGAGTTGCTGCGGAGCGAGCGCCGCCATGAGTCGTGGATTAGCGGGCGGGCGGCGCGACGGGCGCGACGCGGGCCGCGGCGGCCTTGGGGGCCGGCGCGGGCTTGTAGTAGCTGACGAGGGTGCCGCCGGCGGCGGCCATGATGATGCCGAGGTAGAATTGCCACGGGACGGCGGCGATGCCGTCCTTCGGCGGATGCATGATCATGCCGGCGATCGCGTTCACGATCGGCGCGCCGGCGAACACGATCGACATGACGACGGCGGGCGTGCCCTTGGCGCCGAACGCGAGCAGGATGCCGAACGCGCCGATGGCCCCGAGCGTGCCGGCGAAGAGCGAGATCCACGAGGCCTTGCCCGGAAAACTCCAGTTGGCGCCCTGGACCTTCAGGAGGATCAGCGGAGCGAGGACGGCGACGATGAAGTAGGCGACGCCGACGAGCAGGAACGCTTTGTAGCGGCCGAACTCGGGGTCCTTCATGGCCATCTGGCCGCTATGAAGGAAGACTCCGTAGAGTCCCCAGGTGGCGACGGTGAGGAAGGCGTAGTAGAGCCATTGCATAAGATTGCGGATTTGCGATTGCGAATTGCCGATTGAAAACCGAACGGAAGCTGGACCGCGGATTACGCGGATAGCGCGGATGAAGGCTAGGCGTTCTGTGGTCTTATCCGCGATATCTGCGTAATCCGCGGTTCAAATTTCTGAGGAAAATGTGGTCAAGATTCAGGAAGGTTGGGTGAG
>CAZENI010000962.1:1506-1784 GCA_964513055.1 uncultured Opitutus sp.
TCGAGTTTTTGTTTCAGCGCGGGTGGGATCGGTGACTTGCGGATCCCGTGGGGCGAGTGGTCAATCTCGACGTGGATGATCGAGAAAGAACCGGCGGCGAGGAGGGCGCGGCTCGGATCATCGGCCGTGAAGATCCAAAAACCGTAGCGGAGGCTGCTCGTGCGAATTTCCTCGATCCGCAGGCAGACCTCCAGCGTCTGCTCGAAGCGGGCGGGTTTGTGGTATTTGCAGGAGACTTCGATGCGCGGCCAGCCCTCGTGCGATTCGCCTTCGATCGT
>CAZENI010000963.1:0-1782 GCA_964513055.1 uncultured Opitutus sp.
ACTTCTCTCCCGACCCCGATCTTGCTCTCCTTACCTGTGCGCAGATGGCTGCGGCCGATGCCGCAACCATCGCCGCCGGGACCCCGGGTAGCGTGCTCATGGAGTCGGCCGGCAAGGAAGTCGCGCGGGCGGTCATCGACCACTATCGCCGCCAGCCGGTGCTCGTCCTCTGCGGGCCCGGGAACAATGGCGGCGACGGCTTCGTGGCTGCACGCCATTTGCAGGCCGAGGGCTGGCCGGTCAGGCTTGCATCCGCGATGCCGGCAGCGGAGCTGCGCGGTGATGCCGCACGCGCAGCCCGGCTTTGGAAAGGGCCGGTCGCCGACCTTGCGACAAGCGCCCTGGACGGGCGCCCGCTCGTCATTGACGCGCTGTTCGGCGCGGGACTGACGCGGCCGATAGAGGGCGTGCCGGCCGCCCTGATCGACCGCATGAACCGGGAGCGGCTGTCGGTCGTGGCGGTCGATGTCCCGAGCGGGCTGCATGGCGACACCGGCGCCATCCTCGGGATCGCGCCGAAGGCGGAGCTGACGGTCACTTTTTTCCGCGCCAAGCCGGGGCATTATTCTCTCGAAGGTCTGCGCAGGTGCGGTCAGCTCCTGGTGGTCGACATCGGTATCGCGGCTTCTGTCCTGGCGGGCATAGCGCCCCGCCTTTGGCGCAACGAGCCGCCGTTGTGGTCGGCCGCCCTGCAGCGGCACGACCCGGGCGATCACAAGTATGCGCGCGGCCACCTGACCATTCTGGCCGGCGGGGCAGCGACCGGGGCAGCCCGTCTGGCGGCCCTGGCCGCGCGCCGGGCGGGCGCCGGCCTGGCGACCTTGGCCGCGCCGCGCGAGGCGCTGGCGATCTATCGCGCCGCCGAGCCGGGAAACCTGGTGGCCGAGGTCGATCACGAGATGGCCTTCGCCCGGCTGCTTGAGGACAGGCGCCGCAATGTCTTCCTCATCGGGCCTGGCTCCGGCGTCAACGAGCGCACGCGCACGGCGGTGATCCTGACGCTGGCGGCGCAGCGGGCCGCCGTCCTCGACGCCGACGCGGTCACGGTCTTTGCCGACGGACCGGCGCGATTGTTCGATGCAGTTCGGGGCCCGGCTCTGCTGACGCCGCATGAAGGCGAGTTCCGGCGCCTGTTTCCGGACCTGTCGGAAGCTGCCGGCAAGGTCGAGCGGGTGCGCCAGGCCGCGCGGCGCAGCGGCGCGACGGTCCTGCTCAAGGGGCCGGACACCGTGATCGCCGCACCGGATGGCAGGGCGGTCGTGAGCGTCCATGCGCCGCCAGCGCTGGCGACGGCGGGCTCTGGCGACGTGCTCGCGGGCATCGCCGCGGGCCTGATGGCTCGCGGCATTGCCCCGCTGACCGCCGGGGCGGCGGCTGCCTGGATCCACGGCGAATGCGCGTTCCGCTTCGAGCGGCCCGGCCTGATCGCCGAAGACCTGATCGGCCAGTTGCCCGAAGCCCTTGCTGCAGCGATGAATTGACCGACCGGCGCGCGACGGGCTAAGAGGCGCGCCCATTCAGCCCTCAGTAAACCTCGGGCGGGCGTGGTGGAATTGGTAGACACGCGAGACTTAGGATCTCGTGCCGCAAGGCGTGGGGGTTCAAGTCCCTTCGCCCGCACCAGACGGAAAAGATGGAAGTGAGACCATGCAAGTGACCGAACTCCCAGCCGAAGGGCTGAAGCGGCAATTCAAGATCGTCATCCCGGCCGGGGACCTGTCGGCCAAGGTCGATCAGCGGGTCACCGAGATGGCGCGGACCGCCTCCATGCCGGGCTTTCGC
>CAZENI010000964.1:0-213 GCA_964513055.1 uncultured Opitutus sp.
CGGCGCCGTGCGCGTGTTCGACTTCGGCGACGACCTCAGCGGTCCGCAGGATTATTCGGGCGTCAAGGACAACACCTTCTCGGACGCGCCGGGCAGCCGCGGCCTGATGACCAACGAGACCAACTACGAAGACACCGACAACGGCGTGACGGTCACCTTCGGCTCGGCGACGTACGCGGGCGACGTGCACTACGACAGCGTGATCGACGCGAC
>CAZENI010000964.1:223-1775 GCA_964513055.1 uncultured Opitutus sp.
GCTGACCGGCACGGCCGGGGACGACCTGGTCAACGGCAGCGCCTTCAATGACTCGATCAACGGCGGCGCGGGTGACGACGCTGTCAACGGCGGCGGCGGGACGGACACGGCGGTGTATGCCGGTGCGGTGACGGAGGTCACGGCGTCCGGCGGCGGCTGGTCTGTGGCAGTGGACGGCGAGGGCACCGACACGCTGACCAATGTCGAGCGGGTCGACGGGGACGGCGCGGGCAAGATCCTGCTGGTCGGCAACGGCGGCTACGGCACGATCCAGGCGGCGCTGGCGGATGCGGCGGCGGGCGACACGGTGCGGATCGCGGCGGGCACCTACACCGGCAACGTCGTCGTCAACGTCAACGACCTGACGATCGTCGCCGATGCCGGCGCGGTGCTGCAGGGCACGTTCCGGGCCGACAACACGGGGCCGAACGCGTCCAACATCGGCGCCTTGGAGACGGTAGAGAACTTCCTGTACCGCACGACGGCGTACAGCGGGGCGTCCGGCACCGGCATCGCGGTGCAGGCCGACAACCTCCACATCACGGGCCTGGAGATCCGCGGCTTCAACGCGGGCATCGTGCTGGGCAACGGCGCCGACGGCACCGCCCTGACGAACGTGAAGATCGCCGAGACGGTCGACGGCATCCGCAAGAGCGCGATGGCGCACGTCAACGGGCTCACCGTCACGGGCGGCGAGATCACCGACAGTAGCATCGGCATGTACATCGCCAAGGAGACGGCGGACGGTGGCGATCTCAACAATGTGACGATCACCGGCACGACCTTCTCGCACCTGACGCAGAAGGGCATCTACGCCGAGTCGCTGAACAACGCGCTGATCACCGGCATCACGATGACGGAGGTCGGCGAGCTGGGCCGCGGCCCGGCGTTCGGCGGCACCCTGCTGAACGGGAACCTGGGGGGCTTCGGCGCGGGTATCGACATCAACCTGAAGTGGGATCACGAGGCGACGAGCGACACGACGGAGGACGCCGCGCCGTACTCGGGCATCACGATCCAGAACTTCACCTTCAACCACGTGGGCTCGTCGAACGGCGGGGTCGACGGCGCGCCGTCGCATTTCGGCGGGGCGGCGATCGCGATCAAGGCGCGCGACGACGCACCGAGCTATAGCGGCCCGGAATCCGCGAGCTTCACGGGCTCGGTAATCGTGCAGAACGGCACGATCAACGGCACCTCGGTCGGAATCCGTGTCGGCGAGCCGAACAAGGCGAACGCGGCGGCGAACGTGACGGGACCGAACGTCGACGTCACCGGGGTGAGCGTGACCAACGCCCTGGTCGGCGACGGCAACAACGTCTCGAAGTCGATCCTGACGGTGCAGATGGCGGACGGCGACACGACGTACGTGGCCCAGGACGGGGCGACCTCGACCGGTGCGATCGTCGTCACCGGCACGGACGGCAACGACAGCATCACGACGGCGAGCGGCAACGACACGCTGAGCGGCGGCGCCGGCGACGACGTGCTCGACGGCGGCAAGGGCGCGGACGCGATGGCGGGCGGCGCCGACAACGACACCTACAAGGTG
>CAZENI010000965.1:0-1767 GCA_964513055.1 uncultured Opitutus sp.
ACCATCCTCGCCGATGTCGAGCCCGGCAAACTTGTCCTCGACGCGCGAGGCGAAGCTGCCGCCGCCTGACTTCCGGCACGATGACGGACAGTTTGTGCTCACCCTCTGGCGTGATGCGCTGACCTCCCGGGTTCTCGACGGGCTCGCACTGAATCCCCGGCAGAGACAGGCGATTCTTTACGTCCGCACGAAGGAACGAATCACGAATGCCGAATACCGGACGTTGACGGGAGCGATCAAGAAGACGGCTTCGCGTGACCTCGACGACCTGGTCGGCAAGAACGTGTTTGCCCGTTTGGGCACAACCGGGCGCGGCACGGCTTACACTCTGGCTACCAAACGGGACATGAAGGAGACAAAGGGGACACGGGCAGTCTCCCGGCGGAATGGGGACATGAAGGGGACAAAGGGGACACGCCGGATTTCTCGGCCGGAGCGATGAATGCTCAGGGCCGGATTCGCCTGATCGCCCAGCGATTGGTCGCGGCGAAAAACGGGCGGCCGCAGCGGGCGGCTGCGGAGACGATTTCGTGAAGGAGACTGGCGCCGCACCATTCTTTCAGCGGAACACCAGGGCGAGGCAGGCGAGCGTCACATGATGGGGTGCCATCCGGGCCAGCCTCGCACTTCATATTGGCATATCCTTGCGGTCCCGCGAAGCGCTCACCATATTTGTCGTTCCCATGGTAACTGATAAAATCAAAGAGCTCGAAGCCGTGCGGGCCAAGCTCGCCCACCTCGAACAATCGATCGCAAGCGAACTCAACACTGAGTTGGCGGCGCTTCCCGCCAAATATGGTTTCGCATCAACCGCCGATTTCGTAAGCGCCGTGCAAGCCGCAACGGGCGGTGGCGGCAAGCGCCGCGGCCGCAAGCCGGGCCGTAAGGCCAATGCGCCGGCCGCGATCCCTGCTAAGGGTGGCAAAGGCAGCCCGGGCAAGAAACGCCGCACCCGCGCCGTGATCACGGACGAAACGCGCGCCCAGGTGAAGAAGCTCGTCGGCGACGGCAAGACGGGCAGCGAAATCGCCAAGACGCTCAAGATCTCCCTGCCAAGCGTCCAGAATATCAAGAAGGCGCTTGGGTTGGTGAAGAAGCGCTGAAGGTCAAAGCTGCCATTCTAGGTTCACGCTACGCCTCGGCCCCGTCGTTACTGGCGGGGCCTTTTGCTGGTCGACTGAGGCTAGAATTCCGCCACGGCGGACAACAGCGAACATATCAGCGGTCGGGCTTCGTCAGGAAAGTTGTGCCCGTTTTCGCACGTCGGGCTTGCCGTTCGTGCACGCCCCCCCGGCTTTCTGGCGTCCCGCGCTCCTCCGCATAAATCACCGTCAATTCCAGCGGACCGTAGTCTCTTGCCTTCGCGACCGGCGGCAGCATGAGCATCCGCCGTATCGCAGTTCGAGCACGGCTTCGTAAATCGCGCCTGCGGCATCCCTCACTTCGATCCGATGGAGGCCCTTTACGCGAACCTCCTTCATCTCGGTGTCAGAGTGGACGCGCGACTGGGGCACCACGCCCTATACGATAGATTTCGTGGCGCACATGAAATGGTATAGCCCTGAAATCGAAGAACTCCGCGCGCGCCTGCGCGCACCCTACCCTCGCGACTTGGCTCGACCCGGATGCGCGATGACGAGGCTGGTTCGGTTGATCATCCGTTTTTCGTCAATAGCCGACACGCCAATTGAGTTTCGCCATAGCGAACCGCAAACGCGTCCGAGACTTCAAACCATCGCCCGTCATTTCCCATACCGTGGTTCGCTC
>CAZENI010000966.1:0-1764 GCA_964513055.1 uncultured Opitutus sp.
CTCATTGCCGGCCGGGGGCATGTCACCCTTGACGCCATAAAGACCGCGAAGGAGCAGCGGATTTCGTCCGGCGAACTGCTGCGGCAGGGCGCCGACATCGCTTCCCGCGAAAGCCTGAAGTCCGAAGACGAATTCGTGACCTGGGCGGAGTCGAACCGCTCGGGCCAGCCGCCACTCGGTCGGGCTTCCGGCGCCGACGGGCTGGCGGCCGATCAATCGGCGGCGGTGGCCAGCGTCCTGGGATCACGGTCTCGTGTTGTCATCTTTCAGGGCGACGCCGGCACCGGAAAGACCACATCGCTCAAGCAGATCGTCGAGGGGATCGAACGCTCCGGCGGACGAGTGTTCGGCTGTGCCCCTTCGGCCGGAGCCACCGACGTGCTCAGGAAGGAACTCACCGCCGATGCCGACACCCTGAAGCAACTGCTCGTCAACCCGGCTCTCCAACAAGCGACCCGCGGTCGCGTGTTGATTATCGACGAAGCGGGCCTCGTGTCGGTCCGCGAAATGCGCGACCTCTGCCGGCTCGCGGCGGCCAACGACAACCGGCTCCTGCTCGTCGGCGACATCAAGCAGCACAACTCGGTCGAAGCCGGCGATGCGGTGCGCTGCCTCCAAAAATACGCCCGGGTGCCGGTCGTCCGGTTGACGGAGATTCGACGGCAGAAGGATCCGCGGTATCGGGCCGCCGTGGCCCGGCTGGCCCGCGGCGATGCCTTTGGTGCGTTCAACCGGTTTGTGCGACTCGGCGCTGTCCACGAAGAGCGCCACGTCCCCCGGCTGCTGGGCCAGGCCGCCGAAGACTACGTGCGCACGACGCGGTCCGGCCAGAGCTGTCTGGCAATTTCTCCGGTGTGGACGGAAATTCATGCGTTCACGAAGGAGGTTCGCACGCGGCTCAAGGCAATTGGCGCCGTCGCGCCGGAGGATCGCGTGGTCCCGACCGTCTTCCCCTTGAAGTGGACGGCTGAGGAGCGCCGGCGCATCGAGAATTACCACGCCGGTGATGTGCTCACCTTTCACCGCAGCGGCCACGGCTACGAGAAACACGAACACGCCGTCGTGGTGCGCCGGGAAAATGAATCGCTCATTGTCCGCCGCTCCGACGGTTCCGAGCGCCGCCTCAATCCGCGCAAAACGACGGGCTACGAGGTCGGTTTGGCGAAGGACCTGGACATTGCCGTGGGTGACCGGGTGCTCGTGCGGGCCAACCTCAAACCCTGCGGTTTGAAAAATGGCGACTTGGTCGAAGTCGCCGGTTGGACGGACGACGGCGGGATCAAACTCAAGGACGGACGGAGCATCCCGCATTGGTTCCGGCAATTCTCCCACGGCTATGCGTCCACCTCGCACAGTGCGCAGGGCAAGACTGTGGATCGCGGCATCCTTATCATGGCCGACGAGGGAATTGCCGCCGGCAATTTGAAACAGGCCTACGTGTCCAACTCGCGCTTTCGCGAGAGTCAGATGATCTACACCACGGACATGAAGGCGGCGCGCGAAGCCATGCAGCGTCCGGGCGATCGGATGCTCGCATCGGAGCTGGTGCCGCGCGTCAAACCGGTATCGCCCTACCGCCGCTTCTTCCTGTCTCGGCTCTATCGGGGTCGCGTCCGTCCCAGCGCGAAGGCGATGCTGCGCGGGTATCCCGACTCACTGCCGGGCGGGCCGGCAAAGGTCGCAGCAGGCCACCACTGACATGGCGCTCAAAGGTCATCCCGAAGCCGAGCCGTCCGCGCCGCTGCCGCGCGTGCGCGCGTGGGG
>CAZENI010000967.1:0-1763 GCA_964513055.1 uncultured Opitutus sp.
GTTGTTTTGAATCGCCGGATTCGCGGGGTCGAGGCGCATGGCGGACTCGTAGTGCCGGATGGCGTCCGGCAGGCGACCCGGCAGGCGGGCGAGCAGGTTTGCGAAATTGTAATGAGCGGCGCCCAGCGTCGGATCGAGTGACAGCGAGGTTTCGTAGTGCGACGCCGCGTCGGCAGCGCGTCCCGGGAGCGCGGCGAGTGCGTTAGCGAGGTTGAAGTGCGCTCCGGCGGATTGCGGTTTCAAACGCGCCGCCGTCTGCAGGTGGTCAACCGCCTCGGGCAGCCGTCCGGGAATTCCGGCGAGCGTGGTGCCGAAATTGGCGTGAGCGTCGGCATAGCCGGGATTGAGCCGGATCGCCTCGGAAAAATGCGCGAGCGCCTCGGGCAGACGTCCGGGAACTCCGGCGAGCAAGGCGGCGAGGTTGTTGTGCGCTTCGGCGTAGGTGGGTTTGAGGCGCAGGGCCTCTTCGAGATGAGCGAGCGCGCGGGCCTGGGATTCCGGCTGGTTTGCGAGCAGGGCGCCGAGCGCGGCGTGGGCGCCGGCGAAATCGGGCTTGAGGCGAAGCGCCGCCTCGAAGTGGAGCCGCGCCTTTTCCCCTCCGCCGGGCAGGGCCTGGTAGGCGACGGCGAGATTGTAGTGGGCGCGCGAGTTGTGCGGCTGTTTGGCCAGGGCATCCTGCCAGATCGCGACGGCGGAGTGGTGGTCGGCGTTGCGCGCAAAGGTCAGCGCGCACAGCGCGGCGGGAATCGCGGCCAGCGCCGCGAGGTTCCGGCGCGGCCGCAGACGGGCGAGTCCCGCCGCTCCGAGGAGGATGAGGGCGGCCGCCGGCAGGTAGGCGCGGCTCTCCGCCATGGGTTGCGATGCCACGGGAATCACGCTCGAGGTCGGAGCCAGCAGCAGGAAAAAGGCTCCCGCGAGGAAACCCAGCGGCCGCGCGTGCATCCACAGAAACACTACCAGCGCCAGTGCCAGCGCCACGAGCAGCGCGCAGGCGGCGATGGCGGCGGTTCCGGCGAGCACGAACTCCGGGCCGTAGTCCAGCACCAGGGGGTGCGGCCAGGCGACGAGCCGGGCATAGGTCAGCACGCTTCTGAGTTGCGTGGTCGCGTAGCCGATCGCGTTTTCACCCGCCTCGAAGCCCACGCCGCGCTCCCAGAAGCGGGAACCGATCATCAGGAAACCGAGGAACAGCCACGACGCGGCCAGCCCGGCATAATAACCCGGACGCTGGCGCAGGGCCGCCACCAACGAACCGGAAACGAAAACGCCGTCGTAGACGAGGACGAGGACGGGTGCCGTGACCATGACCTCCTTGGTCCCCATGCCGAAGAAGCAGGCGGCAATCGAAAGAGCGTGCCAGCGGGTGGGGGAAGCCGCGGTGGTGGCGCGCGCGAAGCAGTAGAGCGTGAGCAGGTAGAACATCCCCATCATCGATTCGGCCCGCTGACTGAGGTAGGTGACGGCGTTGCTGTGCAGCGGATGCAGCATCCAAACGGCCGCAATCGTCGCGGCGGCACCTACGCTCGCGGATTGTGGCGACGCGGGGGGCCGAATCCGGTAACGCGTGCGCCGGATGATGCCGAAGAGCAGCAACCCCGCGCAGGCGTGCACCGCGAGGTTCACGGCGTGATAGCTCCACACCTCGAAGCCGCTCCACGCGTGGTTGAGGGAAAACGACAAATTGAGCACCGGCCTGCCCGCGGTGGTCGCGCTCGGCGGAAAGAACACGGACGACCAGTTTGAAAAATCGCCCAGCGCCGGGT
>CAZENI010000968.1:0-1760 GCA_964513055.1 uncultured Opitutus sp.
GGAAACAGCATGCGGCCGCGCCGCAGCAAGCGCTCGCGGCCTTCGATCGCGAAGTACCGGAGCGGATCGTCGGGGCGGCGCGGTTCGGTGAAAATCTTGCGGGGGTCGCCGACGGCGTCGGCGGGATAGGCATGGGCGTAAAGCCAGCCGTTTTCCGGCGTCACATCGAGCCGGTCGAGCCTTCGCGTGCGCCAGTTGAACGTCCATTTGAACGTCGCGAAGACGAAGTCGAGCGTGTCGTAATAGACGGTCTTGCAACTGTCGGCGAGGTCGGTTTCGTCTTCGAGCGAAAAGATCGAGGCCTCGCCCACGCGGACAAGGGCCGCATTGATCACATCGACATCGGTGAGAACTGTTGCGGGCATGGCGTCTTTCGCTTAAAGGCCGGCCCCGCCGCGAAGCGGGACCGGCGGCTTCCCAGCCGTCGAAAGATCAGGTCGAGATGACCACGGTGATGTTGCCCGATGCGGGCACGGCCGTGACGATATAGTCAGCCGCCGCCGGCGTGCCGGAGTTCACCGCGCTGACGCTGATCTTGTCGCCTTTCGACAGGAAGGCGCGCGCGTTGTTGAAATAGCCGGCGGCCACGACGGTCGCGAGCGCATCGTCGGTGCCGTAAAACCATTCCGACACGGTCTGCTGTTGGTCGACGCCGGCCGTGGAGCCCACGGGCACGGGCTGACCCTTGCGGATAAGAGAGCGGGAAGAGAAAGCCATTTGTTCGGTCTCCGGATGGAGGTTCGGGGTTGAATGTCACGCAAAGGGGAAGGCGGCGCCGGAGCGCCGCTATCCGTCAGATGTTGGAGCGGGAAAGTGCGACGTTGGTGGCGAAGTGCAGGCGCTGCACGCCTTCGGCGAGAAGGACCTTGGCGCAGCCGTTCATGTCGTTTTGCGCGAACCACGCCTTTTTCTCGGGCACCCAGTCGACGCGCGCCTTCAGGCCGTCATAGTTGGCCGCGAAGCCTATGGCCTCTTTCACCCAGAGATAGGCATAGGCCTGGTTGGCCGACGGGATGGAAAAGAAGCTCTTTTCCGGCGTCGTCGCATTGAAGGGCAGCGGGATGAAGGTCGTGTTGTACCACTTGCGCGCGCCAAGCTGCTTCAGCAGCGGATATTCATCGCCGACATAATCGGCGTTGATGAATTCCTTGTAGGTCATCAGCGTCTGCAGCCAGAGAACCGGCAGCGCGCAGAAATATTCGTAGCTGCCGACACCTTCGTTGAAGATGTTGCCGACGGCGGTCTGTATGTCGATGGGCGAAATCGCCGCCGAGCCGTTGCCGATCGTGGCGCCGGGCGTGTCGGCGTCCATCTGCTGCAGGATGATGCGATCGAAGCGGCGGCCCAAAGCCATGGCGGCGGTTTTCTGGATCACCTGCTCTTCGGCAACGCTCATGCGGTTGTCGTCGGTCGGGTTGATGTATTCGTTTGCCTCGAAGTCCTTCATGGTCGCGAGCACGGTCGTGCGGGCGGCGTTCATGACGGGCCGGTTTTCGACGTTGGGCGAACGCTCGGTGGCCGAGCCAAGGCCGGCAATCTTCCATGTCACGTCCTTGTTTCTCATGGTGAGGGGGGGCGTGGTGCAGGATTTGAGCGCGAAGCCCTGCGTCTGCAGGCGATGGATGACGCCGGAAGCATAACCGCTTTCCGACCAGTTATAGGCAGGCGTTGACATGGTAAAAACCTCGGGATGTGAGCGGGATTGGCTTCACAAGCCGGGCCGAGTGCCGGGGCGCGCAGGTCCCGAAGCGGGAGGGCCG
>CAZENI010000969.1:0-1751 GCA_964513055.1 uncultured Opitutus sp.
TCGTGATCTCATCGCCGGGCCGCAGCCCCGCCTTGGCCGCCGCCGTGTTCGGGAAGACCTCCGCCACCCACACCCCCGTGGGAGCGCCACCCGGGACGAGACTGAGTTGGGCGTTCATGCGAAAGCCAAACTCCTCCACGCGATCCGCCTTCACGCTATAAGCCGCCATGGACGTGATGTCCTCCACGCCGCCGCCGGCCGCATCGTCAGCCACCGCGACGGCGCTTTTCTGCGGTGACTCAGCCGCGAATCCCGGCCGCGTGCACGCCAGCGCCAGCAGCAAAACCACGAGTCGAATCAGCGCCGGGTGGGCCGGCGGGCTGGAAGAAAGCATGCCTCCTTGGGAATTCCCGGCCCGCAATATGTTCCGTCCGCGGTTTCAGTGCGTTACCATGGCGCACGCTCCGGCCTCGCGATGGACTTGCCCCGGCACTTCCGCCACGCTCTCCGCCCGAACCCGATGAAACCCGCCCTGCTCGTCGCCGCCCTCCTCCTGTTCGCGCTCGTTCCCGACGTCGCCACCGCCGCCGAAAGGCGCCCCAATCTCCTCTGGCTGATCGGCGAGAACCTCAGCCACGACCTCGGCTGCTACGGCGCCCGTCACGTCCACACCCCGCACCTCGACCGGCTCGCCGCCGAGGGGGTCCGCTACACCCGCGTCTTTGCCACCAATCCCGCCTGCGCCCCGAGCCGCTCCGCGTTCTTCACCGGCCTGTATCAGACTTCCACCGACACGCATCCGATGCGCTCCCACCGCACGGACGGTTTCCGCCTGCCGCCCGGCGTCGTCCCGATCACGCATCGCCTGCGCGACGCCGGTTACTTCACCGCGAACCTCAAGACCGTCGACGGCCGCACCGTCGGCACCGGCAAACTGGACCTCAACTTCACCAACGAGGGCCCGATCTACCACGACAACTCCCACGACTGGTCTGCCCTCCGCGGCCGCGCGCCGTTCTTCGCCGTCGTCAATGCCGAGGAGTCCGAATATGACATCTACGACCGCCAGAGCGCGACGAAGGCCCGCGTCGAGTGGGTCGGCGAACGCGAGCACGTGCGCCACGCCACCCCGGAGGCGGTCACGCCCCCGCCCTACTACCCCGATCATCCCGTGGTCCGTGCGGAGTGGGCCCGCTATCTGAATTCCGTTTCCGGCATGGATCTCCGCTTCGGCCGCGTGCTCGAGCGCCTGCGCGCCGACGGCCTCGAGGACGACACGATCATTCTCTTCTTCGGCGACAACGGCCGCCTCGAGCCGCGCGGCATCCACTGGTGCTACGACAACGGCCTGCGCGTGCCACTGATCATCCGCTGGCCGAAGAACTTTCCCGCCCCGCCGCCCCTCCGTCCCGGCACAGTCGACGATCGCATCATCAGTCTCATCGACGTCACCGCCACCACGCTCGCGTTCGCCGGCCTGCCCAAGCCGCCGCTCCTCCAGGGCCGGGTTTTCGCCGGTCCGCACGCCGAGGCGCCGCGCCGCTATGCTTTTGCGGCCCGCGATCGCATCGACGAGACGCAGCAGCGCATCCGCTCCGTGCATGACGAGCGTTTCCACTATCTCCGCACCTACTCGTCCGGCCCCACCTTCGCGTCGCTCAATCGCTACAAGGAAAAGTGTTTCCCGATCATGGGCGTGATGCGCGACCTCCTTGCCCGCGGTGAGCTCAGCGGCGCGCCGCTCGAGCTCATGCGTCGCACCGGCCCCTGCGAGGAACTCTACGACACCGCCGCCGATCCGCACGAAATCC
>CAZENI010000970.1:0-1744 GCA_964513055.1 uncultured Opitutus sp.
TCCTCATCGTGCCGCCGACCGTCGCGATGCTGATCGACGTGACGAACGGATTCATGCTGACGGGCTTCCTCACCTGGCTGGCGTAGCGGCGGAGTCCGTTCCCCGCGGGCGAGCCGGTGGTCGGCGTGCGAGTGAGCTACTTCGATTCGCGCGCCAACCCGGCGAGGAGGACCTCCATCATCGACTCGGCGGCGGCGGTGGCGACGGACTGGAGGATCACGCGGTCGGTGTTGTCGCCGAGTTCGTAGGTGACGGACGGAATGCCGAACGTGCGGTGGGCCCAGGCGGCGGACGTGACGGGATTCGGCGTCGGCGAAGCGGAGCGCTTCACCTCGTAGGCGGGCACGCGGCGGCTGATGCCGGCGAGCCAGGCCTTGGTGAAGCCCGCGGGCTGCGACGGGGCGTCGTCGGCCTGCGTGTAGAACACGTCGTTGAAGGTGGAGTGGAAATCGAGCGCGAGGTGGAGGCGGCCGCGGGCGTGGGCGGCGACGGCTGCGTCGCGCACGGCGCGCGTCTCGGGCTGCGTGAACTCCGCCCAGTCGCGATTCGTGTCGATGCCGCTGAGATTGTGGCGCCAGTGGCCGGCCTCGACGCCGTCGGGGTTCATCAGTGGGACGAGCAGCAGGGTGAAGCGCCGGCGGAAATCCCGGGCGAGGGGCGTGTCGGCGACGACGGTCTCGATGAAGCGCATCAACGCCTGCGAGCCGGTGGTCTCCGGCGGATGCTGCCGGCTGATCACGAGCACGTATTCGGGCTTCGAGGACGCGGAGGCGGGGTCCGGGGTCGCGTTGAGTTCAAGCAGGTGGAGCGGCCGGCCGCCGACCGAGCGGCCGATTTCGCGGCGGGTGACGAAGGGCAGGCGCTCGAGCGTGCGGCTCCAGCCCTCCAGGACTTCGCCGGTGATCATTTCCTGCGCGGCGACCCACACCGGCTCCGGGCCGGCGTCGAGGCGCAGCGTGCCCTCGTCGGGCTTCGGCCCGGGCGTGAAGGCTTCGGCGGGCAGCGTGATCCAGCGCACGCCATCGACGCTGATCTTGGGGAGGTAGCGCAGGCGCGTGCCGTCGCAGCTCAGGGTGATCGTGATGGGCCGGGCGGTCGTGGCGCGGACGCGGAAGGCGAACCACGGGCTGCCGTTGATCGGGCGGTTTTCCGGGCGCGTGACGATCGCGTAGTGATCGGGCGCGAGCCGCGTGCACTCGCTCACGCGGGCGCCGGCAAACTGCGAATCGATCGTCACGCCGTCCTCGGCGAAGGTCCAGGCCTGCCGTGGCGCAGCCGTGATCGGCGCCGGCCGCGGGCTCGCGAGCGAGGGGGCCGGGGCGGCGGGCTGCGCGAGCGCGGCGGCGGCGAGCGCGGCGACGGCCAGCGCAGAACGAAGGAGGAGAGGGAGCGGGCTCATAGGGCGATGGTCAGCGGTCGGGTGAGGTCGGCGCCGGCGAAGGTGGCTTCGAGCAGGCGGGCGAGTTGGGCGGTCGTGCCCGCGTCGATCGTGGCGCCGGGATGGCGCACGCGGTGGCCGGCGAGGAGGCCGCGGCGGCGGAGGATCTCCTTGCGGATCGCCACGCCCGGCTGCTGCTCGAACACGATCAGCGGCAGATACTGGTTGAAGATGCGGCGGGCCGACTCGACGCGGCCGGCGCGGAACTCGCGCACGATCGCGAGCAGGACCTCGGGGAAGGCAAAGCCGGTGTTGAAGCCGTCCGACCCGCGTTCGAGATCGAAGAAGCCGTAGAGGGCGCCGAGC
>CAZENI010000971.1:0-1739 GCA_964513055.1 uncultured Opitutus sp.
GGAGGTTCGTGCCCTTGGCCGCCCAGTCGCGCGACGAACCCGTGCCGTATTCCTGGCCGGCGATCACGATCAGCGGAGTCTTCGCCGCGATGTGCTTCTCGGCCGCGTCGTAGATCGACATCTCCTCGCCGGTCGGCTGGTAGAGCGTGTTGCCGCCCTCCTTGCCGCCGAGCATGAGATTCTTGATCCGCACGTTGGCAAACGTCCCGCGCACCATCACGCGATCGTTGCCGCGCCGCGAACCGTAGGAGTTGAACTCCTCGAACGGCACGGCGTTGTCGACCAGGTAGCGGCCCGCCGGGGACGACTTCTTGATCGCGCCCGCGGGCGAGATGTGATCGGTCGTGACGGAGTCGCCGAAGATGCCCAGCGCCTTCGCGCCGTGAATCTCGTCGATCGTGCCCGGCGACATCGAGAAGCCGGCGAAGAACGGCGGCTCCTGGATGTAGGTCGATTTCGAGTCGAACTGGTAAACGTTGCCCGTGGTCGACGGAATCTCGTTCCACTTCGGATTCTGCGCGGCGAAGTCGGTGTAGAGCCGGCGGAACACCTCGGGCTTGAGCGCCGCGGCCATCTGGTCGCGCACTTCCTGCAGCGTGGGCCAGAGGTCCTTCAGATAAACGTCCTTGCCGGCCTGATCCTGGCCGAGCGGTTCCTTCGTCAGATCGATGTCGACGCGGCCCGCGAGGGCGAAGGCCACGACGAGCGGCGGCGACATGAGGAAGTTGGCCTTGATGTTCTGGTGCACGCGCGCCTCGAAGTTGCGGTTGCCCGAGAGCACCGACGCCGCGATGAGATCGTTCTTCGTGATCGCCTCCTCGATCGCCGGATGCAGCGGTCCGGAGTTGCCGATGCACGTGGTGCAGCCGTAGCCGACGGTCTGGAAACCGAGCTTGTCGAGATACGGCTGGAGGCCGGTCTTCGTGAGGTAGTCGGTGACGACGCGCGAGCCGGGCGCGAGCGACGACTTCACCACGGTGTTCACGCGCAGCCCGCGCTCGACCGCCTTCTTCGCGAGCAAGCCCGCGGCGAGCATCACGCTCGGATTGGAGGTGTTGGTGCAGCTCGTGATCGCCGCAATCAGCACGCTGCCGTGGCCGACCTCGCCATCGATGCGCCGCGCCTTGGTCGCCACCGGCGAGGGCGTCGGGCGGTTGTTGGCCATCTCCCGCTCCGTCGAGAGGTTCGTGTCCTTGGCCGCCGCCGACTCCGGCGTGACCGGCTTCTGGCTGCCGCCGCCGCTGACAGGAACGGTCCAGCCGCCGCCTTCGACGTGCACGGACTTGTCGAGATCGGAGAGCGGTTTCGCAAAACCGTTTTCCGCGATCGGCTTCGAGAAGGCCGAGACGAACTCCGAGCCGAGCTTCGGCAGCTCGATGCGATCCTGCGGCCGTTTCGGGCCGGCGACGCTCGGCACCACCGTGCCGAGATCGAGCTCGAGTTCCTGCGAGTAGTCGATCGCGCCGCGCCCCGGGACGCCCCAGAGGCCCTGCGCCTTGTAATAGGCCTCGTAGACGGCGATGTGCTGCTCGTCACGCCCGGTGGCGCGGAGGTAGTTCGAACACTCCGCGTCGATCGGGAAGAAGCCCATCGTCGCGCCGTATTCCGGCGCCATGTTGGCGATCATCGCACGATCGACGACCGGCAGCGCCTGCGCGCCGGGGCCGAAGAACTCGACGAACTTGCCGACGACCTTCGCCTTGCGGAGCATCTGCGTCACGGTCAGCGCGAGATCGGTC
>CAZENI010000972.1:0-1737 GCA_964513055.1 uncultured Opitutus sp.
GATCTCGTCTTCCTCGACGTCCAACTGCGCGGCGGCAACGGCTTCGACCTGCTCGAGCGCCTCGCCCCGGAAGCCCAGGTCGTCTTCGTCACCGCCTACGATCGCTACGCGGTGCGCGCGTTCGAGGTGAACGCCCTCGACTACCTGCTGAAACCCGTCACCGCCGTGCGCCTCGCCGCCGCCCTGCAGCGGCTCGAGGGCGTCCGCGGTCCGGCCGGTCAGCCCGCACCCGCCACGCCGGCTCCCGCGCGCCTGACGCTCGACGATCGCCTCCTGGTCAAGTCGGGATCGGTCACGCGTTTCGTCAACGTCGCCGCGCTCGCCGCGATCAAGACCTGCGAGAACTACACCGAGCTGCTGCTCGACACGGGCGAACGCCTCCTCGTGCTCCGCTCCCTCAAGACCTGGGAGGAAATGCTGCCGGAGGATCGCTTCGTGCGCGTCCACCGCCAGTCGCTCGTGAACCTCGGGCACATCCGGAAGATCGTGCGCACCGGCGACGACGACGTGCGCTGCGAACTCACCCCGCCGCTGCCGCCGATCGCCGCCAGCCGCCGCCAGGTCGGCGAGCTGCGCGCCCGCTTTGCCTCCGCCGGCCTCGAGGGCCTGCTGCCGTGAGGTGGCGCTAGCGCGAGGGCTTAAGCAAAAGCCGAAGGCGGGATATTTCGGGATGCGAGAGGCCGGCCTTTTCCAGCGTGTTGAAGTCATCAAGAATCACACTATCCCAAGTCGCGAGCGGATCGGGCGGCATCTTTTTTCCGCGGTGAGCCGTGTATATTTTTTCCGCCTCGTCGATGCGCCCGAGGAAGAGCAGCGCATGCGCGCGATTGGTTTCGAGCGCGAGAAAGCTGACGTCCTCCTTCAATCCAGCCTCTGCACTGGCCAATGCCGCGGCAAACTCGCGGGTGAAAAGCTGGCAGTAGGAGAGATTAAGATATGCCTCCCGCACCATTTTACCCACGTCCAAGCCTTGCGACCGTCGCTCCATGAGCCGGGCAAGCCAGCGCTTTGCGGCAGTGATCGCCTCCGGGTAGCGGCGCAGCTGAGCCATGATCCCCGGTTGGAGGTAGAGCGCAGGATCCGGGGGATTCGCTTTGGCCAAAATCGCTTCGTTGGACTTCGCCGCTTCTTCGAATCGCCCTAAACGAAAGGCTGCCAACACCACGGCCAAGTCCGCCTCCGGATTCTGAGACGCCACCGTCTTGTCGCGTAATCGAGTGCCCGACTTTCTGGCTTCGTAGGCCGCCTTGGCCTCCAACGTCCTGGGGTGATTTGGTCCATATTTTTCTGCCCGGGCGAGCGCCACGCGAACAGGCTCGTCGTAGGAGTCATCCGGAATCGAATCCAGCATAAGGACCGCCTTGTTCGCCCACACCTCCGGATCCGTCGGAAATTGCACGGGAATATCCGCCCCCATCGCGAGCGGGTCTTTCGCCTCCGCGAGCTTTGCGAGGTGCTCCCGCAGCCCGAGCTTGCTTTGCGGGTCGATTGGCCTTTCCAGCGGGTCCGTGACTGCCCATCGCATCCATTCGGAATAGCTGTCCTTATTCCTGCTTTGCAGCGCCCGCGCCCTCAGCGGGAGTATATCCTCCGGTGCCGGTGCGTGCATAATACCGCGATCGTCCCGCCGCAGCCCGGCAATATTCACCGCCAAATCCGGAAGCCAAGCCGGGGCCGGTTTTGGGCTCTTCCGGAAAGTTTCGTCACAGCCAGTCTGACGCAGGGGGTATGAGGATG
>CAZENI010000973.1:0-1731 GCA_964513055.1 uncultured Opitutus sp.
CGTCGCCCACCCAGGTCAGGTCAGCCAAGTCGGCATCGCCCAGGCCATACAGCTCGGACGGCAGGGGGCCGGGTTCGCCGTCCGCCGTAGGACCAGAAAGAATTACACGCTGATACATAGAGTTATCCCCGACGCCGATTGTCTTCCCGCCCTTCGTAGAAGTGCAGGCCCCTAAATTGCCAAGACGTGTCACAACCAAGGATGCGAAACTGCGCCGATTTCGCCCAAAACCATTGATCTCGGGGGAGAAATACTTGCTTCAATCCTTGAACACCTGCGCTCTGTTGCGGGTGACGAACTCCGAATTCTGCATCTAGATTGTAGGAGGTCGCCTTCTTGGACGAGACCGCCCAATCCCACTGGCAAGAGAGACCGCCCGTTTCGACCCGGAAGCCGATCCCTGCGATGAGACGCGGCGGGCCATTGAAGCCGACGGTGATGGCCGCACCGGAGATCGGGACGCCGTCACCGTCGGTTTGAGGCTGGTTAAGGAGACCGCCGGGCTCTTGGTCATTGGCGAGCGAATACGAGCCTGGATTGTTCATCCACACTTCGTATGAAGACCCCATGATGTCGTTGGCAGACGAGCTTGCAAATCGAAGCGGCGTCTTAGTGTCGATGAAGTTATACGGCTCCTGTTCGTCGCCGATAAACTCTAGAAGGTACTGAGTTTGCCCGTAGTTGTTCCCGGCATTGTTAGCCAATTCGGCTTGAGCCGTTACGTCGCGCTCATATACTTCGCGAATCCACGTCGACGTCGTAATCCCAACGCCCTGAGTTGGAACCCGCGCCGCGATCTTTCTCCAAGGCGGAGGCGCGACGAACGTGACGTCCGTCTGAAAGCCCGCAGTCCACGAGGCGCGATGGTACAGAAGGCCAATGCCGTTCGACTCCGCGCGGGTGCGGGCGCTGAGTGGATCAATGGGGGTGTTGTTCTGGTCTTGCCGCGCGCCAGTCAGAAGGTTCATGCGGGTTGGCCCCCGCAGGAGGAGGATCGTGTTCCCCGGCGCGACTTGAAAATCGCCAGTGACGTCCCCAAGCTGAGTGTAAATGTCGTTTGCCGTGAGCACCTTCCAATACACATTGGTCGAATAGTAATAGGCCCACGTGACTCCAACTTGTTTCATACCCGAGAGGATAGGGCCGCTCGAATAGTTCACGAGTTGAACGATAAAGTCGCCAGCGCGCAGGTCGGAGGGTCGGCGCACTACTGCGGCGGCGTCGGTGTTCGACGTGTAGGCGGCGAGGACGCGGACGCCCGGCTTGCGCGCACGGTTAAGGCTCGGCTGACCGCGCATCCGCTGGCTTCCCAGTCCAAGCCGGGCGTCTGCCATGCCGAGCAGGGGCATCTAGTAGTCAGCCCCTTCAGCGATGAACGCGATCCCGGCGGCGAGCGCGATGGCGGAGCCCGAGTACAGACGCTCGTTCGGGCCCAGGATCAGGGGCGTGACTTCCGAGTACGCGAAGTCGGCAGGGATCGGCGCGTTGCCGGTGCCGATTGAGTACGCCGGGAGCGCCGCCAGCGCGCAGGCCACCTGCGTCGCGCCCGCGTCGGTCGACCGGAACAAGGCGAGCTGTGTAGCCGTGCAGGTGTTCCGGGGGATGGCCGTCACGCGGGTCAGGCGCGCGCCGTTCGGGCCCGCCGTGTAGAGCAAGATCGTGTTCGCCGGGGTGCTCGTGAGCGGCTGCGCGTAGGCGGCCGTCACAACGGCCGAGGAGGCTTTCGGGGTT
>CAZENI010000974.1:0-1730 GCA_964513055.1 uncultured Opitutus sp.
GGAGCA
Organism: uncultured Opitutus sp.; assembly: GCA_964513055.1. Lineage (GTDB taxonomy): Bacteria > Verrucomicrobiota > Verrucomicrobiia > Opitutales > Opitutaceae > ER46. Next base: position 7 of record CAZENI010000974.1, read on the forward strand.
GGTGCAGGGCGTTGCTCCCGTAGATGATCTGGAAGCGCCCGGCGCCGAGGGGACGGTCATCGTCGAACCACGACGCGGCGCCTGTGGTGGAGCTCGCCGGGTGCCGCACGTAGTAGCCGAGGTCTGCCATGTCACCGCACCCGCGCGCGGCGCAGGGCTCCTACCAGGGCGCCGGTGTCAACGCCGACGGCGCGGCCCTCGCGGCGCCCGAGCACTCCCCCGGCGATCTGGTCAGCCATCGACTGCGCCAGGGCGCGGCCTGCGATCTCCGGGAGGTCCGCGACGGTCGCATCGCCCGCCTCGGCCGCGCGCTGCAGCGCGTCGCCGGCCGCGGCCTCCGCGGTGGGGAGCAGCCTCGGGGCGACGCGGGCCAGGAAGATCGCGCGGCCCTCGTCCAGCTGCACCACGACCCGATGCGGGCGCGATGCGGCGCGTAGGTCGCGCTCCAACCGCTCGATGGCGCGGGTGACCGCGGCGGTGTTCGGGAGGCGGATCATCGCGACCCCCCGGCGATGGCCCCTGCGGGGAGCTGAAAGCCGCCCTGGGTGACGGCCTCGCGCATGATGCGCCCGAGGTTCCGCCCGGCCTCCGCGTTGGTGGCGCCCATGGCGTACACGGGGGCGCCGATCTGCACCACGATGGTCTGCCCCTCGCCGCGTTCCGTGTCGCGCGGTGCGGGCAGCGCCGCGGACTGCGGCGGGGCGGCACCACCACCGCCAGAGCCCGCCGCGGGGGCCGAGGGCGCCACCGCCTGCGAGAGGCCTCCGGCTGCGGCGGCGACACCGAGGTACGCGAAGCCCGCGGCGGTGTGGGTCGCGACCGCCGCGGGGTTGGTGAATATCGATGCGATGGCGGCGGCGAACTCCTCGGCGGCCGACACGGAGGCGCGCTTCGCCGCGGCGGACATGAAGTCGGACAGCATCCCTCGCAGGGCCTCGCCCAGGGACTCGCGCCCGAGTACCACGGCCTCGATGTGCGAACCGAAGGCGGAAGTCATATCCTCGAGGGCGCCGACGGCCAGGTCGCGGTTGTGGCGCCACGTCTCGCCGTACCGATTCAGGGTCTCGGTCACGCCCTCGAGGGCGGAGCGTTGCTGCTCCAGGTCCTGGACCCGCTGCCCCTCGCGCGAGCGCTTGCCGTCCATCGACCGCTCGGCGGCGTAGCGGCCTTCGGCGTCCCGGTCGTCCATCGCGCCCGACACCGACCGCTTGCCGGCCTCGCTCTCCACCAGCGACCCGAGCAGGTCGGCGTTCTCGCGGGTGGCCGCGATCCCGAAGCGCCCGGCGGCGTCCGTGCGCATCCGGGCCTGCCCCGTGAGCAGGGACGGGTCGCTGATCAGCCGTCGGTCGACCTCGCCGATGTCGAGGCCCATCGCCTCCGCGATGGCCTTGCGGCGGAGCTCCTCGTCGGACTCCATGTAGCGGGTGCTGCCCGTCTGGGCGAGCAGGCGTGCGACGGCCAGCGCCCGGCCGGCGCCGACCATCCCTCCGAGGGACTCCTTCGTGACCAGCGACGTTTGCAGCGGGGCCGACTGCGCGCTGTCCCGGGGCTGCTGCGCCGGCCGCGCCGCGGCCTCGGTCTCGCGCCGGGCTTCGGCCACGTCCGCGAGCAGGCGCTGCACGCCCACGCGGAGCTGAGCGCGGTTCTGCGCTTCGAGCCCGCCGCCGCGAGCACCGGCCGCAGCGGCGGCGGCGTCGAGCTCGTCGCGCATCCCAGAGAGTCCC
>CAZENI010000975.1:0-1726 GCA_964513055.1 uncultured Opitutus sp.
TAAACGCTGGCGCGCCAATCTAAAGTCTAGTTATTAGGGGACGTTGGTATCACTTCCGCCGATGGGCGGAGCGGGGCTATGCGCTTGATTCCCCGGCAGGAGTGCGTCCCTTGGCTAATAACCATTAGGCGGTCCTTCCGTCCTGGTGGTTGACCCCGTGTGTCTCGTGCGCCCTGACCAGGCCTGCGGGCACGCTCGGTTCCCTGACCGCACGCCAGAAACCCTACGACTATGAAACCCTTCCTACACCAGTCAGGACGCCGGTTGATCGCGCTCGCGATCGGCTGGCTCGCCACCACCGTCGCGCTCTGCGCTCAAACCACCGGCACCATTCAGGGCCGCGTCTTCAATCCCGCGACGCAGCAGTATGTGCGCAACGCGGAAGTCACCCTCGAGGGCTCGAACCAGGTGGTCTCCACCGAAAGTGACGGCTCGTTCACGCTCCTGAACGTGCCGGCCGGTCCGGCCACCGTCTCGGTGAGCTACACCGGCTATAACACGGCGAAGGAGATGTTCACCGTCGCCGCCGGCCAGACCGCCGTGCGCGAGATCAACCTCGTCAGCACGCAGGCGGGTCCGGCCGCCAAGGCCGGCGAGATCATCCAGTTGCAGGCCTTCACCGTCTCGACCGAGCGCGAGGGCAACGCGAAGGCGATCATGGAGCAGAAGAAAAACATGAACGTCACCACGACGGTGGCGTCGGACATCTTCGGCGACGTGACGGACGGCAACATCGGCGAGTTCCTCAAGTTCCTCCCGGGCGTCGACGTCGACTACGTCGAGTCCGAGACGCGCGGCCCCCGCCTCGGCGGCATGGACGCGCAATACACCGCGGTGTCGTTCGACGGCGCGCGGCTCGCGAGCGCCGACGCCAACCGCACCGGCGATCTCGGTCGCGCGACGAGCTTCGAGGCCTTCTCGATCAGCAGCATCGAATCGATCGAGATTCACCGCACCACCAGCCCGGACATGGATGCCGATGCGCCCGCCGGCACGATCAACATGAAGACCCGCCGCGCCTTCGAGCGCAAGGGGCGCCGCATCGGCTACAACCTCAGCGTGAACATGAACTCCGAGGAGTTTCACTTTAAGAAGAACTACGGTCCCGGCGGCGAAAAGGAATACAAGGCCCGCCCGAACTGGTCGTTCGAGTATTCCGATGTGTTCCTGAACCAGCGTCTCGGCGTCGTGCTCAGCCTCAACCACGTCGATTCCTACACCGAGCAGTATCGGCATAACATGACCTACAACAAGACGCCGACCGCCGCCGACCCGCGGCCGATGGTCCTCACGGCGCTGAATTTCAAGGACGGTGCCAAGAACATCGGCAAGGACACCTACACCCTCACCACGGACTTCAAGGCGACGCCGCGCCTCGTCCTCTCCAACGCCGTCATCTACAACTACGCGCTCGGCCAGTTCTACAACCGCGAGGTCACGTTCAACTCCGCGCTCAACAACGCCAACGTGAACCTCGGCCGCTCCACCGTGCTGGGTGACGGCGTCACCGAGGTCCGCACCAACGCCACGGCCGATGCCTCGCGCAACTCCGCGATGGGCGGCGGCAGCGCGAGCAAGCGCACGCACACCTTCACGCTGATCCCGAAGTTCGAATACAAGTTGAACAGCCTGCTCGTCGAGGGCGGCGTGGCCTATTCGCGTTCGTTCAATAATTATGAGGCCCTCGAACAGGGCCACACCGCGAACGACCCGGTGAACAACATCC
>CAZENI010000976.1:0-1723 GCA_964513055.1 uncultured Opitutus sp.
CACCTCGCGCGCGAACACCTTCGCGATGGCGGCGCCGATGCCCTGGGACGCGCCGGTGATGAGGACGGTGGGTTTGGCCATGTTGAGTCTTTCTCTCTCCGATCGTTTGGTCCTGACGAAAGAGAAAGATCGGCTCAGCACACCAGCGATCCGAAATCCATGAAGTCGGCGCGGAAGCCGCCCTTCACGCCCTTGCAGATCACGCTCACCGCGTCGTGCGAGTGCAGCGACTCGAGGTGCGAGCACGCGATCTGGAAATCCCGGATGCGCTTGTCCCCGTCGAACTCGCGGTAGAGCAGCCGCGCGGCGTCCTCGACGAACTTGAGGTGCGCGCCGTTGAGCTCGGCAAACGCCTGCTCGTCCTCGCGCTTCACCATCACCTGCGTCTCGGTCTGCAAGGCCCGCGCGCACAACGCCTGCACGTCCTCGATCCAGATCTTCTTTCCCGGCGCCTCCTCGATCACGACGCGCGCCTTGCTCCGCTGCGAGTGCGGCACGGTGTAGACGCCCCGCGTGTCGCGCGCGTGCTCCGAGAGTTCCGCCGAGCACGGGCACGCCGAGGAGTAGACGAAGTCGAAGTGAATCAGCCGCCGCCAGTCGCCGTCGCGCGTCATCACGCCCTCGAACGCCACGTCGTAGAACTGGTAGCCCTCGAGCCCGCTGCGCAGGCTGCGATGGAGCAGCGGATACGAAAACCGCACCTTCAGCCGCGCGTCCTTGCTCTTCACGTTCTTCAGGTAGGCGCGCAGGATCTTCCCCATCCATTCGCCGGTGAAGACCTCGTCCTTGTGGTCGTAGAACGAGCGCACGATCCGGCTCATGTTGATGCCCTTCAGGTCGGCCTCGAGCGACACCGTGCCGGTCACGCTGGCCTCGAGCGTGAGGATCTCCTTCTGCTTGGTGCGGAACTTCAGCGGCAGTTTGAAATTGTGCACGCCGACCTGCTGGATCGGCACGTGCGCGCCCTGGATCGCGTCGTGCGCGGCCTCCATCATGTCGGGCAGCGTCGACCGGTAGGGCGCCGTGACCTTGAATTTTGCGTCGTAGCCGCGCGGGATGCGCGGCGCCGCCCCGCTCGCGGAGCGGTGGAGATACATCGGTTTTTTCATGTCGTTTTTGGTCGGGCCGGCGAAACGGTTGGTGACGATAACAACCGGGCCGCCATCGGCCGCGGGATCGCCGGCAATTTGGAAATTGGGAAATGCCTCAGAGAATGGGGAAAGCGGGAAAGCTGGAAAAATCCTGCGGCTCAGGTTGTCCGATGCTTTTTCCACCTTTCCTGCTTTCCTCATTCATCATGGGTTTGGTTCTCATTCAGCCCTCATCCGGGCCGAGGTATTCGGCGAAGTTCCGCGGCGTCTCATACAAGCGCACGCGATGCAGTTTCCCGGCGGTGATGAAGGGCTCGATCTCCTGCCAGAACGCGATGACGAGGTTCTCGGTCGACGGGTTGATGCCGCGGAGGAAATCCACCTCGTCGTTGAGATTCCGGTGATCGCACTTGTCCACAATCGTGCGGTTCAGGATCCGCTTCAGCTCGCCCAGATCCATCACGTAGCCGGTCTCCGGATCGGGCCGGCCGCGGAGCGTGACCTCGAGCACGTAGTTGTGGCCGTGCCAGTGCGGGTTGGTGCAGAGGCCGTATTTCTCCTCGTTCCATTTCTGGCTCTTCGCCGGATTGTGCAGCCGGTGGGCCGAGTTGAAGTGCACCTGCCGCGTGATG
>CAZENI010000977.1:0-244 GCA_964513055.1 uncultured Opitutus sp.
CGAGTCCGCAGGCGGCGACGACGCGAGGCCGAGCCGAGCGGCGGAGCCGCCGAGGACCGAAGACCTGGTGCGGCGGAGCGCCGCGACGCCGCACGCGGGACGGCAATCCGCGGCGGGACCAAGGGGTCCGCTGCAGGCCGTCACGCACGCACGCTGAGCGGAGGTGCGGGCGAGCCTTCCGAGGCTCGCACGCACCGAGCGAAGCGGGCGAAGGGATTTGACACTCGCGGCCCGCAGGGACGCG
>CAZENI010000977.1:254-1722 GCA_964513055.1 uncultured Opitutus sp.
TTTGAGGCTTTTTCAAGGCCGCACTTTCCAACGTGGCAAGGTACGCTAAATCAAGGTCGGCCAACAGCTTACGAACAGAGCGGGCGAAGGGATTCGAACCCTCGACGTTCAGCTTGGAAGGCTGACGCTCTACCACTGAGCTACGCCCGCGGGAGCCGCGAGCATAGCACGCTCGCCGCGCTCACGGCCTCGGCGGCGCGATGATGCCGATGAGCGCCACTGGCTGCGCCACCGGTTGCGCCGCGAGGAACACCCCGAGCTTCTGATAGGCCGCGAGGCGCTGCTCGCTGATCTGCCACTGCTGGAAGGCCACCGCATCGTTCCAGACGCTGGTGAGCACCAGGCGCGAGTTGGTCTCGTCGCGCATGAGCCACGCGTCCCGCAGTCCGCCTCGGTCGCGGATCACGGGGAGCACGCCGGACACGAACTCCGTGGCCGCCGCGCCCACCTGGTTCGGGAGGATCTCGAAGATCTCGATGGTGGCGAAGTCGCCGATCTTGGGAATGAAGGTGGCGTTGCCCGGCACCCTCGGCGAACTCGGCGGCCTCGAGTTCTCCTCGAGCGCCCGGGTCTTCGGTCCGCACGCGGCGACGAAGATCGACGCCACCGCGATGACCGCCGCCATGCGGAGGCCGCCCGGAGTCCCGCGCCGACTCCATGCACCGGTCGCGCGCGGCCGGCTCATCGCGCGCCTCCCGCGAGCGGCCGGATCCGAATGTCGCGGAACTGGATGAACGCACCCTCCGACTGGAGCGCGATCCGACCCTTGCGCACCTCGCACTGTTCGGCCTTGTTCTGGAGCACGCCGTTCACCCACAACTCCAACGAGCCGCCGACGAGTCGAATGCGGTACTTGTTCCACTCGCCCAGCGGCTTCTCGCTGCTCTCGGCCGCCTTCTTCGTCCGACGCCCCTCGGTGCGGGAGGCGTCGGGCTTCATCGGAACGCCGCCGATGTTCCAGATGTCCCCGGCGTTGCCCGAATGGAGCTGCGCCTCGATCGATCGCGGCCAGACCTCGTCCTGGTCGGCCACCCGAAGCAGCACGCCCGAGTTCCCCGCCCCCTTCGCGGGATCGAAGCGCCACTGGAGCTCGAGCTCGAAGTCGTCGAAGGTGGCCTCGGTGGCGATGTAGCCGGCGGGTGCACCAGTGCAGGTGAGGACTCCTTCGGCGGCGCTGAAGGTGGTCTGGCCCTCCTTCGCCCCGGGAGTGAAGACCTTCCATCCCGCGAGCGTCGAGCCGTCGAAGAGCGGGGTCCATGCCTCGGGGGCGAATGCTCCGCGCGGTCCGGACGGTGGCGCCGACGGCGCGGCGGAGCGAGGTGCGGCAGGCGGTGCCTGCGCCACGGCCATGCCGAGCGCCAGCGCCGCGGCGCACGCGCCGAGCGCGGCGACGCGCTTCGGCACGACGCTCGCCCCGGATGCACGCCGATGCGGGTCCAGGATGTTCATCATGCGCCTCCTCCCGTGA
>CAZENI010000978.1:0-1717 GCA_964513055.1 uncultured Opitutus sp.
GTGATGGCGACCCTTCGGCTCTCTTAAATGGGTGGGTTTGAGAAATCCGGGCTAGGCGCCGGGGCCTACGCTCCAAGCCTGGAGCGAATCACTTTCCCGAAGGCCTGCAGCTCGGCCTCCGGCATTTCGTAGCCGCCGGCGAGGTCATGAGCCGGGAACAGGAACACCTGCTCGACGCCGGCTTCCTCGCGCGCCTGCAGAAGGCGATCCGCACAACGCTGCGGCGACCCGAACAGCCCGAAGGCATCGGCAATGCGATGGGCCTCTTCCCCGGGGATCGCCGCCGGATCATGCGCCTCCGGAAGCTCGAAGCCGGCTTCCGCGAGCCAGCGCAGATTGGACGCGCTGGGATAGTTGAGGAACGGCTGCCCGGGAGCGAACCAGCTTCTCACCCATCGCGGTCCAACCTCCGTATCGGGTCCGAGGCCAAGCGTGGTGACGAACACGACCGGGAAGCCGGCTAGCGATCGGCCTGACCGGGCGGCGCCAACCTCGAGGTGACGCCGCGCGGCACGCACGGCGGCGGGATGCAGCCCGACCATGAGAAAGGCGCCGTCGGCCACCTCGCCCGCGAGCTCGATCATGCGGGGGCCGGCGGCCAGCATGTGGACCGGCGTGGGCGACGACCCGCGGTTCCTCAGGCGGATCGGCGTTTCACCAAATTGTGCAGTCTCCCCGGCGAGAAGCCGCCGCAGATCGAGGATGGCATTGCGCATCACGGCCACCGCAGCCCGCGGCCGACCGATGCTGCGCGTCGAGATGAACCCGGGCGCTACTGTGAGGCACATCCGCCCCGGCGCGATCTCCTCCAGGCTGTGGGCCAGCGAGGCCAGCACCAGCGGATGGCGGACCAGCGGGCTCGAGGTCGCCGGGAACAATTGCAGGCGGCGCGTCGCCTGGGCAGCCAGCGCCAGGGCCAGGTAGGCGTCCCGGCCGCTCGAGGGATGATCGTGAATGCCGACACCGTCGAGGCCGGCGTCTTCGCAGCGGGCGATGAATGCCGCGAGATCGGGCAGTGGGCGGCCCACCGGCACTCTAAGGGCGACGCGCACCGCGGTCATCCGACGAGCTTCCTCAAGTCCGTATCTCCTCGCGTCAGGATGCCATGATATTTCCCGGCAACGCGTGTCGCCAATACGGAGTGCCGCTGCCGGCCTCCTGCCGCAGGAGCAGCAGCATCCCGTCCCTCACCGGCCGGCGCAGCGACGACACCGATGGAAGGACCGCGAGATCGCCGGATTCCGCCAATCTCCGGATCCGGCTCCGCGGCAGCCGCAGCTCGTTGGCGAGGAGCCGATCCACGCGCAGGCCGACCGGTTCGGGGACCGAGCACCGGATTTCCAGCCGTTGCGCCGCCATTGTCTCTTTCGGCAGCACGCTCTTGACCACCAAGGCGTCGTCGAACTCCTCGATGCGCCCAGCGCTGCGCCGCAGGCCCTCGATATCGAAGGCGAGCCTGCGCGTCAGCCCCGGCTCGCTGACCTGCAGCGACATCAGCAAGTCGCGGTCGATCGTCCGCACCGACTGGCGCTCGACGACCGGCCGATTCCAGGTGCTGGCGCAGCCGGTGCACTTGTAGATCAGCCAGGCATCGACGCGCTTGCCGTTCGCATTGACCCTGATCCGGTCGCTGCTGCGGAAGCGCCTCGGTCCGCCGCATCGGTTGCAGGCCAGCCAGGGCTGGGGCGCCGTTCGGGCCATGATCTTCCATTCGATC
>CAZENI010000979.1:0-1710 GCA_964513055.1 uncultured Opitutus sp.
GCCGGCGCACGGCGGAGTCGATCCCGAACTTTTCACTTTGAAGACGAGTAGAAGGCCAGATGTCCTTGGTCTCCGCTGCGGCGCTCGCTGCAGCGCCCACTTCCGCAAGCGGAGGCCATAGGACAGCAAGTCTCTTGGTTCAGGCGTGCGATCTCACCCCTTTGATTGGTCAAAGGCATTGCACGCATTTTGGGTTGTTGGTTCTCGAAAGGACCTACGATGGTTGCTCGTACTCGTACCGGTAAGCGTCTCCAGTATCTCTTCATCCACGATCAGACCGCCTCGATGGGCGGGCTTCGGCAGCAAGTGAAGCGCGACAATTGTCGCGTCGTGAACGAGCTGTTCGATGCGAACGGCGATGCCGATCTCGAAGTCGGCGTTATTTCGGTCCTCGATCGTCACGACCAGGGCGGGCGGGATATTCTCCAGCTCCCGTTCACGTCGAATCGCGCGGAGATCATCAAGTACTTCAACTCGGTTCCCGATGCCCTCGGAAACTCCTCCTGGGAGGAATGCTACGAGCGCGCCCTCCACTGTGCCCGGAGCTTCAAATGGAAGCCGGATGCTGTCAAAGTCGTCCCCTTCACGGGCGACAGCGAGCCGCACCCGGTCCGCCATTTCAAGAATCCCGAGGGGTTCGACTGGCGGGAGGAACTGGGCGCGCTCCTGAAGGAACAGCGGGACCTGAAGGTGTATCCGATCTATGCCCTGACGTTCGGCGGCCAGAGCAAGACCTTCTGGGAGGAGTTCACCAAGCGCTGTGACAGTGTGCTCCTCCGGCTCGACCAGTTCGAGCACATCTCGACCTACCTCATGGGTATCGCCGCCCGCGCCCGCGGGACGTTCGACGCCTGGGAGGCGGCCTATACCGACCGCGTCAAGTCGGCGAAGTCGTCCATTCCCTACGCCGTCCAGCGCAGCATGGACGCTCTCGCCGGCCGCAAGCCGCGGAACTTCGTGTCGCGTAACGCCGGCAAGGCCCTCGCCGCCGAGGGCCGTTTCCAAGTCTACCAGATGGAAGAAACGACCCCGGCCGACGAGTTCTTCCGGCAGCTCGGGATCATCGAAGAGAAGTCCGAGTACAACCGTCACGCCGGTGAGCTCTTCTACGCCCACGAGATTCGCCCGAGCGAGTACATTCGCCCGAATCACGAGGTGATCGTCGAAGACGACACCACCGGCGAAAAGCTCTTCGGTAACGACGCTCGCGCGATGATCGGCATTCCCTACGGCACGAAAGAAGAGAAAGACGCGACCATCCCGCGAAACTTCCTCAAGCCGCAGGGCTACACCATCTGGGTGCAGTCGAAGAGCAAGGGCAACGCCCGCCACCTCGACCGCGGCATCCGCGTGATGGTCGACCTCGACCCCAAAGCCGGCTTCGGCCGCTAGCGGTTCTGCGATGTAGGGAGGCAGTGCATGGACGCACTCCTCCCGTTCGGTCGCCCCAGGTTCTCAAAAACTTGCTGTCCGGCCGAATTCTTTTTTGGGGTTAAAGGGGACGGTCACCTTTATCGCGCGCGCAACCTGCCGCTGTGCACTACCGACAGCGATAAAGGTGACCGTCCCCTTTAACCCCTTTAACCCACGCCCTCATCTATGCCCCACCTTCGCCTTCTCCACCGTATCCCCATGCCGAATCGCGTGCCCGAAAATATAATTACAAACCGGCACACCGAGCACGAGACCCCAGACATGGAAAAGCTTCCC
>CAZENI010000980.1:0-1017 GCA_964513055.1 uncultured Opitutus sp.
CCGGCGCCCTGTGGTTGCGCCGGACCGGGCGGATGCCCGGTGGCCCTACGCTGCGGCTCGAAGGGTCAGGCCGCGCTCCTCGATCCGGTCGCGGATGATGTCGAGCGGCTGGCGCCGGTCGACCACGATCGCGGCCGCGCTGCGCAGGCGCGAGCGCACCGCGTCGCGGCCGCCGTAGAAGCTGAGCAGGGGCACGCACGGCTCCTCGGCCGCAGCATCGCGCCAAGTCTCGCACGGCGCGCCCTCGGCATCGACGATGTCGTGGCGTGCCAGGGCGAAGTGGAAGAACTCCAGCGTCTCGTGGCCGTCGGCCGTCTCGAGGACGATGCTGGTGCCGTTCACCAGGTTGATCACGGGCACCAGCGCGCCGTCGACGAGCACGGCATGCGACGCCGTGACGGTGATGTCCTCGGCTGGCGAAGCCGGACCGAGCGCGCCGGCCTTGACCCGCACGGGCCGGGAGGCGCCCTCCCAGGTGCGGCGCGGGCCGGTCCGGTTCAGGACGAAGCTGGTGATGCTCTGGATCGGCGCCAGCCCCGCGAAGCGGGCCGAAACTTTGTCGCCTATCGCCAGGCTCTCGACCGGCCGGTAGCCGTCCCCGGTCAGGATGCGCGTGCCGCGGAGAAAACAGACGGAGCCACCGCCGCTTCCGCCGCCGCTCCCACCGCCGCACCACCAGCACCACCACTGGGCGTTGGCCGGCTTCTTGGGCACGGCAATCGCCGCGGCTGCACCGACGGTCACGCCGAGCGCCTTGAACAGGCTCCGCCGGGTCCGACTCAGGGACCGGTTTTTGTCATTGGCCATCGCCTGCCTCCCTCGCTGCAATAACGGCACGAAGGCCAGCATACACGATGTTCTGCGTCTGGGTGCGAATCGTGTGACGCGACGCCGCGCCGATTCTCGGCGAGGGCCAGGCAATGCCCGTGCGCCGGATGCCGGCTTCTGCCGCGTCGATCGACAGATGCGGATTGCCGATGACACGCCGGATCGGACAACTCACGATATTATGTCTTT
>CAZENI010000980.1:1027-1708 GCA_964513055.1 uncultured Opitutus sp.
GCTATTAATTTGAGAGTATGCCGGGCTGTTCCGATAATGCCTTCCCTCGAGCCGAGGATACTCTCCGCAAGTCAGCATGCTGGCAAGGCAAACGGCTGACTGCAATTATCGCTTGCAGGATGCCGTGAGCAAGGCCCTGCGGATCGACAATAAGGTCGCGCGAGAAGCGTGGCTTCCGATGCGACATTTTTGACCGTTGGGTCGGAGCGACTGAACAAACATCGTCCGCCGCGTGGACTTGATTCCAAGACGTGATGATCTCTGTTGCGCGGCGAACGACGCGTCGCCCGGCCCAAAATAGAGCCGGAAATCAACGTGATGCGACGGCCATCGGCGATCGCCGGGCTGATCGAGGGGGATTGGTTTCTCAAAAGGCTTGGCAGGGCTTTCCAATATTTGCATCGCCATAAGTATTTGCACTTCATCGAAGTGACCCGCGGTTACAGCAGTCGCAGTTCAAAAAGGCTGGATAAACACGCGATCAACGGGCATACGAAATCGGTGTGGGATTGAGTTAACGCGGCTGGGTGGAGAGGTTTTATCGACGGCCTCGTGGGAAACAAAACTGACGGATGAGTAAATTGGACTCGAAGGTCGGCGCGCTTGAGTGCCGGCTCGATGCCTCAGTGGCTGCTGCGCGTTTTCACGGCATTCAACTGGACCGTCGCGACCTGCGCATGT
>CAZENI010000981.1:0-1699 GCA_964513055.1 uncultured Opitutus sp.
GAAATCGATGCCATCGCCGAGATCGCCCGCACACGAAAGATCGCGCTGCTCGAGGATGCGTGCCAGGCGCTCACCGCGGAGTGGCGCGGGCAGCCCATCGGCACCAAAGGCATCGGCGGCTGCTTCAGTTTTCAAGCGAGCAAGAACCTCACCGCCGGCGAGGGCGGCGCCGTGCTCACCAACGACGAGGCGTTCGCCAACCAGGTTTTCAATTTCCACACGCCCGGCACGCCGCGGCCCGGCGCAAGCTGGGGCCGCGCGGCCAACTACCGTCTCACCGAATTCCAGGCCGGGTTGCTCCTGGCGCAATACACCCGCTTCGAGGCCCAGCAGGATACGCGGCACGCCAACGCCACCTACCTCGCCTCCCTGCTGCGGAAGATCCCCGGTCTCGCCCCCGCCCAGCTCGCGAGCGGCAACAACCGCAGCGGCTGGCACCTCTTCATGATGCGCTACGACGCCCGCCAGTTCGCCGGGCTGTCGCGCGCGAAATTTCTCCAGGCGCTCGCCAAGGAGGGCGTCGCGGCCAGCAGCGGCTACGCGAGCCTCACCGCCTCCGCCCACGTGAAAGCCCTCGCCGCCAATCCGCACTACCGGAAAATCTACGGCCCGGACACGATGACCCGCTGGCTCGAACGCAGCCAGTGTCCGGTCCACGACCGCGTCATCGAGGAGGCCGTCTGGCTGGGCCAGACCAAGCTCCTCGCCCCGCGCTCCGAGATGGAGCGCATCGCCAGCGTCATCGCGGGCGTGCAGAAGCGCGCCGGCGATCTCGCCCGCGCCTGAGCCGCTGCCGCCCGGCGCCGGCCTCCCCGGCCGCAGCCGCGCCCGGTTCTCTCCCTCCATGAGCACGCGCCGCATCGCCGAACTGGCCGGCGTCTCGCCGACGACGGTCTCGCTCGCGCTCCGCGACAGCCCGAAGATCCCCGCGGCCACCAAGCGCCGCGTGCTCGCGGTCGCAAAGCGCCTCGGCTACCGCCCCAACGCGAAGCTCGCCGAGCTGATGATGCACCTCCGGCTCAAGCGCAGCCCGAAGCAGGAGGCGTGCTTCGGCGTCTTCTCCTTCTACGAGGAGGCGCGGCCCTGGGAGCAGGCTCTCCATCTCCGTCGTATCTACGAAGGTATGACGCGGCGCGCCGACGCCCTCGGCTACCGGCTGGAGCCGTTCTGGCTGCGCGCGCCCGGCATGACGACGCGCCGGCTCCGCGCGATCCTCGACGCGCGCGGCATCCAGGGCCTCCTCTGTTTCGGCAGCCCGAATCTCGAGGAGGAGATGCCGCCGGACCTCGATTCCTACGCCATCGTCACCCAAGGAGTGAGCATCAAGACGCCCCTGCATCGCGTCACCAGCCACGCCTACAACGACATGTGGCGCGTCCTGAAAAAGGTCCGCGACCTCGGCTACCGCCGCCCGGGCCTCGTGCTCGGCGACTACGAGGGCCGCCGCAGCGCGCACGCCTACCTCTGTGTCTATCTCGGCTGGTCGCACCTGCAGCCCGGCGCGGCGCCCGCCATTCCCGTCCTGCAGCTCACGCACGTCGAGGAGGAGCCGCTCCTGCGCTGGTATCGGCAGCACCGCCCCGACGTGCTGATCTTCGCCCATCACTACAACGCCCTCGCGGATTTCGAGGCCATCCTGCAGCGCCACGGTGTCCGCGTGCCCGAGGATGTCGGCGTCGCCGCCGTCACGCAGGTGCTC
>CAZENI010000982.1:0-1698 GCA_964513055.1 uncultured Opitutus sp.
AAACACATCTCCGACCGCGTGGCGGTGATGTATCTCGGCAAGATCGTCGAGCTCGGCTCCGCCCGCGACGTGATCGAGCGGCCGCTGCACCCCTACACCCGCGCGCTCGTCAGCGCCATCCCCACGCCCGATCCCGACGCCGAGCGCAGCCGCCAGCGCATCGTGCTCCCCGGCGATCCCCCCTCGCCGATCAACCCGCCCGCCGGCTGCACGTTTCACCCGCGCTGCCCCTTCGCGCTCGCGAAATGCCAGGCCGCCGAGCCCGCGCTCGTCTCCGCCGGTGACGCCCGCACCGTCCGCTGCGTGCGCCTCGGCGAGATCTGAGTTGCCCGCCCGGGCGCCGCCCGGACGCGATTCGGTTTGTCCCGGCCGCGCCGCGGGCGTTGGCTCGCCGCTGACCCCATGAAGACCACCCGTCGCGACTGGTTGAAACTCACCGGCAGCGCGGCCCTCGCCGCCAGCCTTCCGCCCCTGTTGTCCGCCGCCGGCACCGACGAACCACGCTTCCTCCGCGACTACGAGCAGCCGCTCTTCAATCTGCCCGGGCAGGTGAAGGACCCCGTGAAGATCGCCTCGATCGAGCTGCTCAAGCGCGGCTCGACTCACTTCGTGCGCACCCGCGCCACCAGCGGCGCCACCGGCCTCGTGATGACGAAGCAGGTCGAGGACTTCATCCCGATCTTCACGAACCTCGTCGCGCCGCACTTCATCGGCAAGGACGCCCGCGACCTCGAGAGCCTCGTCGACTCCGTCTATCGCGCGAACTACAAGCTCGCCGGCCTCGCCCTCTGGTGCCCCGTCGCCTACTGCGAGCAGAGCGCCCTCGACCTCCTCGGCCGCGTCGCCGCGAAACCCGTCGGCGCCCTGCTCGGCGGCGTCGTGCGGAAGGCGATCCCCGTTTACCTGTCCGGCTCGGCCCGCGAACTCAGCGCGGAGGAGGAGGTCGCCCTCTACGTCCGCGGCCAGGCCGAGACGAAGGCCCGGGCCGTGAAGTTCAAGATCGGCGGCCGCATGAGCCAGAACCTCGACGCGTATCCGGGCCGGACGGACAAGCTCGTCCGCCTCGCCCGCCAGCAGCTCGCTGCCGGGACCGTCCTCTACGCCGACGCCAACGGCTCCTACAACGCGAAGAAGGGCATCGCGGTCGGCCGCCTGCTCGAGTCGCTCGATTTCAAGTTCTTCGAGGAGCCGTGCCCGTTCGAGGAGTTGCTCGAAACGCGCGAGGTCGCGCAGGCGCTGAAAATCCCGGTCGCCGGCGGCGAGCAGGACGGCAGCCTCCCGCGCTTCCAGTGGATGCTGCAGCAGGGCGTCGTCGCCATTGTGCAGCCGGACCTCAATTACAACGGCGGCCTCATCCGCGCCAAACGCGTCGCCCGCCTCGCGGAGAAACTCGGCCGGACGATCGTCCCGCACAACACCCAGACCGGCGCCGCCGCGGTGAACATCCTCCAGTTCGCGTCGAGCACGCCGAACATCGGGCCGTTCATGGAGTATCCGTGGCGCGCGCCGCAGCAGCCGGCGAGCTGGTTCACGCCCAATTTCATGATCAAGGACGGCGTCATCCCGGTCCCGACCGGCCCGGGCATGGGCATCGAGATCGACCCCGACTACCTGAAGTCCGCCACCGTCATCGCGACGATCGACAAGCCCGCCCGCGGCAGCGCCACCGGCTCCGGCTCGGGTTGAGAAACGCCGTCG
>CAZENI010000983.1:0-1694 GCA_964513055.1 uncultured Opitutus sp.
CGCCGGCTACGAAATCAAGCAGCGCTTCTACGAAATCGGCTCGCACGAGGGCCTGAACGAACTCGACGCCCTCCTGCGCTCCCGCCCCTAACCATTTCCGCCTTCCACCTTTCGCCTTCCGCCCCCGTTTTCCGCCTTCCCAATTTCCCCAGTTTTCCAATTTTCCGCCCATGTCCTATTCCGCCCAGCACCTCCAGGAAACCGCCGCCATCATCGCGAAGCTGAACCCCGCGGATTGCGAGCAGTGCGTCGCCGAGCTCGTCGCCGTCCGCGCCCGCGGCGGCCGCCTCTTCATCCTCGGCGTCGGCGGCAGCGCGGCCAACGCCTCGCACGCCGTGAATGATTTCCGCAAGATCGGCGGCCTCGAGTGCTACGCCCCCACCGACAACGTCTCCGAGCTCACCGCCCGCACCAACGACGAGGGCTGGGCCAGCGTCTTCGTGGAGTGGCTGCGCGGCTCGCGCCTGAAGAAGGAGGACGCCGTCCTCGTGTTCTCCGTCGGCGGCGGCAACCTCGAGAAGAACGTCTCGCCCAACCTCGTCACCGCGCTCCAGCTCGCAAAGCAGGTCGGCGCCCGCGTCATCGGCATCGTCGGCAAGGACGGCGGCTACACCGCGAAAGTCGCCGACGCCTGCGTCATCGTGCCGGTCGTGAACCCCAACAACATCACGCCCCACAGCGAGGCCTTCCAGGCCGTCATCTGGCACCTCTTCGTCTCGCACCCCGACCTGAAGATGAACCAGACCAAGTGGGAGTCCACCAAGTGAAGTGACGCGGTTGGGGACGACCGCCGCGACCATGTGCACCTCGCCCGCCACGACGTTCCGCCCCGCCATCTTCCTCGACCGCGATGGCACGCTGAACCGCCAGGTGATCCGTGACGGCCGGCCGTATCCGCCGCAGACGGTCGCCGACTTCGAGCTTTTTCCCGAGGTCCCGGCCGCCTGCGCCCGCCTTGCCGCCGCCGGCTACGTGCTCGTGGTCGCCACCAACCAGCCCGACGTCGGCCGCGGCACCCAGTCGCAGGCCGTCGTCGAAGCCATGCACGCGCAGCTCCGCCAACGCATCCCCGCGATCGCCCACGTCGAGGTCTGCTACGCGCCCGGCCTCGACAAGTCCGCGCCCCCCGACCGCCGCCGCAAACCCGAGCCCGGCATGCTCCTCGACGCCGCGCTGCTGCTCGATCTCGATCTCCCGCGCTCCTGGATGATCGGCGACCGCTGGCGCGACATCGATTGCGGGAAACGCGCCGGCGTCCGCACCGTGTTCATCGATTTCGGCTACGCCGAGGAACTGCGCACCCCGCCCGACTTCACCGTCCACTCCTTCGCCGAAGCCGCGTCCGTCATCCTCGGCTCCTGATTTTTTGGACAGGACTCACAGGAACCCCAGCCACAGGACGGGACAGGAATCATCTTCTTCCACCCTCCTGTCCTTCCTGTCTCCGCCCTCCTGTCCCTCCTGTCCAAAACCCAAAACTTCCGTCCACCGCACAGCACTAATGCGCCTCCCCGCCGCCGGTCATACCGCGCCCATGCCGGACTTCCGCCTTGCCCCGTCCACCCCCGCGACGCCTCAATCCCCTCAAACAATCCGCTCCCACCCCCACCCCCACCCATGTAGTACCTCAACGACCTCACGATCCAGCTCTACGCCGACGGCGCCGACAAGGGAGGGATCCTCGAACTCTACGC
>CAZENI010000984.1:0-1694 GCA_964513055.1 uncultured Opitutus sp.
TACAGCATCGGAGGTCCGAATTACGAGGACATCTTCTTTGCCGAGGGCCTGGATCGACCGACCAAGGAAGCCTTCGAGGCCGAGCTGGCGCGTCAGGCGTTGCCGCGTCTCGAAACCTCCAAGCTGCGCTTCGCGCTCGAGCTGATCGATCGTGGCCTGTGGCCCGCGGTCAAGGCCGCGATCGAGGCCGACGAGGAAGCGAGCCTCTATTGGGAGCTGGCCGACGTTGTGGCCTCCGACAACGGGCTGCTGCTGTCTATGGCGGGCAGGCTCGGCCTGAGCGCCGCCCAGGTCCGGGGGATCATCGAAGCCGCGATCGCGCGGAAAGTCTGACGGAGATCGACGTGACGCCCGAGGAACGCCTTGCCCGCCTGGAAGCCCGGTTCGAGGGTCTCGACGACTGGATGAAGTCGATCGCCAAGGACGTCGCGGCCCTGACGGCAACGGCCAACGTCGGCCGTGGCGCCCTGTGGTTGCTGCTGAAGATCGGCGCCGTCTCTGTGGTCGTGGCTACGGCCGTCGCCTACGTCGCGGAAAAGCTCCATCTGGTGAAGTGACATGCCCGACAACATCGACGCCCTGATTTCCGAGGTCATCGAGACCGAAGGCGGCTACGTCAACCACCCTAACGACCGCGGCGGGCCGACCAAGTACGGCATCACGCTCGCGGCGCTGCACGATTGGCGTGGAACGGCCGTCACCGCGGCCGATGTGTCCGGAATGTCCGTCGATGAGGCCCGACAGATCTACCGGAAAAACTACTTCGAGGGCCTCGAATTCATCCAGGATCCCGAAATCGCGCGTTTTGTCTTCGATTACGGCGTGAATTCCGGCCCGCGCGCCGCGCGCATGGCGCTTCAGAGCGCCCTCAAGGGCGTGGGCCGATACGACGGCGAAATAGACGGCATTTTCGGCCCGAAATCGCGCGCCGCTTACGACGCCGCCGTGAAAGCGAACGACGTCGCGCTGTTCTACGCCCTGAAGTGCGAACGCTACGAGCTGCTGTTGCGCTTCATCGGCCGCGACCCCTCCCAGGCTGTCTTTGCGACCGGCTGGGCGAACCGCCTCGACAAATTCGCGGAGAAATTCTGATGCGCTGCGCGCTCTGCTTCCTGGCCGGGTGCGCGGCGATCCTCGCGTCTATCGGTTTTCTCGCGTCGTCGCCGTGGGCGCTTCGCGTTCTCATGGAGATCCTCTGATGCCCGCGTTCCTGCTCGCCCTGCTGCCCGTCCTGTCGTCTGTCCTCGACAAGGTGATCCCGGATCCCGAGGCCAAAGCCAAGGCGCTCAACGATTTCATGCTTCAGGCGCAGCAGGCGGATCTCGCGCAGATCGACGTCAACAAAGCGGAAGCCGCGTCCGGCAATATGTTCGTCGCCGGCTGGCGACCGTTTATTGGCTGGGTCGGTGGCGTCGCGATCGCCTTCCAATTCCTCATCAAGCCGATGCTTCTGTCTTTCGGCAGCTTCTTCAGTGACAAATTTGTCACCGCGGTCCTCAACGCGCCGGCGCTCGACGAGAATATGTGGTCGTTGATTACGGCCATGCTCGGCATTGCCGGCCTGCGGACCTACGAGAAGACCAAGGGCGTCGCGAGGTAGGCCGTGGGCGACATTGCCAAGATCTTCGCGGACCGCGGCGGCGAGGACGCCTTTCAGCGTGACATGCAGTTTGCGCCGCCTTTCCGTGACTGGC
>CAZENI010000985.1:0-1691 GCA_964513055.1 uncultured Opitutus sp.
TTTCGTCGCGGCCGGGCTTGAACTCCGCGGCGCGCCTCCTATCTCTCCGCCGGCCATCGCCCGGCGCGCGTGGCTTCCGTCACCATGTCTGCTTCCCTTCGTTTCGTGATCACCGGCGCCAGCGCCGGCCTTGGGCTCGGCCTGGCGCGCTGGTTTCTCGCGCGCGGACACCGCGTCGGGATGGTGGCGCGAGACGCGGCGCGCCTGGAGCACGCGGCCGCCGCGCTCGCGGCCCTGCCCGGCGCATCGGCCGGCCGCATCGCGACGGCGGCCTTTGACGTGGGCGAGGTCGCCGCGGTGCGGGACGGCGTGACGCGCCTGCGGGAGCAACTCGGTGGCATCGACGTGCTCGTGAACAACGCCGCCGCCGTGGTGACGCGCGAGCTGCCGGCCCTGGAACTCGAGGAGATCGCCGGGATCGTCCGGACCAACGTCACCGGCACGTGCCTGATGATCCGCAGTTGTCTGCCGGCGCTGAGCGCGGACAAACGGGGGCACGTCGTGAACATCGCCTCGATCAACGGAAACCTCGATCCGCTCCGGAGCGGCAGCGCCTATACGGCGTCGAAGTTCGCGCTGCGCGGGCTGGGGTATTCGCTGACGCACGAGCTGGCGCCGCTCGGGGTGCGCGTGACCACGCTGCTGCCGGGGCCGATCGATTCGCGTTCGCCGCGGCATGACCACACCCGCGATCACTCGTGGAAGCTGCCGGTCGACGCGCTCGCCGGGGCGATCGAATATGCGGTGGAGGCGCCGGCCGGGGTCGACGTGAGCGAAATCGAGCTGCGCCCCACCGCCCGGCCGCCGGCCCTGGCCTCGTGACCATGCCCGCCCCGTCCAGCCCGGCCGCGCCCCGGCTCTCCTTCTGCATCGCGACGATGAATCGCGCCGGGATCATCGGCGAGACGCTCGAGTGCATTGCGCGGCAAATCGACGGCGCGGGCGAGGTCGTGATCCTCGACGGCAGCCGGGACGACGCCACCGAGCGGGTGGTGGAGGGCTTCCGCGGCCGGATCCCGGCCCTGCGTTACGAGCGGCATCCGCCGCAGGGCGTCGATCGGGACTACGCGCGCGTGATCGACATGGCGGCGGGCGACTACTGCTGGCCGTTTACCGATGACGACCGGCTGCTGCCGGGCGCGTATGCCGCGGTGCAGCGCCTGCTGGCGCGCGAGCCCGACTGCGTGGTGGTCAACTTCCAGTATTGGAATCCGGCGATGGACCGGCTGCTGCTCGCGAACTACCTCGGTTTCGAGGAGGACCGCGAGTATCCTGCGGGACACTACGAGGCCTTTGCCCGCGACGCGCTTTTCGCCACGAGCTTCATCGCGTCCCTCGTGGTGCGCCGGACGCTGTGGCAGCAGCGGGACGGGACGGCGTATTTCGGCACCGAGTTCGCCCACGTGGGCCGGATTTTTCAGCAGCCGCTCACCGGCCCGACCGCCGTGGCCGGACGGCCGGCGATCGCCGCGCGGCTGGGCGTCTCGCAGTGGACGGCCGACGGTCTGCGGATCTGGATGATCGCCTGGCCGAAGCTCGTGTGGAGCCTGCCGGGGATGAGCGACGCGGCGCGCGAGAAGGCGACGGCGCGCGAACCCTGGCGCAACGTGAAGCGCCTCGTGCGGCTGCGCGCCACCGGCAGCCTCTCGGCCGCCGATTACGATCGGTGGCTGCGCCCCCTGCCGCTGGGG
>CAZENI010000986.1:0-1688 GCA_964513055.1 uncultured Opitutus sp.
TCGCCGGCCGCTGGGTGATCAGCATTGCGCGGATGCCGCGTGAGCGACCGCCCGACATCAGCCGGTTGCCCGCATGGAGCATCCTCCCCGACTGGGGATCGTGCACCTTCCCCTGCGGCATGAACTGGTGCGCCTCGTCGATGACCAGGTGCAGCGGAGACCTGATCTCCCGATAGAGTGCGCCTGCGAAGTCGGTGAACCAGTGCGTGTACTCGCTGACCGAGAGCTCGCCCACGTCGACCACGACGCTCGCGCCCTGCTCGGTGACGAGTCGTGCGACGGCCTCCCCGCTCCTCGGTGCGAGCGGCACGTCCGCCTTGCCGCCGCCGACGATCACGACATCCAATCCCTTCCGCTTGCCGTCGGCCAGGAGGCGCAGACCCCACCACGCGCTCGTCGGGTCGATCACGCAGACCTGGCGGCCCTTGCCATGCAGGTGCTCGACGAGAACCTTGGCGGCGCAGGTCTTCCCCGAGCCCGTCTTCCCGACGAGCGCGATGTGCTTCTCGAGCGCTGCGACGGGGATGATCTTCACACCGCGGCCTCCTGCCGGCGAGCCTCGGGCGCCATTCCGTCGCGCGTGATCAGGATCGTTCGCGGCGCCTCGATGCCGATGCGCACCCGGTCGCCGGCGATCCGAACGGGCTTGATCGTGACCGTGCGGCCGTCCTCCAGGTGGAGTTCGAGCGACTCGAGCTGGCGTCGAGTGATCACGAGCATGGTGGTTCTCCCGGGGTCTCGATGCCACAGAAGGCGAGAATCGCGTCGGTGCACGCGATCCCGGCCTCGCCGTTCCTGAGGCCACTCTTGGTGTCGGCGGGATCGAATGTCCGCACGCTCTCCTCGAGCCCGACCGTCGTTCGACACAGCGCGATTGCGAGCCGCAGGTCCTCGGCAAGGCCGAGCCGCCCGATCTCGTGCAGCTCGGCGCCCAGTGTCACGAGGCGATCGAGCCTTGCCGAGCACTCCGGTGTGACAATGGACATGCTCACGCGACACACTCCGGGCGCCGGCCAACCATCAGCGCCACCCCTTCGGGCGACTCGAGGAAGTCGCGCTCAGCCGCCAGGGCGTCCTCGCGCAGCATGAAGAGGCCGAGGCGCGGCCCGTCGATCGGCGACATGTCCACCTCCCAGCCGATGCCGAGCTTGCCGGGCTCGACATGCGACGCCCTCGCGGTGTTGGACTCACCATGCACCAGGAGGCCCGCCAGCGCATCGTCGTAGGGCATGGTCACTCGGCCGTCGAGATCAACGACCGCCTGCAGCCTGCTGGCCATGCTGCACCTCCTGCTCGTTGAGTTCGGGCTTGGGATTGCGATCACGGACCACCCCGATCGCGCGTTCGATGTCGCGGGTCAGATCGAGGCAGGCGCGTCCCTTGACGCCGTCGACCTCGATGACCACGCGGCCGTTTCCGTCGATCGTTGCGGCGATCTGCTTCACGGTGCCCTCCCGATGAGCTGCACCAGTTCGGACTTTTTGTGGCGGGTTCACCTGATGGAGCAAGAAAGAAAGCGAAGGCACAGCTTTTGGTGGATTCTGTAGATCAACACAAAGACGATATGTTCGATATTGATGATTGCTTCGTTGTCGATCAGGTACAGCAATATTCTGTTCATCTTATTCCCGATGCGCGAACTCAAAAGTTTGAGCCTGATTGGTTCGGGTACAACGTCATAGGTTGAA
>CAZENI010000987.1:0-1683 GCA_964513055.1 uncultured Opitutus sp.
GGTCGCGCCGGCCGGGGCGGCAGGAGCGGGCACGAGTTCGCCGAGGAGGAGCGTCTCCTGACGGTTGTTGCCCTCGATGGAGACGCGCAGCGTGGGCGCGGACGCGGGCAGGGCGCCGGGCGGCGCGGTGGGAAACGACTTGGCCTGGAGCGCATTCAGCGCGCTGATGGCGATTTCGATCTCGGTCTTGCTGGCGCGGGCGGTGATGGGCGACTCGAAGGTCCAGCGGTTGCCATCGCGGCGGATGCGGCTGCGGACGCCGGAACCGGCGGCGCCGGTTTGGATGAGGAGCGAGCGCGTCTCGAAGACGCGCGTCGTGAGGAGCGTGTCGGCGCGGAGCTGCGCCAGCGGAACGGTGAGGCGATCGAGGAGGCTGCGTTTGACGACGTGCACGCGATCGCCGGCGGGGGAGAGAAGGTAGAGGCGCTTGTCGTCCTTGGTGGTGTAGCCGATGCGCAGGACCATGTTCGCGCGGGGCGCGCCGCCGCCGAGGGCGGGATCGCCGGAGGAAAACGCGACGGTGAGCTTGGGCTGGTCGAGGCCGAAGTCGGCGAGGGACTGGCCGTTCTTGGCGGCGTCGGCGACGGTGAACGTGGCCTCGTGCTCGAGGGTCTGGAGTTCGTTGACGATGGCGCTGGCGGCGTGGGGATTGGCCGGCCACTCGAGCGGCTGAGTGAGGGACCAGGTGTCGCGCTTGCGCTCGAGCTTGAACTCGCCGGCGCGCGTGAGCGTCGTGACCTCGAGGGAGCGGATGTCCGCCGCCTCGGGGCCGAGCACGCGTTTGCGGGCCTCGAGGGAGGCCGCCTCCGTCCGCCAGTTCCGCTCGAACTTGAAGATGAAAAAGAACAGCGCGACGTTCAGGAAGATCAGGACGAGCGTGACTTTGGTGCGCATGGGGTCGGACGTAATCAGTAGTCAGTAATCAGTAGTCAGTAATCGGTAGTCAGTGGTCAGTTGTGAGTGGTCAGTTCGGGCGGGATGTCCTGATTACTGGCTACTGATTACTGGTTGCGGTCTGCCCGTCATGCGCGGCGCGTCCAGTAGACGATCAGACCGAGGAGCATCGCGCTGCCGGGGAGGACGAGGAGGAGGGCGAGGCGGAGACGGGTGAAGTCGGCGGCGCTGAGGGCGAGCTTGAAGCGCTCGACGGGGCGCGGAGGGATGCTGAGCTGCTTGTCGCGGTCGACGGACCAGTTCACGGCGTTGAGGAAGACGGAGAGGTTGCCCTGATCGATCCGGGAGTTGGAGACGAGGTCGCCGGTGCCGAAGACGACGAGCTTGCCGCCGCGCACGCTGAACGGGAGGTTGTCGCGCACGGCGAGGCGTTCGGAAGCGACGGCGACGCCGAGGCGGTCGGCGGGCTCCATGCCGGGGAGCGGGCGGGTGTCGATGCCGGCGTTGAACACGAGCGGGAGCCGCGGGTCGCGTTCGCCCCACGCGGCCTTGGAGGTGGCGGCGAGCGTGACGGTGTGGAGTCCGCTGCCGAGCGAGCGGCCGGGGTCGGGCATCACGGTGCGGGCGCCGCCGAGGCGGAGCGGCTGCTTGTATTCCTGCAGGGTCTTGGTGATCGGGTGCGGCGGATCGCGGAAGACGGAGACGAAGAGGTCGCCGTTCTCGGCGAGGTTGCCGGGCTCGGGGTCGACGATGAAGTCGTTGTGCACGAGGATGCCCCAGTCGAGGAGG
>CAZENI010000988.1:0-1005 GCA_964513055.1 uncultured Opitutus sp.
GGCTTCGGGCCGCGCGACAGTAGCTATGTCGGGACCTGCAGGATAAGTGCTGCGGGCCAGAGCTACGACGTCTCCTGCTTCAACGCCGATACACGCCATACCTATGTCGGCAAGGGCCTGGCCCAGGGCGATACGCTGGCGATCTTCATCGGCGACACCCTGCGCGGCGACCACAACAGCGTCTTCACGGGGGAATACCTGGTGTTGTACCGCGCCCGCGCCGACGGCGTGCTCGAGGGAACATGGGTCCATGCCGGCAGCGCCGCCGGGGGCGCCGAAACGCTGACACCGGCGCGCTGAGGAGACGCGCGCTTCCCACACCTGGAATAAGACTTGGAGCCATCGATATGACCACGACCAGCCACCCCTCCCTCCGTCGCCGTCTTCTCTTCGCCGCCGCCGTCGGCCTCATCGCCAACCCGGCGCGCCGGTCGTTCGCCCAGTCGAAAAGCGTCAAGGCTGTCGCTTTCGATGGATTCGTCATCATCGACCCGCGCCCCGTGGCGATGCGGGCCGAGGAACTCTTCCCGGGCCAAGGCGCGCGCCTGATGGAAGTCTGGCGCTCGCGGCAATTCGAATACACATGGCTGCGCACGCTTTCCCGCCGCTACGCCGACTTCTGGGAAGTCACACAGGAGGCGTTGGCCTTCGCGGCCAAGGCAACGAAGCTCGATCTTGCCGCCGACAAGCGCGACCGGTTGATGCAGACTTTCCTCGAGCTCAAGGCGTGGCCCGACGTGGCGCCGGCACTACGCACCCTCAAGGGCAAGGGCGTTCGCATGGCTTTCCTGGCCAATCCCACGGCAAAGATGTTCGACGCCGTGGTTCGCAATTCAGGCCTGGAAGGACTTCTGGAAGAGCACCTCAGCACTGATCGCGTACAAGTCTACAAGCCCGATCCGCGCGCCTATCAGATGGGCCTCGATGCGTTCGGGCTGGGTCGCGAGGAGATCGCCTTCGCCGCGTCGGCATCGTGGGATGCTGTGGGCGCCAAGGCATTCGGCT
>CAZENI010000988.1:1015-1673 GCA_964513055.1 uncultured Opitutus sp.
GGGTCAATCGTGCTGGCTTGCCCAGCGAAGAGCTGGGTGTCGCCCCCGATGCGACCGGCGCCGGAATGGCCGACCTAGTGAAGTTCGTCGGCGTCTAGCATCCACGCCCAACAAGCTCCAAGCAGAGGGCTCGCGGCTCGGCCTGTCGGACGCCGCGGGTACCGGAAATCCATGATCATCCGCCTTGCTGAAGACGTAGACATTTCGATTCTTCCGGAAATTGAACGCTCTGTCGCCGAGGCGTTCCGGGCCACCGACTATGCCTGGGTGGCCGACGACACTGTGACGGAGGCCGTGGCCTATCCACCCTTGATCGCTGCGCGATCCGTCTGGGTCGCCGAGACCGGTGGGGTTCCTGTGGGCTTCGTCGCCAGCAGACGGCGCGATATGGAGTTGCACGTACTCGAACTCGACGTTCACCTCGATTACCAGCGCAAAGGGATCGGGCGTGCACTAATGACGACGGCGATAGAGGCCGCGCGTGATATGGGATGTGTCGCGGTCACCCTCACCACCTTTCGCGGCGTTG
Source organism: uncultured Opitutus sp. (assembly GCA_964513055.1). Classification (GTDB taxonomy): domain Bacteria; phylum Verrucomicrobiota; class Verrucomicrobiia; order Opitutales; family Opitutaceae; genus ER46. The sequence goes on from CAZENI010000988.1 coordinate 1,545, forward strand.
TCTGGAACGCGCCGTTCTACCAGCGATTGGGCTTTGAGATTCTCAAGACGCCGCCGCCGCATCTTTCGGCCATACTTGCAGTTGAAGCCGAGCACGGCTTCACGGACAGATGCGCCATGCGCATGTCGG
>CAZENI010000989.1:0-1648 GCA_964513055.1 uncultured Opitutus sp.
CGAGACCACCAGCGCGGTCCTGCCCTCGATCGAGTAGGTAGGCGAAAGGCTGAACAGCGTCTTGCCAGCCTCGACGGCCTCGCCCGCCCACAAGGGACCAGTAGGTCCCCAGGCCAGGGTTCCGGCGACCGGGGCTTGGACGACGATGCTCTGCCCCGGGGGGAGCACGAGCACGCCGCCGTACACGCGCGCCCGACGCAGCGTCTCGGTCCTCGCCGGCTCGATCTGGATCGCCAGGCTTGCTCGCGCCTCGTCGGACAGCGTCACGACGTTGAGCTGCGCCTCGTGCACGGTCGTGCCTGTCGCGGGGGGCGGCCTGGTCATCGTCGCCGCATTGTCGGGCTTGGCGCCGTTCGAACCACGCCAGAGAAGGGTCCCTGCGGCACCGAGCCCAAGGCCCAGGACGAGGATCGCGCCTTCGGCCAGATGTCTCAGCATCACCCGTTCCCCCACGACACCGTCTCCGCGCGAGGAGCGAGGCGTCGACCCACCGAGCGTTCCAGCTCGGCCCATGCGGACTGCAGGTCCGCCGTGGCTTGTGCAGCGCGCAAACGTGCATCGAGGAGCTGGCGGACCGACTCCAGCACCAGCACGTAGCCCGTCGGGCTGTCTTCCAGTGCGTCCTCGCTGCGTAGGACGGCAGCCTCGAGCGGTGGCAGGAGCCTGTGCATCGTGAGCTCCCGCTCCGTCTTGGCCAACGCGTAGCGCGCCAACGCGAGTTGCACCTCTTCGGCGATACGCTGTTGGAGGCTCTCCTGCTGTCGCCGCGCCCGGTCCAGCTCCGCCTCCGCCCGCAGGATCCCCCCTTCGTTGCGATGGAAGAGCGGGAGCGTGGCGCGAACCGCCGGCCCGGGCACGTGCCCAGAATCTCCGCTGGTGGCGTCCAGGATGCCGAGCACGCGCCCCTGGCTCGACCGTGCCAAGCGCACACGCTCGGACGCGACAACCACCTGCTCGGCGGCCGCGAGCGCGTCGGGCCGGGTGTCTTGCGCCTCGAGGACGAGCGCCGCCGGATCCAGCGCGGGGGCGGTGGGTGCCGGTGCCCCCACGAGGACGATGGGGGCCTGGATCGGTCCGATGCCCAGCAGCCTTGCCAGTCGGATCGAAGCCAACATCACTTCCGAGTGCGCTCGGACGGCGTCGTGCTCGGCGCGCGCGGCTTCGGTTGAAGCGAGGGAGGCTTCGAGCCGGCTTGCGTCACCTGCCGCGAGCCGGTCAGCGGCGAGCTTTGCGAGCCGCTTCCGGATCTGGACCGCTTCGTCCGAGACACCGGCCCGGGCTTCCGCCAGCCGCGCGTCTGCGTGGCCCTTGCGGACGTCGCGCACCAGGTCCAGCGCGGCCTGTGTCACGCGTTCCGCCGTACGCACGGACTCGTGCTGGGCCGCGCGCAGGCGCATCGGGCGCAACCACAACGCCTCAAGCGGGAAGTCCAACGCGTACTTGAGGGGCTTCCCCGCCATCGGCAGGAAGAATGCGATCTCCGGGTTGGGCAGCATGCCGGCCGCCACCAGGTCGCTCTCGGCGAGGCGCACATCCGCGAGTACCTCCCGGAACGACGCGTTGTTCCAGAGCGCGATGAGGACGGCTTCGTCCTCGGAGAGACCGTCGGACAGCGACGCCCCGTTGGGAAGCTTGATGGCGGAGCACG
>CAZENI010000990.1:0-1646 GCA_964513055.1 uncultured Opitutus sp.
CAAGCTGTTCGTGGAGTTCGCCAACGCGCAGTACGTCGCGGGTGGCATCGGCGCCCTCGAGAACCGGCGGCGCATCGGCGCGACGTTCGACTTCAGGGGGACGACCAGCGGGGCCGCCGGCCACGTGACGATCACCCTGTGCAACGCCACGGCGTCCTACGCCTGACCTGACCGCCATCGACCCAAGGGGGCACCATGGGCCGCGAAACAGCACACGTTGACCACACGTTCCGCAGCGGGTGGACCGCCACCATCTGGCGTCACCTGCCCATGCAGTGGCTCATGCAGCAGGCCCTCGAGGAAGGCCGCGTGGACGTCGCCGACGCCCTGCTGCAGCTCACCGAGGACGGGCAGCTCACCGGCCGCCAAGGCGTCATGGCCCTGCAGATCGAACGGGACATCGTGCAGGCCCTGTTCGTCCGCCCCAGGGTCGTGTGGGACCGTGACGCCCTCCCCCCGGATTGGGACGCCACCGACCCTGACCGTGACCCCGTGTGGGCCGGTGAGCTCACCGACGATGAACTGGCCGAATGCCTCGAGTTGGCGCTGCGGGGGGTCGCCGAGCTCGGCCGATTTCGTGGCGACACCGGCGGCACTGAGGATGGCGCAGGTAGCGCAGACGTGGAACAGCCGACCAAGCCACCTCGCCGGACTACCACCCGGAAGCGTTGACGCCTACGTCCTTGACAGCCTGTTGGCCGAACGGTTGGCCGACCAAGATGCGGCGCCCCTCATGGTGCCCCCGGGGGCGCCGCAACCCTTCGACCCGTACGCCCCCGTCACCGGCAGTCCACCGCCGCCGGATGGCGTGCCGTGGGCGCCAGGACACGAACCCGGGTAGCTGATGGCACGCGCCGCCGCACGGTTCTTCATCACCGCCGATTCGTCGGGGGTCACCAAGGGAACCCAGGACGCCGAACGTGCCCTGTCGCGCCTGAACGGTGCCGCCGGCAAGTCCTTCGGCGCCCTCAAGGTCGGTGCGCTCGCCGCCGGCGCGGCGATCGGCGGGACGTTCGTGATGGCGCTGCGCACCGGCATCGGTGAACTGATGGAGGCGGAGAAGGTCAGCGCACAGACCGCCGCCGCCATCGAATCCACCGGTGGTGCGGCGAAGGTCACCAAGCGGGAAATCGAAGGGCTCGCGTCCGCCCTCGAGGCCAAGACGGGCATCGACGGGCAGGCCATCCAGTCCGGCCAGAACCTGCTGCTGACGTTCACGAACCTGCGGAACGAAGCCGGCAAGGGCAACGACATCTTCAACCAGACGACCCGCACCATGGTCGACATGTCGGTGGCCCTCGGGCAGGACGCCAAGGCGTCAGCGATCCAGCTCGGCAAAGCCCTGAACGACCCGGTGCGTGGCGTCACCGCCCTGCAGAAAGTCGGTGTGAGCTTCACGCAGGGGCAACGCGACCAGATCAAGGCCATGGTCGACGCCGGCAACACCATGGGCGCACAGAAACTGATCCTGGCCGAGCTCAACCGGGAGTTCGGCAAGAGCGGCGAGGCGTTCGGGAACACCCTCCCCGGGAAGCTCGAACGGATGAAACGGGCGTGGGAAAACGTCAGCCAGTCCATCGCCGTGGCGTTCCTGCCGGTGATGGAAGACGGCAAGCCCGTGGGCAGCCTGCAAGAAGTGACGCTGG
>CAZENI010000991.1:0-1645 GCA_964513055.1 uncultured Opitutus sp.
GAGCGGGCGCTCGACGTCCATGCACCGCGGCGCCTGCCCCTCACGCTCGCCCCAACCGACCTGGGCGAGCGACGGCGCGACGATGTACTCGCCACGCGAAGCCGTCAGCGTCGGGGCGGGCCTGTCGATCGACCGATCGCGGGCACCGGCGTTCTTCCAGCCGTCGCCGTGGTTGACCGGCACAATGAACGGCCGCGCCGCGCTCAGGACGTAGCGGACGATCCCGTTCGCGATCCGCCTGCAGGTCTTCTCCGCGAGCGGGCGCTTGCGGTCGAAGATCGACGGGCACGGGATCGACCAGTCGATGCACTCGGCGGCGGTGCGGAAGGGCCTCAGGGAACGACAAACACGGCCTGCTGACCCACCGCGTTGAACTTCCGCTCGATCGCCTTCATCTTCACCAGTCGACCGAGGCACTGTCCGACCGATGCCCCCTTCTTGCCCGTTGCCCTCTTCGCAATGCACATCGCGTCGGCCCAGGTTACTTCTCCGCTTGGAAGCGATCGATACACGGCGAGCGTTGTCTCCGACATCTGCCCCTCGAGGAAGCTGTTTCGAGCTGCCATGCGTCTTCTCCGGCCACACGATCGGCAGCCCATCGCGGCGCGCGATCAGGAACAGGCGACGGCGATGCGTCGGCGCGCCGTAGTCGGCGGCATCCAAGACTTTCCACTCCACCGCGTACCCGAGCCGCTCCAGCCCGCGCACGAACTTCCGGAACGTCATGCCCTTGCGATCTGGGCACGGTCTCCACAGCGCCTTCCCGTCCGCGTCCTGCCCCACCTTGACGAGCGGGCCCCAGTCCATGAACTCGCGGACGTTTTCGAGCATGATGATCCGAGGCGGGCGCTTCCGCGCGACCCGGATCACGATCCACGCCAGCCCCCGGATCTCCCGCTTGACCGGCGTCGCGCCCTTGGCCCGCGAGAAGTGCCGGCAGTCGGGCGAAGCCCAGAAGAGCCGGATCGGACGCCGCCCGATCTCGCGCTCGAGGTCAACCTCCCACACGTTCGCCCGCAGGTGCCGCGTGCCCGGGTGATTGACCGCGTGCATCTCGATCGCCGCGGCGTCGTGGTTGACCGCCAAATCGAAGCACTTGCCCGTCGCGACCTCAAAGCCGAGCGCGACACCACCACCGCCGGCAAAGTAATCGACATCGACTTCGCCGAACAGCCCAGCGCCGGGCCTCCACCCGCGCCGCAGCTCACCCTTGCTGGTCGTGGTCGCGATCACAAAACCTCCATCAATCGCCGCCGGGAACGCACGTCCCCGCGCGGCGCACATCAAGCGGCGAAGTCTCTATTGATTTCAACGCCGCTCGCGGTTCAAGCACGGCTCGCCTCCACGATCTCGACCAGACATCCAGTCCGCTCGTCCCCGCGCACGTACTGCTTCAGGGACGAAACGTGGAACGTCTGTGCGTCATCCCCCCACGCGATCCCGGTCAGCGCGTCCTCTGTCGAACGCGCGAGCTTGAGCGCGTCGGGCCGCACGACCGGGATCGCGTCGCTGTACTTGGCACGCACCGGCCTGCTTCGGTCACCATCCTCGTGGTGTGCCTTGGGGCGCTCAAGGAAGAACGTGAACGACACGCGGAGCGGGCCGGTGAGGGGCTGCGGGAAGAGCTTGCTCGCCACCGCAGAGT
>CAZENI010000992.1:0-1639 GCA_964513055.1 uncultured Opitutus sp.
GCAATGGGCGGTTATGAAAAAGGTCGAACCGGACGAAGGGCTGCTGATCGGCTATGCCCGCGTATCGACGGACGATCAGGATTTGGACGCGCAGATTGCAGCGCTGAAGCGCGCCGGTTGCGAGCCCGATCACATTCACACGGACAAGGCGAGCGGCGTCAGCCGGAAGCGTCCGGGGCTCGCCATGCTCATGAAGGACGTGCGGGACGGCGATACGGTTGTCGTCGTCAGCCTGGACCGCTTCGGCCGCTCGATCTTCGATCTGCTCAAGCGCCTAGAGGAATTGGAGGCGCGCGGCGTCCGCTTCAAAACCCTGTCGCAGCCGATCGACACGGGCACGCCGATCGGCAGGCTGTTGCTGCATGTGCTCGGCGCGGTAGCGGAGTTCGAGCGAGCGCTGATCGCGGAGCGCACGAAGCGCGGCATGCAGCACCGCAAAGCGCAAGGCGCGAAGTTCGGGCGCGAGTGGGCATTGACGGTGGAACAGCGGCGCGAAGTGCGCCAGCTCTACAAGAGCGGGATAAAGCCGGGCGTGATCGCCAAGCGGTTCGGCATCTCGCGCGGATCAGTCTACAATTACAGCCGGCCGAAGGGCCGTAAATGAGGGAGCAGTAAGGATGCTCGTGCCGGCAATGCGCGTCGTTCTATACGACGATGAGACGATGGAACCGCTGACCGTGTTGCAACTGCCGTCGTGGTTCACGGCGCGGCTAGTCGCTGGCGAGCGGATGCGCGTGCCTATGATTTTGCCGGTTGCGATGGACGACGACAAGGGTCCGCTAGGGCCGCTGCCAAAAACGTCCGTTACGATCTGGTTCGAGAAATTCATCCGGCGCGGTCGCGAGCATTGGTTCGCGTTCACGGCGGAGGGAGAAGACGCGATGATGTGCCGGGCTGTGTTCTTGCCCGGCCAGTACCGCGAAGTACAATCGCGCGAGAAGGCCGCGTTCATGGCTGGCCTGCTCGGGCTGATGCAGCGATAACATAGGAGGGCCGGCGGATGCTGAAAATTTGGTGGGCTGCTCGGGAGCGCCAGCGGTTTTTCACGTATGCCGGAACACGGCAACATCCGAAACGACCGCGCGTGTGGATTGGGTCTGCGAAGCGACAGCTGGCGATGGCTCGACGCAGTCCGTCCCCGATCAAACGCTTCGATGGCCCGCCGCCGGCTGTAGCAGCGATACGCGCCAGAATTCGGCAATCTAAGATCAATTGGCAGTGAGGGAGCCGGTTATGGGGCTAGGCACTAAGATGGCCAGAAGCGGTGCTGCGCGCAGCATCTAAGCCGAGTGCCGCGTGCGTTCGACGCGGGCGATCTGGCCTGATCCCCACCAACCAACAACGGAGCGACAGGCATGCAGTGTGAAACGTGCGGAGGCACGCCAGCCGATGGCGTTGATCTATACCGCGTCAACACCAAGGGGCAGACCGGGCGCTGGCGATGCCTGCGGCACATGCCGTCGCCGCCCGATCCAGAGCTGAGGCAGATCGTCGAGACGTTGTCGCAGTCGCAACCCGACGTGATGGCGCCGGACGGCTACCAGTGGTGCCCACGCACGGGCATTCTGCAGCGGGTTCAATAGGGGAGCATCCAGTGAGCCGAGAGTTTGGAAGCTATGCGAGTGGCTACCTGCACGCG
>CAZENI010000993.1:0-1638 GCA_964513055.1 uncultured Opitutus sp.
GGCGGCCACCTCGATCAGGTGCCGGCCCGCGTGCTCCTCGCCGACGTGCTCGCCACCCGCAGCAACGCCGGCGTGACCGTTTTCCACGTCGCGGCCGCCAACGGCCACCTCGGCCAACTCCCGCCCGGCCTCCTCGATCTCGAGGTCGTGCTGCGCCGGACCGACGTCGGCAACACCCTGCTCCACGAAGCCGCGGAGAACGGGACGCTCGACCGCTTCCCGCCCGCCTTCGTGACCGCCGAGTCCATGGCGGCCAAAAACCTCGGCGGCGAGACCGTGCTGCACGTCGCCGCCTTCAACGGCCACCTCGACCAGGTGCCGCCCGCCCTCCTGACGAGCGCCGCACTGCGCGAGACCACCAGCGCCGGCGACACGGTCTTCCACGCCGCGGCCATCTCCGGCCACCTCGAACAGATTCCGCCCGCCCTCCTCACGCAGGACAACCTCGTGCTCGCCAGCAAGACCGGCTTCACCGCGATCCATGCGGCGGCCGAGACCGGCCAGCTCGACAAGATTCCCGCCGCGCAGATCACCTCGCAGCTCCTCCTCACCCGCAACGACAACGGCGACACCCCGCTGCACGCCGCCGCCCAGGAGGGCCATCTCGACCAGGTCCCGCCGGCGCTGCTCACCCCGGAAAACGTGGCGACGCGCAACTACGATGGCATGACCGTCGGCCAGCTCGCCGTCGACCGCGGCTTCCACCGGCAGATCCCGGAGAAGTCCCGGCCGCGCACCGGCAGCGCCTTCCGGCGTTTCCTCCATCGCCTCGGACAGTCGAAAGCGCCGTGGTAGGCGGCTGAGTTTTCCGCGGCGCGTTTCCGCGCCGGTCCCGGTGCGCCGCCCGCGCCGGCATCCCTCCGCGCGCAACCCGCGCGGCGCGTTCGCCAACCTGTGCACACACTTTTCCCTTTCCCTCGCCGACGGCGCGCCCTTTGCTGCACCCTCGTGTTTTCAGCCGACCCTCTCCCGCCCGCGTTTCTCTCTCACGCATGAACACCACCATCACCGCCATCACCGCCCGCGAGATCATCGATTCGCGCGGCAATCCGACCGTTGAGGTCGACGTGCGCCTCGCCTCCGGCCATCTTGGCCGCGCCGCCGTTCCCTCCGGCGCCTCGACCGGCGAACACGAAGCCATCGAGCTTCGCGACGGCGACAAGGCCCGCTACGGCGGCAAAGGCACGCAGAAGGCCGTCGCCAACGTGAAGACCAAGATCGCCCCCGCGCTGATTGGCCACGACGCCGTCGATCAAATCGGAATCGACCGCGCGATGCTCAAGCTCGATGGCACCGCCACGAAGGCCAAGCTCGGCGCCAACGCCATCCTCGGCGTCTCGCTCGCCACCGCCCACGCCGCCGCCGCCGCCCTCGGCCAGCCCCTCTACAAATACCTCGGCGGCCCGAACGCCAAGGTCCTCCCGGTGCCGATGATGAACATCATGAACGGCGGCGCCCACTCCGACGCCCCGATCGACTTCCAGGAATTCATGATCATGCCCACCGGCGCCAAGTCCTTCTCCGAAGGCCTGCGCATGGGCTGCGAAGTGTTCCACTCGTTGAAGAAGGTCCTCAAGGAAAAGGGCCTCGCCACCGCCGTCGGTGACGAGGGCGGCTTCGCCCCCAAACTCGAGTCCG
>CAZENI010000994.1:0-1634 GCA_964513055.1 uncultured Opitutus sp.
AGTCGACGCTCTGGTCATACATCGTCATGCGCTCGCGGACGAGGCGCTCGGTGCGGCTGAGGCCGACGCGGCACTGGTTGGCGAGCAACTCGCCGACGGTGCGGACGCGGCGGGAGCCGAGGTGATCGATGTCGTCGACGACACCGACACCGCGCTTGAGGCGGACGAGATACTTGGTGGCGGCGACGATGTCGGCGCTCTCGAGGATGCGCTGCTCGAGCTCGGCCTTGAGGCCGAGCTTCTGGTTGACCTTGTAGCGGCCGACGCGGCCGAGGTCGTAGCGCTTCGGATCGAAGAACAGGCGCTTGAGGAGGGCCTTGGCGTTCGCCGTGGTCGGCGGCTCGCCCGGACGGAGGCGCTTGTAGATTTCCTTCAGCGCTTCCTCCTCGTTGCGGGTCGGGTCCTTCTTGAGCGCGCGGATGATCGCGCCCTCGTCGATCGAAGTGTCGATGACGCGGAGCGTGGTGATCTCGTGCTTCTCGAACGTGCGAACGATCGCCTTCGTGAGCGGCTCGAAGGCGCGCGCGAGCACGACGCCCTTCTGGGCGTCGATCGCGTCCTCGACGAGGACGAGCGTGGAGACGTTCTCCATGTCGAGCGCCTTGGAGACCTTGAGGTCCTTGATCTCGTAGAAGAGATTCAGCAGGTCGATGTCGCTCGAGTAGCCGATGGCGCGGAGCAGCGTCGTGATGAGGAATTTCCGGCGGCGGCGGCGGCGGTCGAGGTAGACGTAGAGCAGGTCGTTGTTGTCGAACTGCACCTCGAGCCAGGTGCCGCGGTCGGGGATGATGCGGAAGGAGTGGAGCGGCTTGCCGTTCGGGTGCGGAGTGACCTCGAACGCGATGCCGGGGGAGCGATGGAGCTGGGAAACGACGACGCGCTCGGCGCCGTTGATGATGAACGAGCCACGCTCAGTGACCATGGGAATCTCGCCCATGTAGATGTCCTCATCCTTGATGAAGTCCTCCTCGCGGAGGCGGAGCTTCACGTAGAGGGGAACTGAATACGTGATGCCCTCGCGGAGGCACTCGAGCTCGGTGTTCTTGGGATCGCCGAGGTTGTAGGAGACGTATTCGAGCGTCAGGCGCTCGTCGTAGCTGAGAATCGGGAAGACTTCGCGGAACACGGCCTCGAGGCCCTGCGGCTTGCGCTGCTTCTCGGGAATGCCCTTCTGCAGGAAGTCGAGATACGACGTGATCTGAATCTCGATGAGATTCGGCGGCTGGATGACTTCACGGAGTTTGCCGAAGTTGATGCGTTCGGAGTTATTGCGGTCGGCCATGAGAATTCCCGGTAGAGATTACGAAACAAAAAAGGACGCGGCAGTGCCCTCAGTGCGCGCGGCGGACGAGGCTGGAAAAACGGAGCGAAAGAACAATTTGAGAAAAGGCAAAGGACAGGCCGCGCAGAGGCACGGCCTGTCCCGATAAAATCGGAAGTTGTGCGATGAAAACCGCCAAGCTTCGGCGAATTACTTGAGCTCGACCTGGGCGCCGGCCGCCTCGAGCTTCTTCTTGATTTCCTCGGCCTCGGCCTTGGGAGCGTTCTCCTTGACCGGCTTCGGTGCGCCTTCGACGAGATCCTTGGCTTCCTTGAGGCCCAGGCCGGTGATGGCGCGGACTTCCTTGATGACG
>CAZENI010000995.1:0-1634 GCA_964513055.1 uncultured Opitutus sp.
GGCGGTCCTGGAAGGGGCCGATGACCTTGGCGAGATCGTTCAGGTTCTTGTTGGCGCGACCGTTGACGGCCTCGATGAAGGTGCGCTCGACGGCGCCGCCGCGGCCGGTGTCGGCCGGCGCGTGCAGCATGTCGGCAATCTTCTTGATCGTCGGGCTGTCTCCGTAGGCGTGGCCGAGGGAGCGCAGCGCGCCGTCCACGGAGTAGAACACCATACGCGCGAAGTCGGCGCCCTTGCCGGTCTTCTGCCCGCGATCGAGGCGAGCTTCCGCGAGATCCTTGGCGAGCGACGACATTTCGTGCCGCCACTTCTCGTCGAAGCCGAGGCCCTTGCCGAACCAACGCCACACACGCGGATCGAAAAGCGGGTTGCTGTGGAAGTCAGCGCCGGGCGTGAAGTCGTCCTTGGGTCTGGTTTTGGCCCTGGCATTGATGCGCTCGATCCGCGCACGATCTTCCGCGACGGCCTTCTCCGCCGCCTCGCGCGTCGCAAACTTCGCGGGCTTCAGGTGGTCATAGCCGGGATCTTCGTCGCCGGAGAACCACTTAATCGCGCCCTTGCGATCGACATACGGACGGTCGACCTCGATCTGTCCGTCGTCGTAGCTGGCGCGACGCTCAAGACTCTTGGTCTGCTCGTCCCAATGATAGGTGTTGTCGTGCGGATAGGGCGTGTCTTCGCCGGTGCGGATTGCCTCACCAATCTGGTTGACGCCGCGGCCCTTCGGCTTGGGGGCATCGAAGATGTCGCCCTGGTTGCGTGCGTCGTCATCGAATAGCCCGCCCTTCGGCGGCGCCTCGTTGCCGCCTCTCAGGGGTCGGTCGGATCGACGCTGGTTGGCTCCGCGCTCGTCGCGCTCGGCGCCGGGGATGACGGTCTGTCTTCCGCCGTCTGGTCCGGGGTCTTCTCGAGGAACGTCGCGGCGCGGCGCATCTTCGCCGCCAGCGCGCTCCCCTCCTCCGTGACTGGCTTCGCCGCCATGATCTTCTGCGCCCCGCGCCGGAGACGGGCCGCGCGCATCTGTCTGTTCAAAGGGAACATCCTCCGCTGGGGTATCATTGTGCTTGCCGGTGTAGGCATCCGCAAGGTCTCGGGTCGCCGGATCAATGCCATCGGTCAGGATCTCACCGCTGGCGCTATACTCGTGATCGGCCGAGTCGGTCTTGTTCCAGTATGCCGCCTCGTCCTTTTCGACGCTCTCCACCCAGCGATCAGCCGCACGATCGAATGCCTGGGCCGGAGTCTCTCCATCGGCACGGCGATAGAATTTCGCCACGTCCTTGACGTCATCGGGGGAAAGCCCCTGCTCATTGATGGCGCGGTCTACGGCGTCCGCCGCCTCGCGACGCATGACGCGCTCGCGCGCAACGTCCGTGACCCAATTCTCATTGGACGCCTTGCCGCGACGAATGCGGCCGACCAACTCCTTGTCGTTCCAGACAGCTTCACGTTCCGCATCCACGGCGTCCTTGAAGGACTGTGGCGGTCGATCGGGGCTGCCAAGCTGTCGGGGGGTGCCGGTGTCTGCCGACTTTCCCCCCGGAGCCCCGCCCTCGGGCTGCGCGTCGGTGGCCTTGCTGCCACGCGGCGGCGGCTCGGAACGTCCAGTTTCCCGCACGGTGAAGCCGCGCCCG
>CAZENI010000996.1:0-1623 GCA_964513055.1 uncultured Opitutus sp.
CGTCCGAGGGCGGGCAGCGCCATGGCGGCGAGCAGACCGATGATGACGACGACGATCATGATTTCGACCAGCGTGAAGCCGGACGCGCGCCCGGGCGGGGCGCAGGGACGGGAGGAGTTCATGGGGCGGACAGGACCTGCGGTTTATGTGATGAATAATATTCGCTGACCGATCAATTCTGCACGTCGCCGGGGCGGGACTCAATTCCGCCACCGTAAACGGCCCGTGAAGTTCGGCCTGCGTAGGACTACGAGGGAGCTGCGCGTTTTTACGGGCTGGCGCCGGGTCGCGTTTTTCTTTTGCGCGGCGCGGCGCGACCTCCCCACACTCGCCGCTCACCATGAAAATCGTCCTCGCATACTCGGGCGGCCTCGACACGTCCGTCATCGTCAAGTGGCTGCGCGAAACCTACGACGCGCAGATCGTCACGTTCGCCGCCGACATCGGCCAGGAGGAGGAGCTGAAGGGCCTGCCGCAGAAGGCGCGCGCGACCGGGGCGTCGAAGCACTACACGCTCGATCTCGTGGAGGAGTTTGCGCGCGACTTCATCTACCCGATGATCCGCGCCAACGCGATTTACGAGGGCCAGTATTACCTCGGCACGTCGATCGCGCGGCCGCTGATCGCGAAGGCGCAGGTGGACATCGCGAAGAAGGAAAAAGCGGATACGGTCGCGCACGGCGCCACCGGCAAGGGCAACGACCAGTGTCGCTTCGAGCTGACCTACATGGCGCTCAATCCGAAACTGGAGATCCTCGCGCCATGGAAGATCGAGAAGTTCCGCGACGAGTTTCCCGGCCGCGCGGAGATGATCGCGTATTGCGCGGAGCACAAGATCCCGGTCGAGGCCTCGCTCAAGAAGCCGTATTCGATGGACCGCAACCTCCTCCACATCTCCTACGAGGCGGGCATCCTCGAGGATCCGTGGTTCGATCCGACCACGAAGGAGAACAAGGGGATGTTCAAACTCTCCGTCTCGCCCGAGGACGCGCCGAACAAGGCGGAATACGTCGAGCTCGATTTTGAAAAGGGCAACTGCGTCGCGGTGGATGGGAAGAAGCTCTCGCCCGCGGGGGTGCTGAAGACGTTGAACAAGCTCGGCGGCAAGCACGGCATCGGCCGCGTCGATCTGGTGGAAAACCGTTTCGTCGGCATGAAGTCGCGCGGCGTCTACGAGACGCCCGGCGGCACGATCCTGATGCAGGCGCACCGGCAGGTGGAGTCGCTGACGATGGACCGCGAGGTGATGCACCTGCGCGATTCGCTGATTCCGAAATACGCGGAGCTGGTCTACTACGGCTTCTGGTTCGCCCCCGAGCGCGAGGCGCTGCAGGCGCTCGTCGACGAGAGCCAGCGCTACGTGACGGGCACGGTCCGGCTGAAGCTCTACAAGGGCAACATCATCACCTGCGGCCGCAAGTCGAAGTATTCGCTCTACGACATGAACATCGCGTCGATGGAGGGCGTGAAGAGCTGGTATAACCAGACTGACGCGACCGGCTTCATCCGGCTCAACGGTCTGCGGCTCCGCGCGCGCAACCTCGCACAGGGCGGACCGAAGGTCTGAGCCTAAAAACGGCAGCTGAAGAAACCGCTAATCCACGCTAATCGGCGCTCATCAGA
>CAZENI010000997.1:0-1621 GCA_964513055.1 uncultured Opitutus sp.
CGCCGCCTCCGCGCCGGCGGTTACAACTCCGAGGGCGGCGCGCGCAGGCACGGCGATTCCTGTAACCGCGGCCGCGCCGCGCTCGTTCAAGCGGCGTCCCCATGAAATCCAAGTTCCTCTCCCTCCTCCCGTCCGGCGCCGCCGGTGCGGGGATCTTCCTCGCATTTGTGGTCGCCAGTCAGGCGGCCATGCCGCGCGAACGCGGCGAAGGCCCCTGGCGCAGTGCCGCCGGCGCCGCCAAGCCCGCACCCACGCCGGTGCAGAAGCAGAATCTGGTGAAGCTGCAGGCCGATCTGGCGGCCATCCAGGCCGGCTCGAATGTCACGACCACGGAGAAACAACAACTCGCCGCCACGTTGGCGGCCTGTGCCGACGGCGCGACCAAGCCCTCGAAAGCCTCGGTCCAGACGCTCAGCGACAGCCTGTCCTCCGCGTTGTCCGACAAGACGGTGACCACGAAGGAAAAGGCGCGGATCGCCGCAGCCGTGCAGGGCGTGCTGACCAGCGCCAGCATCCCAGCTGCCGAGGTCGAGGCGCTGGTGGCCAGCGTGCAGGCAGTGTTGAAGGCCTCCGGCGTCAGCCGCGAGATCCTGCAGGTCGTCGTGAACGACCTCCGGGCCATCGGCGCCGAGTTGAAGAACAACGCGCCGGCCAGACCGTAGTCCGCTCGCGCGGGTGGCGGGGGACGAGCCTGCACGCGGCCGCGGGCGAACCGGGAGCGGCGGGTTCGTCCGCATGGCCGGGTGGCGGCGATGCTGACCGCTTTCCCGCTTGCGGAGCGTTTCGGCGGTCTCAACCCTCGCCGAAATCTACGTCTCATGCCCAAGCGCACTGATCTGAAGTCCATTATCATCATCGGTGCCGGTCCCATCGTGATCGGCCAGGCGTGCGAGTTTGACTACTCGGGCACCCAGGCGTGCAAGGCGCTCCGCGAGGAGGGCTACCGCGTCATCCTCGTGAACTCCAATCCGGCCACGATCATGACCGACCCGGAGTTCGCCGACGTGACCTACATCGAGCCGCTCACGGTCGAGTTCCTGGAGAAGATCATCGCCGCCGAACGCCCGTCCGCGCTGCTGCCGACGCTCGGCGGCCAGACCGCGCTCAACCTCTCGATGGAGCTCGATAAGAAGGGCATCCTCGCGAAATACGGCGTCGAGATGATCGGCGCGAAGCCCGAGGCGATCACCAAGGGCGAGGACCGCGAGATCTTCAAGCAGTGCATGCTGAAGATCGGCCTGGATGTCGCGAAGTCGCGCACGGTGAAATCGCTGAACGAGGCGCGCGAGGCCGCCGAGTTTCTCGGCGTGTTTCCGCTCATCATCCGCCCGTCGTTCACCCTCGGCGGCTCCGGCGGCGGCATCGCCTACAACCGGGAGGAGTTCGAGCGCATCGTCGCCAACGGCCTCGACCTCTCGCCCGTGCACGAGGTGCTCGTCGAGGAGTGCCTGCTCGGCTGGAAGGAATACGAGATGGAGGTCATGCGTGACCACAAGGACCAGTGCGTCATGATCTGCTCGATCGAGAACTTCGACCCGATGGGCGTGCACACCGGCGACTCGATCACGGTGGCCCCGGCGCAGACGCTGACCGATGTCGAGTACCAGAAAATGCGCGACGC
>CAZENI010000998.1:0-1620 GCA_964513055.1 uncultured Opitutus sp.
TTCACAAAACAATCTTTGACGAGCGAGAGCTGATCGCTGTCATCGTAGATCACGAATTGGCTGGTGTACGGGGTGCGTTCGATCTCGGTGCGCAAGATTCGGATGCAGATCGAGTGGAACGTGCCGATCGTAGGCTGCGAAAGCAGCATCGAACCGCGAGTCACCCATGGCGGCGGCGGATCGAGCGCGTCGGACGAAAGCCCCAACGCCTTGGCGGCGCGATGGCGCATCTCGGCGGCGGCTTTATTGGTGAACGTCACTGCCAGGATGTTGCGTCCCGGGACTTGATGCTGATTCATCAAATGCACGATGCGCGAGGTCAGCATTTTGGTTTTGCCGCTGCCCGCGCCCGCGATCACGAGCACCGGGCCGTGGGTGGCCTCGACTCCCGCGCGTTGCCGTTCGTTGAGCTCATCGAGATATTGCATAGACCGCAGAGCTAATCACATCTGAGATCAGATGTGAATGCCGACTAATCCGCCCAGCCAAATATCGCTATGGTCGGCGGTCTGAAAGGAGGCGTGCGCCCAAGACAAATTGAGCATGAAGTAGAAAAGCTTCGGCGCGTCGATCTGGGTGCCGAGGCTCCATCCCCACTGGTCGCCGTTGCCGCCAACGCGGTAGATTTTCTGACTGCCGGCGGGTTGGGTAATCTCTCCCTTGGCGATGTAATGCGTGAAAAACGGACCGCCGTAAACCAACACGAGATCGTGCGCGCGAAATCCCCCCACGAGCGAGGTGTCGACGCTGTAGTACTTCAACGAATATTCCGAGCGCATCGGAGTGCCGCCGAAAAGCTCGAACGTGCTCTCGCTTCCGCTGTCGGATCCCCACCCGCCCGCGACCGTGACCGCGGCTGAGAAATTGCCTTGCTTGGCATCTTTCTGCGGCTGACCGAAAAACTGCGCCTTCAAGCCGATCTGGGTTGGTGCGTCGTCGGGAAGCCTGGCCTCGAGATCCAACCATTCCAAGAGCCCGATTCCCCCGCCCAACATGTAATCGAGCGAAGTCGACGAAAGCTTCACGTCGTTGACGGGTGGCGGCGAATAAACAAACCCAGACGCCATCTCGACTTGGGTGCCGCCTTGCAATGCGACCGGATCGACGTGGAACTTGCCCAAGCCCCCACGCGCTTCGGGGGAGTCGAAGCGGTTCGCCGGCATCTTGAAATGGATCGTGGCACAGCCGGAAAAAACGAAAGCCAACAGAACGCCGAGCGCGCCAAGCGCTCCGGCTGTACCCGCCAACAAGCTCCAGAACAACCCGGCGGCAGTCCATTGGCCGCGCTCTCCGTAGGTCTTAAGCATCGTGACTGGCACGAGGACAGCGATGACAAAATAGGCTAACCCCACGCACATGAACGATCGCAAGGCGGCGTCGCGATGGCTTCCGCCGCCTGCGCTTTGCGACCCATCTGCGCTTGCTGTCGGTGCATTGCGAAAACCCTCCTGGCCCCGATTAAGCACCGGTCCATACACGCCCCAGCAGATGATCGTCAGTGCGATTGTGGAGAGCACCAGTAGTAGTTTCATGGCAGAGTTTCCGAAACCAGGGAGGGGCAAGTGAGGGGAGTTTAGCAAAAAAGCGGGGTTATGTTTAGGGAGCAGCGGTCCCAATAAC
>CAZENI010000999.1:0-1608 GCA_964513055.1 uncultured Opitutus sp.
AGAGGTAGGCGGGAAAGCCGTCGAGGCTGATGAGGACGACGTGGTGATCCTTGTTGGCGGCGGAGAGCGGGGCGAGTCCGGCTCCGAACAGGAAGGCGAGGGCGAGCAGACGTTTCATGAGCAGGCCGAGCGTGCGCGGGGACGGCGATGGCGCGAAGCAAAATAAACGAGCCAGGCCGGCATCCGGAGCCGGCCTGGCCTTGAAGTCACGCGCTGGAGGATCGTGTCCGGCTCAGAAGTTTACCGACACCGTGAGCATGTAGTTGCGCGGGGTGATATACGAAAAGAGATTCGGCGTCGCGACGCGGCCCGGGTTCGAGAGATCGCCTCCGGGCGGACGCTGCACCGTGTTGTAATAGAGCGGCACGTCCTCGTTCAGGAGGTTCTCGATCCGGAGATCGAAGCGCACGGGATATTCGAGGATCCGGCGATTGTAGCCGAAGACGGCCGTCGCAGTGTAGTAGCTCGGACGATACACCGGCGTGAAGGCGTCCACGCTGGGATCGTCGATCGCCGCGTTCGCATTGGCGGGATTGCGAATCGTGTCGGACCCGCGGAAGCCGATGACCTCGCGACCCCGATAGTTCACGCCACCGCCGAAACGCACATTCTTGAAGGTGCCAGACTGGACCGTGTAGTCGCTGAAGAGATTGCCGGTGACCTCGGTGAGGCGGGCGACTTTCTGATAGGCGATGGTGGTGTTCTGCAAGGTCTGGATGAGTCCGTTCCAGGAGTCGCGCGCGCTGGCGGCGTCGGGCGAGTTCGCAACCGTGGTGTTGGCGGCGAAGACCGCCACGTTGTCGGCGCCCACATTCACCCCGGCATCGTTGAGGATCTGTTTCAGCAGATTCTGGTTTTGGGCAAAGTAGGCCCGCGTGCCGGCGAGCGAATCGCCCTGCCGCGCGTTGGCGAACGCGAGGTTGGTGATCAAGCGCCAGCTCCGGCTGAGGTTGGCGGTGACTTCGAATTCGTAGCCTTCGGTCTTCCGCGCGACGGTGTCGTTGTAGGTGCGGGGCACATCCTGCAGGCCGCGGGCGTTGATGCCGCTGACGGAGAGGTTTCCCAGCACATTCGTCGCCGCGATGTTGTTGATGTTTTGTCCGTTGCTGCCCGTGGAGACGGTGAGATTCGTCTGCTTGCCCTGGTAGCGCAGGGCGGTCGCGGTGACGCGGCCCTGGAGGAGGGAGAAGCGCAGGCCGGTGTCCCAGCCTTCCGAGACGTCGGGGCCGAAGACCTGGCCGAAGATGGTGAGGTTGACGCCTGGCGGTGACCACGTCTCGGCGTAGTTCGCGAAGACGCTGACCCACGGCAGCACGTGATACACGCCGCCGTAGGAATACGTGCGGGTCTTGCCGCTGACGCTGGGCGGCGAGAAGTCGTCCTGGAAGACGTCGTTGGCGTATTGCGGGAGGCCCACGCCGGCTCCGTCGCGGGGACGAGTCGTGGCTTCCTGTCGCGCGCCCGTGACACTGCCGTTCGCGGCCTTGGGCGTGTAGGTCAGCGAGCGGTAGTTGGCCGGGGCGGCGGGGCGGTAGATCACGTCGACGCCATTCCAGTTGGCCGGGAGTTCCATGCGCGCGCGGAACGACTTGCTGTCGGTCTCATACT
>CAZENI010001000.1:0-1606 GCA_964513055.1 uncultured Opitutus sp.
GGTGGCCCGGAGAACAAATGGTGGGGCAACGCCTACGGCTGGGGATTCTCGCCGGTGAATCCCGTCAACGGCCGCCGCGAGAACCGCAACCGGATCCCGCGCGCGATGGTGGGCTTTGCCGACGCCGTGCTGGTGACCGGAGACCAGAAATACGCCGACGCCTGGCGCGGGATGATGGACGCCGTCAATGCGCAGGCGCGCACCGTCGACGGCCGCAAGCAGTATCCGACGATGCACGGCGCCGATGGCTGGTATGGGTGGCAGAGCCAGCCGTGGAACGTGGGCGCGCCCGAACTCTGGTATCTCTCGATGCGCGACGCCGATCGCGACCGGCTCGGCGAGAACGCGTGGGTGGCGTATCTGAAAGGCGAGGACGCGAGCTTTCCGGAGACGGCGCTGCGCCGCGACCTCGCGGCGGTGGCGCGCAAGACGGCGGCGTTCCGCGCGGATCGCACGCCGCCCGAGCGACGGCTGGCGGACAACATGCTCAACTGGAATCCCGCGACGGTCACGGCGCTGACGCAGCTGATGGAGGGCGCGCTGGTGCCGGGGCGCGACGGCGGGCTGCTGTTCGCGCGGCTGCGGTATTTCGATCCCGAGCGGCGCCGCGCGGGCGTGCCGCCGGACGTCGCGGCGCTGGTGTCCGAGCTCACGGATCGCATGACGGTCGTCACGCTGGTCAACACGAGCGCCACGGCGGCGCGCACCGTGATCGTTCAGGGCGGCGCGTATGGGGAGCACCGTTTCGAGGCGGTGGAGCGCGAAGGGAAATCGGAGCGGCTCGACGCGCGCACATTCACGGTGAAGCTGGCGCCGGGGAGTGGAGCCCGGCTTGCGCTCGTGACCCGGCGCTACGTCGAACCGCCGACCATAGCTTTCCCATGGGAGCGAAAATGAGATCCGTCGTCCCGCCTCCAGGCGGATGGAGGAGAGCCTTCCGCCTGAAGGCGGAACTACGAGCGATTGCCGGCGTTTGGCTGCTGCTCGCCGGGTGCGGCGCGCTGGCGGCCGCCGAGCCGCGGGTCATCCCGCTGTGGCCGGAGGGCGTGCCCGACCTGAAGCCGGACGCCGGCCCGGAGAAGGAGGACAACGGGCGCTTTTCGAACATCCACCATCCGTCGCTGGTGGTCTATGCCCCGCCGGCGGAGAAGGCCAACGGCACCGCGATCATCTACGCCGCCGGTGGCGGCTACGTGCGCGTCGCCGTCGGGGCGAACGGCGGTGAAATCACGCGCTGGCTGAACGCCCTCGGGGCGACCGTCTTCGTGCTCAAGTATCGGCACGCCGACTACGGGCACCCGGCGCCGTTGCGCGACGCGCTGCGGGCGGTGCGGCTCATCCGATCGCGCGCAGCCGAACTGGGCGTGCGGCCGGAGCGCATCGGCATGCTCGGCGGCTCCGCCGGCGCGCATCTCACCGCGAGCGCCGGCACGCTCTTCGATGCGCCGGAGGGGCGGACCGGCGCGGAGCTCGATCGCACGAGCGGCCGGCCGGACTTCATGGTGCTGATCTTCCCGGTGATCTCGATGCAGGAGCCGCACGGCCACGGCGCCTCCCGGCGCGCGCTGCTCGGGGCCGATCCCAGCGACGCATTGAAGCGGCGGCT
>CAZENI010001001.1:0-1603 GCA_964513055.1 uncultured Opitutus sp.
CGCCAGCGCGACGAGCAGCACCACCGGAGAAGACGACGCATCCGGGATGAGGAGCGCGGCCATCAGAACGGCGCCTCCCCGAACCCGACCTCACCCGACTCGTCCGCCATCTCGACCCTCCACACGTCGTACTCCGAGCCCGGCTTGAAGAACCCGGCCAGCGCCTCGAGCGAATGCCCCGCCGCCTCGAACGCCTTCGGCTGGAACGTCGGCTGCCGCTCAACATGCGTGCGCCTCACGACATACGGGCCGACCAGCGCCTCCCTCTCGACGGCCTCGGCGAGCTCGGCCTGCGCCTCCTTCTCGTTCTCCTCCAGCGCCTTGATCGCCGCGGAGTGCGACGCCTTCTCTCGCTTGATCGCGAAGAGCCGCTGTGCCGCGTCGACCGTGCGGGGATCGGTCACCGTCTCGGTCTCGACGTCCGGCTCCCACCCGTCGAAGCACACGTGCGCGAACGGGCACATGCGGCCGCGAGCCTGGCCTGGACGGGTGCACGGCCGAAGCGGGCTGCCGTGCTCCTCAAGGTCGATCTCGCCGCCATCCTTACCGCGCTCCACGTAGACGCGCTGCTGCTCGATCTCGGCGCGATCAGCGTCGGTCAGCCTGACCTCGTACACGTCGGCCGGTGTCAGCCGGTTCGGGTTGATCATGTAGAGCCAGCCGACCCTGGCCTCCCAGTGATGCGCGAGGTACAGGCGCAGCTGGTTGACGCCGTGCCCGAAGATGTCCGAGTTCGGGTACGGGGAGACGGTCGACTTCACCTCGACGAGCGCCCTGTGTGTCCTCACGTACGCGTCTGCGTGGCCCTCCCCGACTCCCGGGATGGGGATCACGACCTGGCGCTCCACGTTGTCGGCGCCGTGCTTCGCGACGATCTGCCGAACGACGTACTGCTCGAACAGGTGGCCGCGAGCGAACCACTCCTGCGCCTCTGCAGGCGGCTCCGCCTCGATCTCGCCGCGGCCCTGGTAGACGGCGGCGGTCGCGCATCGTGCCCACAGCGACGGGCGGATACCTGTGAGCGTGCGGGCGCTCATGCGCCGTCCCCGAACGGAACGTCATCTGCGTCGACCACGATCTCCTGCTCGGGCTCCTCGTCCGAGAGGTCGACGGTCGGCAGAGCGGCTAGCGCGGGAACGGGAGCCGAGGCCTCCTCCACGTCGCCGGGCGTTACGTCTGCCATCCGGGTCTCGAGCTCCTCGCGCGTGTCACCGGCCAGCGGCATCTCCGAGAACAGCCGTCGCGCGACCGTCTTGCAGGCCATCCGGTCCCACCACTTCACCCAGGGCCCGTACTCCGACGAGCCGGCCCGGGACGTCGCCCGCACCTTCTCGATCTCCTCCACGCTCATCACCACGGGCGGGCAGATGACCCTGCCGTCCTGGTCGAGCGCGACCGCGAACGCGCCGATCGGCTGGCCGCGCTCCTGGCCCAGCGGGGTCGGCGTGTGCGACACCGCAGGCGGCATCGTCGAGTACGTGAACTCGTCGTGCTCGAACACACAGGCGGCGGCGAGGGTGATGCCGTGGTCGGCGGCCTTCTTGCGGAGCCCCCCGATCATCGGCCACCACGCGATCTCATCCTTGCCCTTGACCTTCACGGT
>CAZENI010001002.1:0-1598 GCA_964513055.1 uncultured Opitutus sp.
CATGCGGTGGCCCCTCCGGTGCCGGACGAAGCGGTGGTTTCGAGCAGGCCGCGCTCGGCGAAAAAGGCGGCGCAGCGGCGCATGCCTTTCGCCATGTGAACTTTTACCGTCTCGGGCGAGATGCCGAGTTGGTCGGCGATCTCCTTGTAAGCGAGGCCGTCGAGGTAGCGGAGCATGAGGACCTGGCGGCAGCGGTCGGGGAGCGCGCGCACGGCATCGGCGAGGACTTCGAGTTCGTAGCGTTGATCGACCTGCTCGGCGGCGCCGGGCTGTTCGGAGAGCGCGGTGAGCTCGGCTTGGTCGGTCACGGCTTCGGTCGGGTTCGCCCCGCGGCGTCGGAAGAGATCGAAGGCGGCGTTGCGCGCGGCGGTGAAGAGAAACGCTTTCGGGTAGCGCACGCCGCCGTTCGCCTGCGCGCGGAGGAGGCGGGTGTAGGTTTCCTGCACGAGATCGTCGTGGTCGGCGAGGGTCGGGAAACGCGCCTGCAAGTAGGCCCGCAGGGCGGGTTCATGGGGCTGAACTTCCTCGGAGAACCAACGGGCTTGTTCGGACGGTGGCATGGGGTGATGCGCGGAAGCAGTGCATCCATCCGCACGCCCAGACTGTCGAGTGCATTCTAGGTCAAACCGGTCCTCGAAGATTTTTCTTCACCGGCGATAACCCGAAAGCGCCACGGCTGCGTCTCTCAGGTTCGACCGACGCCGGCCCGCGTGAGGCGTCAGGCCGTCTTCGGCACGATCGCCCCGTGCTGCGCCAGCTCGCGGCGGATGCTCGCGAGCGGCACTCGCCGCGGAGTCGAACCGGCCTTCGCCGCGAGCGCGGCGGTGACACCCGCGGCCTGGCCCATCGCCATGCACGAGGCCTGCACGCGCAGCGCGGAGTTCGCGAGCTGGTCGCTGCTCAGGCAACGGCCCGCCACCATGAGGTTCTGGCTGTCCTTCGGGATCAGCGCGCCGAGCGGGAGCGTCGGCACGATGCCTTCGGTCAGGTGCTTCGGCGTCACGCCGCCCTCGAAGTGCAGATCGATCGGATAGAACGAATGCGCCACCGCGTCGTCGAACACGCGGCCGGTCACATAATCCTCCTGTGTGATCGTGGTCTCGCCGACGATGCGATACGTCTCGCGAATGCCGGTCTCCGGCTGCAAGCGCTCGATCTTCATCACGGCGAAGGCCGGCTCTGCCTTCAGGAAACGCAGCACACGCAGGAGCGCCTGTCGCCCGAGAATGTTCGTCGTGGTATGCGTCTCCGAGGTGGTCGAGTCGGCGCCGGGAATGTGGTTTCCGCTCTCGCCTCCTTTCCCGAGGAAACCGGCGATGCTGCCGTTGATGTCGGTCGGCTTGAGCACGCCGGATTTCCGGGCGGCCACGAGTTTTGCCTGCAGCGCATTCAGATCGATCGTCGCCACGTCGTAGCCACCGAGGCGGTAGATGAGCGTGCCGGGCTGGGACGTTTTCTCGCGGCGCCGCGGCAGGCCGCACAGCGCGACCACCGAGGCGTTGCCCGTGCAATCGATGAGCTGCTTCGCTGTCACGTCGACGCTCGTGCCCTTGCCCGCCAGCCGCACCCGCCAGCCGCCCGGGACCGCCGTGACGGTG
>CAZENI010001003.1:0-1591 GCA_964513055.1 uncultured Opitutus sp.
GAGGTGGCCGACCTCGTTGTCGACGAAGGCGGTGACGACGGCGGTCTTCAGGCCGAAGCATTTCCGGAGGCCGCGGGAGGTGTTGTATTCGCCGCCGCCCTCCCAGACTTGGAAATTCCGCGCGGTGCGGATGCGGCCCTCGCCGGGATCGAGGCGAAGCATGACTTCGCCGAGCGAAATCTGGTCAAAGGCGCAGGAGTTGGCGGGTTTGATTTGGAGGCTCATGGAGAGGAGGAGCGCTCAGCAGTCAGCTGTCAGCTGAGCGGAGATGAATTTGGACGATGGATGTTTTCGGTAGGCTGAGCGCTGATCGCTGAAAGCTGTTCGCTTATTCCGCCACCTTGAACTCGCTGAGCTGCCACTTGGGCTTGCGGGCTTCGGCGGCGAGTTCGTTGAAGGCGTTGATCTCGGCTTCGGAGAAGAGGAGGCCGCCGTTCTTGGCGCAGCGGGCCGCGGCCTGCGCCTCGAGCTGGCCGGGGAGCATGCAGGCCTCGTTGCCGTGGCCGAGGATGTCCTCGATGACGGCCTTCACGTTCTGCGACTGGTTGCGGCCCTTGGCGAACGCGCCAGCGCTCATCGCCTCGGGTTTCCAGACCTGGAAGAAGAACGCGCAGGTGCCCTTTTCGCCCTCGGGGACCTGGTCCCAGCGGTTGCGGAGCGTGGGGAGCGAACCGCCGATGAAGCCGCCGATGATCTCGTTCATGAGCGCGAGGCCGTAGCCCTTGTGCGCGCCGAACGGGATCAGGTATTTCGCCTGCGCCGGGTCGGTGGTGGGCTGGCCGTTGACGTCGACAGCGGCGTTCGGCGGGAGCTGCTTGCCCTCGCGGAGGAGCTGCTGGACGCGGCCCATGGCGACGACAGAGGTGGCCCAATCGATCACGATCGGGTAGCCGATGGCGTCGGTGGTGGGAAAGCCCCAGGAGTGCGGGTTGGTGCCGAGGGTCGGAAACTTGCCGCCGAAGGGCACGACCTCCGCGAGCGCGGCGGTGCAGTTGGTGTAGGCGATGTAGCCGCGCTTGGCGGCCTCCATCACGTAGCCGCCGCCCCAGAGGTAATGGAAGGCGTTGTCGACGGAGACCATGCCGACGCCGTATTTGTCGGCGAGCTTGATGGCCTGCTCGATCGCGGCGTAGCCGGTGGCCTGGCCGAGCTTCTTGTTGGCGTTCCAGATGGCGGAGGCGCGGAAGGGCGACTTCACCTTCTCGATCCTGGCCTTCGGCACGCAGCCGCCGGAGCCGGCGCCGAAGAGGTGATCGAGGTGGAGGGCCTTCAGCGCGTTGTGGGTGCGGATGCCGTGGCGCGTGGCCTCGGCGCAGAACCGCGCGCCGGCGACGGCTTCCTGGCCGGAGTAACCGCGTTTCTTATACGCAGCTTCGACGAGGGCGTTGTGCTGGGCTTCGGGGACGACGTAAAATGTCTCGGACATAATGGGAGGTGGGTTAATTCAGAAACCAGGAAGCCAGGAACAACTCGATCGATTCATGTGTTCCTGGCTTCTGAATTCAAAAGGGTTCAAACGACTTTCTTCACCGCGACCTCGGGATTGATCTGGGCGAGGGGCTTCTCGCCGTGCATGGCGAGGATCAGGTTC
>CAZENI010001004.1:0-1580 GCA_964513055.1 uncultured Opitutus sp.
AGTACAACGACACCTACAACGACCAGGTCCTCTGCTACACCAACACGATTCACAATCCCGACGGCGGCACGCACCTGTCGGGCTTCCGCAGCGCGCTGACCCGGGCGATCAACCAGTTCTCCAAGGCGAACAATCTGCTCAAGGACAAGGACCCGCAGATCACCGGTGACGACGTTCGCGAGGGCCTGGCCGCCGTCATCTCGATCAAGCACAGCGACCCGAAGTTCGAGTCGCAGACCAAGGTCAAGCTGCTCTCGCCCGAGGTGGAGAGCATCGTCGGCTCCGTCTGCTACGAGGGCCTGATGATGTATTTCGAGACGAACCCCGGCGTCGCGAAGAAGATCGTCGACAAGTCCCTCAACGCCGCGCGCGCGCGCGAGGCCGCCCGCAAGGCCCGCGAGACCGTCCGCAAGGGCGCCCTCTCCGGCGGCGGCCTCCCCGGCAAGCTCGCCGACTGCTCCGAACGCGATCCCGCACTCACCGAACTCTACATCGTCGAGGGCGACTCCGCCGGCGGTTCCGCCAAGCAGGGCCGCGACCGCCGTTTCCAGGCGATCCTCCCGCTCCGCGGCAAGCTCATCAACACCGAGAAGGCCCGCCTCGACAAGGTCCTCGCCAACGAGGAAATCCGCACCCTCATCACGGCCTGCGGCACCGGCATCGGCGAGGGCGACGAGGCCGTCGGCGGCTTCAACGTCGAGAAGGCGCGCTACCACAAGATCATCATCATGACGGACGCCGACGTCGACGGCTCCCACATCCGCACGCTGCTGCTGACGTTCGTCTACCGCCAGATGAAGGGCCTGATCGAGCGCGGCTACATCTACATCGCCCAGCCGCCCCTCTACAAAATCAAGCGCAAGAAACGCGAGCAATACGTCGACAACGACGAACAGCTCAACCGCATCCTCCTCGAGCTCGGCTCCGAGGATGTCGTCCTCACCCGCCTCTCCGACCGCCACGTCTTCGCCCCCGCGCAGATCGACAAGATCGTCGAGAACCTCGCCGCCCTCGAGAAGCTCGGCGCCGGCGTCACGCGCTACGGCGCCTCGCTCCCCGAGTATCTGGATGCCCATGACGCCGCCACGCACGCGCTCCCGCGCTACGTCGCCCGCATCCGCGAGGGCAACAAGGAGAGCCACGAGTTCCTCAAGGACGAGCATGCCCGCTCCGCCTTCCTCGAGGCCCGCAACCTCAACGCCGATCTCACCGAGCAGACCGACACCAGCGCCGCCGGCGCCAACGGCTCGGCCGCGCCGTTTCCCGCGGAGAAGAAGCCCGCCGGCCCGCTCAAGCGCGTGACGATCCACGAAATTTACGAGAGCACCGAGATGGCGAAGCTACTGAAGGCAATCGCCGCCGTCGGCCTCGACATCACGCGCTTCAGCGCGACCGAGGAGCCGCGTTTCACCATCACGGAGAACCCGGGCCAGAAGAGCGAGAACACGAACGAGCTCCGCAGCCCCCTCGACATCGTCACGACGATCCGCGCCAACGGCCGCAAGGGCCTGAGCATCCAGCGCTACAAGGGCCTCGGCGAAATGAACCCGAAGCAGCTCTTCGAGACGACGATGGATCCG
>CAZENI010001005.1:0-1576 GCA_964513055.1 uncultured Opitutus sp.
AGCGCGACGCCGGTCGTATTGTTCTTTCCGGATACGGTGGCGGTGTAGGCGCCGGGCGGGAGTTCGAGGGCGAGGGCGGCGTCGCGGCTGGGGTCGGCGCTGAAGGCGAAGGCGCCGACGCTGGCGAAGGCGCTCTTGAGCGCGGTGGTGCCGTTCCAGTCGTCGTTGCTGGCCGTGATCGTCTCGCTGCCGAGCGGGCGCACGGTGAGGACGGGGTCGGCGAGCGCGCCGCCGACGCCGAAACCGCCGAGGGTGGGGCCGACGGCGCGGATCAGGAGGCGCATCGGGGCGGAGCCGGCGATGACGAAGCCTGCGACGAGCACTGCGCTGCCGGTGCCGACATCGGCGCGGGCGGAGACGTTGACGAGGCGGCCCTGGCCGCCGCCGGCGTCGTAGAGCTCGACGAGCGCGAGGCCGCTGCCCGCGTTCGCGCCCGTGACCTGCACGGTGCGACCGCCGTTGATCGGAAGCCGGAGCGCGGCGTCGCGGCTGCCGGGGGGCAGGGCAAACGCCCCGAGCAGGCTGAAATCGGCGGCGAGCAGGCCGGCGGCGGCCCAGTTGTCGTTGGTCGCGGAGCGCGCGGCGCCGGCGTAGAGCTCGAGCTTCGGATCGGCGAGCGTGCCGGGCACGCCGAACTGCGCGAGCCCGGGGCCGATGCCGCGGAGGAGGAGCGTGCGCTCGCCGCCGCCGACCACGAAGCCGACGATCAGGCTCTGGTCGCCGCTGCCGGCGCCGGTGCGGACGGAGAGATTTCCGAGCGTGCTGGCGGGGCGCGGCACCTCGGCGGCCTTCGACACGATGGAGTAGAAGGTGATCTGGCTCGGTTCGACCTGCGGCCAGGAGCGGAAGGGGGTGGCAACGATGGAGACGAAATCGAGGTCGCCCCGCCCGTCGATGTCCGCGACGTAGGTCATCGACTGGGCGCGGCGCACGAAGTTGCGCAGGTCTTCGTATCCGGAAAGCTGCCACGGCTGCACCCAGGGCAGCGCGGCGCGATCCATCGCCCGCAGCGTGCCGTCCGGCCCGCCGAAATACACGGTCAGGCTGGCGGGCGTGATGTCGTCGTGCACCTGGCCGCCCGAATGCACGAGGTCGATGAAGCCGTCGCGATTCACGTCGGTCACGTCGAACATGGCCTGGCCTTGCTGCGCCTCGAGATCGGCGGGGGCGAAGACACGCGCGGTCGTTTCGTCGACGAAGGTGCCGTTGCCCTGGTTGACGAGGAGCTGGAGGGTGCGGCCCCGGTAGTAGGGATTCGCACGCGTGAGGCCGAAGACGATGTCGACGCGGCCGTCGCCGGTGACATCGGCGAGGCGCACGTCGTTGAACTTGGTCTGACCGGCGCCGTAGCGGCCGGCGGGCAGCGCGACGAGCCGGCGGCCCGCGAAGGAGGGCGAGCCGTTTTGGCTGAGCCAGATCCAGCCGGAGGCATTGGCGGGCGCGCCGTCGGCGTAGGCGACGACGAGATCGCCGATGCCGTCGGCATCGAGGTCGCCGATGGCGGAGCTCATGACGTAGGTCGGGCCGGGCTTGAGCTCGGCGGTGGGCGGCTTGAGGATCACGCGCTCCGGCATCA
>CAZENI010001006.1:0-1575 GCA_964513055.1 uncultured Opitutus sp.
ATATGGCCGAAGTCGAAGACAACCGGAAAAAACTGGCCGGCTACCTCGAGATGGTGAAGGCCGAGCAGATGCCGCAGGCCCTTCGCGCCGATGCGGAACTGCGTCGCGTCGCCGCGCGCCTCCACGCCCTCGAAGGTCGGGAAATCGCTGGCCGGCAGCGTCTGCAGCGCGAAGCGCGCGCGGCCCGAGCGCAACGTCATCGTCGCGCCGTCGCTTGCCAGAGATGCCTGCGCGCCCTCTGGCAATTTCTTCACGATGTCATGCAGCGTGGAGGCCGGCGCCGTGAGCGCGCCCGGCTCGGAAATATCGGCCGGCGCGGCGACCGTCATCTCCATGTCGAGATCGGTGCCGGCGACGCGCAGGAGTCCGGGATCGCCCCCTTGTGCCTCAAGCTTCACGTTCGACAGGATCGGAATCGTGTTGCGGCGCTCGACGACCCGCGCGGCGTGGGCCAGCGCTTTCAGCAGCGCGTTGCGTTCGATGGTGAGTTTCATGGGCGCTCCGCGCGGCAGTCGGTCTTCGGCAGTCGGCAATCGAATGCGACTGCCGACTGCCCTTTCCCTCTTCCCGACTACGCCTCCGGCGCGCCGTCGTAGCAGGGCAAGCCGGTCTTCTCGCCGGCCTCGGTCACCGCGGCGCGCACCGCGCCATCGACGATCTCGTCTGGCCGCACCATGTCGTAGGTCCAGAAAAGTGCGCCGCCGTCCACGCGATAGCGCAGGCGCGTCAACACGCGGAAAGAGTCGCCGCGGTAGAACAGCGGCAGTTCGACGATAAAGAGGCCCGGCACGTCGACCTCCTGCCCGCCTGCGTCGACATGCTGCGTCTCGAACGCGATCTGCGTCTCGCCCGTTTGCAGCCTCACCTTCGACTTCACCTTGGAATCGACGTTGATCTCCAGGCCGCGGGCGAGATCGAGCATTTCGTTCGCGCCCGCGCAGCGCATGCGGAAGCGCCGCGTCGCATCCGCCTCCTCGCCCGCCGTCGGCGAAGCGATTTCATGCACATGGTCTTCCAGGAAGGCGGCGAATTCGCCCTGCTTCATGGCCTTGCCGTTTCCGGCGACCCAGAGCTTCCACGGCTCCGACAGCGGGAAGGCGTAGGCGACGCGATGCTTTCCAAAGCGCGCCAGATCATCCTCGCCCGCCGCCGTGGCGTCGGCCGCGCCGGCCTTGACGTGATAGTCGATGACGGCGGTGAAGGCCGGCTGCTTCCAGTTCGCATCGACGAAAATGGCGCTGTTGCCCGCCTTGTGGCGGTTGACGAGATCGATGAAGCTTTCGAGCGTCGAGACCTTGGCCGCGCCATATCGCTGCGCCGGCTTGCCGCGCGCGCCTGAAATGAACGAGTCCAGCGCGATGATCTCGGGCTTGCCGTTCGGCGGCGTGATGATGGCGACGTGCGGCTGCTTGCAGATCGCGCCGACGGGCACGATCGCCTCGGGCAGCTTTTCGAATCTCACCTCGCCTTTCCCTTCGCGCGCCAGCGCGACGATGGCTTCGATCGCCCGCCCGTCCGCGAGCATGGTGTTTTCCTTCATGGTTCTCTCCTGAAAGGCCTGCGGCGCAGGGTTAT
>CAZENI010001007.1:0-1564 GCA_964513055.1 uncultured Opitutus sp.
GCCCGGCGCCCGCCTCGGCGGCGCCGACGCCGGACCACGCCGCCAGCAATCCACTCACCACGGCGAACCAAACAATAATCCTGCGCTTCATCGGACGACCCTTTCATGGTTACCCGGCTGAAGCGGCCGGAGGTTTTTGGCGGGGAGATTTCCGCAGGCGACGGAAACCGGGGCACGCCCAGCCTCACGCCACCGCCGGCGGCAGGTCGAGCCTCAAGCTCACTCCCATTTGCGGGTGGCGCGCCCGACGCTCCTCAGCCGATCGCCCGACCCGGCCCGGCCCGCTTCAGCGCGCGACCGCCCGCTCGTAAACCTTCCGCCCCTCCACCCACGTCTCCACCACCCGCGCGTCCTTCACGTCATCCACGGGGCACGTCAGCAAATCGCGATCGAGCACGATGAAGTCGGCGCGTTTTCCGTTTTCGAGCGAGCCGATCTCCTTCTCCCAGAAAATCAGGTGCGCGTTGTTGCGCGTGTAGAACTCGATCGCCTGCCGCCGCGTCAGCGCCTCCTCCGGGTGGAGCTGCCCCTCATACCACTTCGCGCGGCGCGTCAGCGTCGTCCACATCGCAAGGAAGGGATTGTAGGGATTGATCGCGCGCAGGTCGCCAATCTTCAGCATGTGGTCCGACCCGCCGCCCGCCACCGCGCCCAGCTCGGCGATCGTTTTCAACGGCTGGAAATACCGCAGCCGGTCGTAGCCGAACTGGCTCACCAGCGTGCGCGTGTCCAGGTAGAGCCAGATCGGCTGGATATCCAGGACCACGCCGAGTTTCGCCGATTGCTCGATCGTCGCGCGCGTCATGAAATTCGAATGCGTCACGCCCATCCGCAGCTCGCGGATCGGCCGCTCGCGGTTGACCTGCTCGTAGGTGTCGAGCAACGCCGTCACCGCCGCATCGCCCACAGAGTGCGCGGTGAACTGCATCCCGTGCGACGCCACGCGCCGCACCATCTCGAGGAGCCGGTCCGCCGGGACATTCAGCACTCCCCGATACGCGTCGTCGCGGATGCCGTAGTTCTCGTTGCGGCCCCACGGCTGCAGCATGTAGGCGCTGCCCGTGAGCATGCCGCCATCGAGCCAGATCTTCGTGCCGATCAGGTGCAGCCACGCGTCGTCGCGCCGCCACGGGCTCTGCGCGATCGCGTCGATGGCGCCGAGGATCGCGGTCATCGACCCCACGGTCGGAAACGTCTGCGACAGCGCCACGCGCACGGTGAGCCCCTCGCTCGCCCGCAACGCCGCGTAGTGCGCGATCGAGTCCGGCGTGGCACCGCGATCGCACACCGCCGTGAAGCCGATCTGGTTGTAGTCGCGAAACAACTCCTGCAGCCGCCGCCGGTGATCCGCCGCGCTCGCCGCCCGGCCGGACGGAATCTTGATGTAGCGCGCCAGCCCGCGCGCGAGGCCGTTGGGCTCGCCGGCTGCATCGGTCTCCAGATAACCCGGCCCGCCGTCGCTCACCTTCCAGTTGCGATCGAAGCCGCATTTTTTCAGCGCGAGCGTGTTGAGCATGTTGTCCGGCCCGGTGCGAAACGACACCGGATGCCGCGGCGCCACCGC
>CAZENI010001008.1:0-1562 GCA_964513055.1 uncultured Opitutus sp.
CGGGTGGCGCGCGTCGTCGAGAGGATCCCGCCTCCCGCGGCGAGCAGCTCCTCGCTCGTCTCGACGCGCCTCCGCAGGTCCCTCGTCGGGAACAGGCGGACGAGGTTGTCGACCGGCTCGACGCAGAGCAGCATCCGCGTCCCCGCCGCCTGGATCTCGAGCTGCTCGCGCGAGAAGAGGAGGAACATCAGGTCGATCACGAGGTCGGCCTGCTTCAGCGCGTCGAGCGCCGGCCGGTTCGACGCGAGCGGCGTCGCGCCGACCGTCCAACTGGTGCGGACGCAGGTGCAGGTCTACGAGGGTCAGTGGCCCGGACAGGGCGAACTGCTGGCTGGTCGCCTGGCCGCCGCGAAGCTCGGCTGGCGCCGGGCCTACGATCTGCCGATCGCGCATTGGGCGACGAGCCGGCGGCTGCTGGCCGGGGAGGCGGAGCGCTGGCCGGAATGGGAGCCGACGCTGGTGGGCACGCGGGATTCCGAGGAGAAACTGGCGCGCAAGACGCGGGAGCTCGAGCTGGCCGAGCTGGTGGTGTGCCCGAGTCGTTTCGTCGCGGAGTCGGTGCCGCGGGATGCCTCCGGCCGGCGGCGCGTGATCGTCGCGCCGTTCGGATCGCCGGAGCCGGCGATCGCCACACCAGCCGCGGCGCGGGGGGCGCGCGGGGACGGGCGGCTGCGGGTGTTGTTTGCGGGTTCGATGTCGCAGCGCAAGGGGCTGGCGGACCTGTTCGCGGCGGTGCGCCTGCTGGGCCGGGCGGACGTGGAACTGGTCGTGATGGGATCGCCGGTGGCCGGCCTGGAGTTTTACCGGCGGCAGGGCGTGGCGTTCACGTATGAACCGCCGCGGCCCCATGCGGCCGTGCTGGAGTTGATGCGCACCTGCGACCTCTGCTGCCTGCCGTCGATTGTCGAGGGGCGCGCGCTCGTGGTGCAGGAGGCGCTGAGCTGCGGGCTGCCGGTGATCGTCACGGCGAACACGGGTGCCGACGATGCGGTGCGGGAGGGGCGCAACGGCTTCGTGGTGCCGATCCGGGCGCCGGCCGCGATTGCGGAGAAACTGGCGTGGTTTGCCGACCGGCGGCCCGACCTGCCGGCGATGGCGGACGAGGCGCGGGCGGCCGCGGGCCGGTTCACGTGGAGCCGTTATGGTGCGACGATTCTTGACGCCCTCGACGGCTTGACGCGGGGTGATACCAAATGATTCCAGACGACGCACCGCAGGAAAACTTCAGGGCCATCAAGGTGGTGCTCTGGCTCTACTTCTGGCTGGTGCTGATCGAGGGTGCCCTGCGGAAGTGGATTTTCCCGCAATGGAGCGACGTGATCTTTGTCATCCGGGATCCGCTCGTAGTCTTTGCGTATCTCCTGGCCTGGCGGGCCCAGGTCTTTCCGGCCCGGGTCGCGGTGCTGCTGCTGGGAGTGATGGCGGGGCTGTCGCTGATGTTTTCGCTGACCACGGATTCGCCGCTGCTGGTGACGATCTTCGGCCTGCGCACCAACTACCTGCACCCGCCGCTGGCCTTCGTGATGAGCCGGGTGCTGGATCGCAGCGACGTGCTCCGCTTC
>CAZENI010001009.1:0-1561 GCA_964513055.1 uncultured Opitutus sp.
CCGGCATATCGACGCTCTCCCGCGCGCGCATCGGCAGGGTGGCGAGCACGCGGCCGATGTTTTGATCGAGGTGGTCGACCATCGCGGCGAAATTGGCGAAGAGCCCGCGGTCGGGGAAGCGGCGGCGGTATTTGTAGACGATCTCGCCGGGGGCCTCGAGCGGGTAGTGCGGGGCGTTGAAGGCGAGGTAGAGGAAGAACGGCTTCCCGCCCGCGGCGTCGCGGCGCACGAGCTCGATCGCCTTGTCGGCGAGCAGCTCGGTGTAGTGCTGGCGGCCGGACAGCTCGATCGGCGTCTCGTTGTGATAGGTTTCCTTCACGAGCCAGAACATCGGGGTGCCGATGAGCGAGCCCCAGAACTCGTCGAAGCCGTGGGTGCGCGGCCAGTTCTTGGGCGCGTGGCCGAGATGCCATTTGCCGACGATGGCACTGCGGTAGCCGGCGGGCTTGAGCGCCTCGGGAATCGTGATGGCGGCGTGGTCGAGCGCGAGGATCGGGACGGGGCCGCGCGCGGTCGGGCTGGCGAGCTCGGGCACGCCGACGCTGTGCGGATAGCGGCCGGTCAGGAGTGCGGCGCGCGTCGGCGAACACATCGGCGCGGACGAATGGAAGTGCGTGAGCTTCACGCCCTGCTGGGCGAGACGATCGAGATGGGGCGTGTCGATCTTGGAGCCGTCGTGACCGAGATCGGCCCAGCCGAGATCGTCGGCGAGAATGACGATGATATTCGGCGCGCGGTCGGCGGCGGTGGCAACGACGGCGGGGGCGAGGGTGACGAGCAGCGCGAGGCAGAATCGGGAAATCGGGCGGGGCATGGTGTCGTGAATTCGGCGGGAAGGAGATGAGACCTCGAATCGGAGAAGATGGGAATCAGGAACTCAGGAAAATGTCCGCCGACGGCGGCAGGCGGCCGTCGGCGGGACAAACGGGGAGCCGCGTGCCGTCTGGCCGCGGGATCGGGCTTGCCCCGGACGAGCGGAGCCAACTTTTCCTTGGACGATGAATGCGACGGAGTTTGCGGTGATTGCCGACGTGCATGGGAACGCGTGGGCGCTCGAGGCGGTGCTGGCCGATATCGCGCGGCGCGGCGTGCGGACGATCGTCAACCTCGGCGACAACGCCAACGGGCCGCTCGATCCCGCGCGCAGCGTGGAATTGCTGCGCGGGTGCGGTGCCGTGCACGTGCGCGGCAACGGCGACCGCATGACCGGCGAGGGCGGGCCCACGGCACGGCGCTCGGCGGTCTTCGCGCGCGAGCGCCTCGACACGGACGCGTTGCAGTGGCTGCGCGAGCTGCCGGCGGAAGCGCGCGGCGAAGGTTGGATCGCGTTTCACGCCACGCCGCGCAGCGACGAGGAGTATTTTCTGGAGAATATCGCGGCGGGAAAAACGGTCCTCGTGAGCCGCGAGGAAATCACGGCGCGGTTGGGCGACGGGGGCGGCGACGCCTCGCTGGTGTTGTGCGGGCACACGCATATTCCGCGGCTCGTGCGGCTCGACGATGGACGCACGGTCGTGAACCCGGGCAGCGTGGGTCTGCCGGCGTATGCCGACGACCAGCC
>CAZENI010001010.1:0-1555 GCA_964513055.1 uncultured Opitutus sp.
AACTGGCTGCGTGCCTCTCGAGCCTTGACTTCGAGAGCATGAGTGCCCTGCTTGAAGGGCTGTTCGGCGGATGATGGACGCGACGGCTGCGGTCCGGCGCCCCGGGGCGCCGGTCCGCTGCCCGCGCATACGAGGAAGAGAAGCATGATCCGCGTGATTCGCATGATCGGGAACATGCGGGAAAGCTCGCCCCTAACCTCGGCGCCTCGCGGTGCGCGCGTCGCGGAGCGCTCGCGAGCGACGGCGATCGGGCTCGGCGCGGCCCGGTACGCGCCCCGGGCCCTCGTCGCGCGCGCCGCCCTCGCGGCGCTCGCCGCACTGCTGCTGCCGGGCGCGCCGATCGCGATGGCGCAATGCCAGTACACCGTGACGCAATGGGCCCAATGGGCCTGCGAGTGGGATGGCAATCGCAGTTACACCGGCACAGGTCTGAACGACCTCGGCGCCTGGTGCGGCTATCGCCTGATGTGCTGGCCCGAGGAGGGTGACGGCTGGCTGCCGGTCTACTGCCCTCCCGGCGGGATGCCGCAGGTGCTGCCGATACCGGAGGGCGCGAGCGAGGATGGTGCGCGGGCCACGGCGGTCAACAACGCCGGCGTCGTCGTGGGATACATGTCCGTCGGCTCCAGCAGCCAGTACAAAGTCGGGGTGATCTGGTGGCCCACCGGGTTGGTGGAAGTGATTCCGCCCAGTTCAGGCTCAAACACCAGCAGTGCATACGACATCAACGACGCGGGCGTGATTGTGGGCGGTACCGGAGTGCACCCCTATGTTCTCGAGGACGGCTTGATGACCCTCATCGACCTGTCTCCATTTTCAAGTGGCTACGCATGGCAGGTGGCGGCCTCGGGCGTCGTGACCGGGCGCGCGGGCAACGAGAACACGACCGGCCGAGCGTTCCGCTGGACGGCCGGGGCGCTCGAGTTTCTCGAGCCCGCACCCGGATACACCGCGACCAGCGGGCTCGGCATCAACAGCCAGGGATGGGTCGTCGGCTTCTCGCGGATCGTGGTCGGGAGCCAGATCGACACCTACCCGACGCTCTGGATCGATCGCGCACCCATCGCCCTGCCGCTGCTGCCGGGGTATTCCAGGGGCTATGCGAACTGCGTGAACGACGCCGGCGTGATCGGCGGCTGGCTGCAGAGTGCAGGCAGCGGGTATCCGGCACAAAATGTGCTCTGGGTCAACGGCGAGGTCTACAGGACAAGCGATCTGTTGGCGCCAGGATCACCATCGCTGGGCAGCGTGGTGGACATCAACCACCTCGGTCAACTCCTGGGCGGCGGAGGTCCGCGACTCGCGACCCCGATCGGCTGGTCAGCGGCCGACCTGAACGGCGACTGCGCGGTGAATGGCGACGACCTGGGCGTGCTGCTCTCGTCCTGGGGCGTGCCCGACTTCGACCCGCGCTGCGATTTCAACGGCGACGGCATCGTCGACGGCGACGACCTCGGCACGCTGCTGGGCGAGTGGTCGCTGCCTCGGTAGCTCATCGCTGCTTCGGTCACCGCGCGTCGGCGAGGGTGGCCCTCTTCCGCCGAGTTGACGGAGG
>CAZENI010001011.1:0-1555 GCA_964513055.1 uncultured Opitutus sp.
TCGGTGCCCTAAATGGTGGCGCCGAAATATCGGATCAGACCCTACCGCTTGGGAGGCAAGGATGACCCGCGAAACCAGAGGGATTCTCATGGGCGCGTTGATCGTGGTCTTTGCCGTGGCTGCCTGGTACCTGCGCGACAAGCCGGCGCCGGCCTCTGGCGCCGCCGCACCGACAGTCTCGGTGCCCGACCGGAAATGACCGGCTGGCGGGCGGGGCCCGGCGCTGCACCGTGCGCCGACGCCCCCCGCCCCTCCCGCACAGCAGCGCGCCGGCATCCCCCCGCAACATTGCCCTCCCGCCCGCTGCGCCCCTACCATCCCCGCCGATCGGGGGAGGAGCATGCCGCTGCGCGAGCACCGTAGGCTGGCGGCCATCCTGGCGGCCGACGTCGTCGGCTATGCGCGGCTGATGGGCCAGGACGAGGCCGGCACGGCGGCGCGCGTCCGGGAGGTGCGCGGCGCGCGGCTGCAGCCGGTGCTCGAGCGGCGCGGCGGCCGGATCGTCAAGCTCACCGGCGACGGCGTGCTGGTCGAGTTCGCCAGCGCCGTCGAGGCGCTGGCCGCGGCGATCGAGTTCCAGCAGGCGATGGCCGAGGGCGAGGCGGCGCGGGCCGAGGAGCAGCGGCTGGTGTTCCGGATCGGCGTCCATCTTGGCGACATGATCGTCGAGGGCGACGATCTCTACGGCGACGGCGTCAACGTCGCGGCCCGCCTCGAGGCGCAGGCCGCACCCGGCGGGATCGTGGTCTCGGGCGACCTGTACAACGCCGCGCGCGGCCGCCTGCCGGCGACGTTCGAGGATCTCGGCGCGCTGGCGCTGAAGAACATCGAGCGGCCGGTGCCGGCCCATGCGGTGCGCTGGCAGCCGGCCGACTGGCCGACCGCCGCGTCATCGCACGCCGCGCCGCCATCCGCCGCGTCACCTCCCGCCGCGCCCCCACCCGTCGTGGCGTCCCCGGCCCCGTCGCCGCTCGCCCTGCCCGACAAGCCGTCGATCGCGGTGCTGCCGTTCCAGAACATGAGCGGCGATCCGGAGCAGGCCTATTTCGCCGACGGCGCGGTCGAGGACATCATCACCGCCCTGTCGCGCTTCAGGTCGCTGTTCGTGATCGCCCGCAACTCCTCCTTCACCTACCAGGGACGGGCGGTCGACGTGCGCCAGGTCGGCCGCGAGCTCGGCGTGCACTACGTGCTCGAGGGCAGCGTGCGCAAGGCCGGCCGCCGGGTCCGCCTCACCGGCCAGCTGGTGACGGCGGCGACCGGCGCCCACGTCTGGGCGGACCGCTTCGACGGCGCCGCCGAGGACGTCTTCAGCCTGCAGGACGAGGTGGTCGAGAAGGTGGTTGCCGCGATCGCGCCGCGGGTCGAGCGGGCCGAGATCGACCGCGCCCTGCGCAAGCCGACCAGCAACCTCAGCGCGCACGAGCACTATCTGCGGGCATCGGCCTTCTGGTGGCGGTCGAGCCGCGAGAGCTCCGAGGAGGCGGTGCGCCTGCTGCGCCAGGCGCTGGCGCTCGACCCGGGCCATTCGTCGGCGATGGGCCTGCTGCTGGCG
>CAZENI010001012.1:0-1553 GCA_964513055.1 uncultured Opitutus sp.
CGCCCCTCGTTCTCGCGCAACTGCGCCGTGCTCGCCTCGAGCGCCGCGGTGCGCTCGCGCACGCGCTGCTCGAGCTGGTCGTTCGCCCCCTGCAACTCGCGCTGCGCCTGCTGCACCAGCGAGAACGCCGTGCCGACCAGCCCCACCGTGATCAGCGCGCCGCACAGCAGCACCCAGCGCAGCCGCGACTCGTTGATCGCCGTCTCGCTGCGCCGGCGCAGCATCACCTCGTGCTCGCCCGCCTGCAGCCCGTCGGTCGAGGCGCGCAGGCCCGCCATCAGTTCCGGCGGTTCGCCGCGCAGCACCGCCGCCGCGGCCTCGGCGCCCCCCGAGCGGCGCGCCTGCACCTGCGCGTCGTTGATCGCGAACTTCTGCCCGATCAGCGGCAGCATCGCGCGGGCCCGCGCATGCTGCGGCGGATTGTCGGCGGTCAGCCGCACGAGCGCCTCCGCCGCGCCGCCCGTGCTGGCGCGATGCACGAGGATGCGTTCGAGATAATGCTCGTCTCCGGTCAGCGCATACGCCCGCGTCGCCGATTCCAGCCGCGCCACGCTCGCGATGAAGCGATCGATCGCCGCCTCCACCTCGAGCGCGTGCGACATCGCCCGGGTCGCCACCAGCCGCTGCTCGTTGCTCACCAGCACGACCGCGCCGAGCACCAGGATGACCGTGAGGGCCATCACGAAGAACGGCAGCGTGCGCGTCACCACCCGCTCCGCCGCCGCCATCCGCCGGATCAGCCAGAAAAACACCGCCAGCCCCGCCGCCAGCAGCGCCGGCGCCGTGTGCACCGCCATCGCGGTATAGCGCCACCAGCTCGCCGCGAAACGCAGATCGGTCAGGTAGCTGATCACCGCGAGCAGCGGGATGGCCAGCAGCAGCGCCACCACCGCAGCCGCGAGCCGCGGGCGCAGCCGGCGCGCGCCGAGCAGCCCGACCGCGACGCCCAGCAGCAGCATCGACAGCGCGACGCTCGGCGACATCCGGCCGTCAAAGCCCACACCCTGCGAGAGCACCGGCCGCGCCGGATCGTAGGTGAAGCGGCTCAGGCCCAGCGGCGCCGCGAGCTGATAAAGTGCGAGCGTGCCCGCCCCCAGCAGCACCAGCGCGCCGGCCGCCGCCTGCCCGAGCCGGGGCCGGTTGAACCCGGGGCCGGCGAGCGCCACGCCCGCGAGGAGAAACGCCACCACCGTCGGAAAGGCCATCGGCGCCCCGCCCGGAACCAGCGTCACGAGCCACCGCTGGTTCGCAAAGCGCCCAAACACCACGACGAGCGCCAGCACGATCAGCGCGCAGCCGCAGGCCTGCAGCCAGCGGCGCACGTGTGGGTCTGGGGGCTCGCCTTTCACGTATCCGGATTTCTAGCGCCCCCGACCCTCGCCGCGAGTGGTAAATGCCCCTAGCCGCTCCGCCCCGGCGCGGTCCGCCCCGGACCGCGTCCGTTCACTGCCCGAGCACCCACGCGAAGATCAACGGCGCGACGATCGTCGCGTCGCTCTCGATGATGAACTTCGGCGTCGAACCCGCGAGCTTGCCCCACGTGATCTTCTCGT
>CAZENI010001013.1:0-1552 GCA_964513055.1 uncultured Opitutus sp.
GTTACAGCAAGCTCGTGATCGCGGCGTTCGCGTTTCACGTCATCTCGGCGTTCGTCACCTTCGGCGCTTCCACGCCGCAGAACGCCTACCAGATGCTGACCATCGGCATGTTCATCTTTGCGTTTGCCAACGGCACGCTCGAGGCCGTCGCGAATCCGCTCGTCGCGACCATCTTCCCGAACAACCGCACGCACTACCTCAACATCCTTCACGCGAGCTGGCCCGCCGGCATCGTGGCGGGCGCCGCGGTCGGCTGGGTGCTCGACGACAAGATGCAGGTCGGCTGGAAGACCCAGCTCGCCCTCTACCTCGTGCCGACGATCATCTACGGCGTGATGTTCATGGGGCAGAAGATGCCCAAGTCAGAAGCCTCGGAGAAAGGCGCCAGCCTCGGCGAGATGTTCAAGGATGTCGGCCTGCTCGGCGCGGCGGTCGCGTGCTATCTGCTCAGCCTCTTCGTCGCCGGACCGCTGGCCTCGCTCTTCGGTCTCGCCAGCTTCCCGGCTTGGGCCGGCTATCTGGTCGCGGGTGTGCTGCTCGCCACCGTCGGCGTGATGACCAAGTTCTCCTTCGGTTCGGTGCTGCTCTTCGTGCTCTTCATCACCCATGCCCTCGTCGGCGCCGTCGAACTCGGCACGGACGGCTGGATTGCCAACATCACGGGCAACCTGTTCACCTCCGAGCAGGGCAAGTGGCTGCTGATCTGGACCTCGGCGGTGATGTTCAGCCTGCGTTTCTGCGCCCACTTCATCGAGACGAAGCTCGGGCTCTCCCCGGTCGCGTTGCTCTTCGTGTGCTCCACGTTGGCGTGCATCGGCCTTCAGCTCACCAGCGGCGTGCAGACGGTCGCGATGGCCTTCGTCGCCCTGACGATCTACGCCATCGGCAAGACGTTTTTCTGGCCGACCATGCTCGCGGTCGTCTCCGATCGTTTCCCGCGCACGGGTGCGGTCGCCATCTCGATCATGGGCGGCATCGGTATGCTCTCGGCCGGCCTGATCGGTGGTCCCGGCCTCGGCTACGGCAAGGACCGTTTCGCCGCCGAGGCACTGCAGCAGACCAACGCCGCCGCGTATGCCGAGGCCAAGGCCGCGGTGCCATCGCAGTTCCTGATCTTCAGCCCCGTGAACGCGATCGACGGCAAGAAGCTCTCGGACGCCAAGGACGCCGTGAAGGCCAACAAGGCGACGCCCGCGCAGAAGGATATTGTCGCGGCTGACCAGACGGGTGACCGCCGGACGCTCAAGGCGGACTCCTACATCCCGGCGACGATGGCGCTGATCTATCTGGCGATCCTGCTCTATTTCAAATCCATCGGCGGCTACAAGACCGTCCACCTCGAAGGCACCAGCGCGGCGGGTTCAAAGACCTGACGCCGTTGCCTCACCTTCTTCCGGCCAAAGGCCGCGCCCGAAACGGCGCGGCCTTTTTTTGGCTCGGGAAGGACGCCCGCTGTCCCGAGTGCGGAGCTGGAAAATTTCGGTTCCGGCTGTGACGGGGCGATGCCGCGGAACGATGCACCTGGGTGCACCCCGCACACGCGTTCCGTCAC
>CAZENI010001014.1:0-1547 GCA_964513055.1 uncultured Opitutus sp.
AATTCGCCGCCGCGGCCGGTGAGGAGCTTGTGGACGTAGCCCTGGTGGGCGACGTCGAAGACGAAGTGATCCTCGGGCGAGTTGAAGACCCGGTGCAGGGCCATGGTCAGCTCGACGACGCCGAGATTGGGCCCGATGTGGCCGCCGTTGCGGGCGGTGACGCTGATCAGTTCCTCGCGGATCTCCTGCGCCAGTTGCGGCAGTTGCGCCGGGGTCAGGGCCTTGACGTCGACGGGGCCCCGGATCGTGGGGAGGAGCGGCGTCGGGAGCGAGGGAGTGGGTGCTTTCATCGGGTGCGGTGAGGACGAATCGGAAGGCATGTCAGTCCTCGCGCCCGGCTTCAAACTTTTCGAAGGCCACGCCGCCGTCCTTCTGTTTCTTGATCTGCTCGATCTTCAATTCCGCGTCCTTGAGCCGGCTCTCGCAGACCTTGAGCAGCTTGGTGCCCTCCTCGAACTTGGCGAGCAGCTCGGCCAGGGGGACTTCGCCCGATTCCATCGATTCGACGATGGTCTCGAGCTGCCCGAGGGCGGCTTCAAAGGAAAGTTTGGCGTCAGTGGCTTCCACGGCGGAGGACGATGCGTCACGGCGGGACCATTTCAAACCATCTTTGGGCTGGCGGCGTCCGGCAAAACGCATGGATTGGCTCCATGGTTTCCGTTCTCTGGATCGCCGCGGCGCTGCTGGCGCTGCGGCTCGTGGCCGAGTTGTGGCTGTCGGCGTTGAATCGCGCGGAGGTGCGCCGGCACGCGGGCGAGCCGCCGCCGGCGGTCGCCGCGATCATGGATCGGGAGACCTATGCGAAGGCGGCGGCCTACACGCTGGAGAAGTCGCGCTTCGGCATGCTGACGGAGATTTTCGACACGCTCGTGCTGGCGATGGTGCTGTTTGGCGGGGTGCTGCCGGCGCTGTTCAACGTCGCCGCCGCCTGGGGTGGGCTGGATTCCACCTGGAATCACGCGCTGTTCATCCTGCTGGCGGCCCTGCTGCTCTCGATCCCGTCGCTGCCCTTCGAATGGTGGGAGCAATTCCGGCTCGAGCAGAAATTCGGCTTCAACAAGAGCACGCCGGGGCTGTGGGTGATGGACAAGCTCAAGGGCACGCTCCTGATGTTCGCGATCGGCTTTCCGCTGCTGTGGCTGCTGCTCTCGGTCGTCGCCTGGACGGGCGACACGTGGTGGCTGTGGGGCTTCGCGCTGATGTTCGGTTTCCAACTGCTGATGCTCATCCTCTACCCGAAGGTGATCCTGCCGCTGTTCAACAAGCTGACGCCGCTGCCCGAGGGGGATCTGCGCGACCGCCTGCTCGCGCTCGGCGATCGCACCGGCTTCCGGGCCAAGGCGATCGAGGTGATCGACGGCTCGAAGCGCTCGGGGCACTCCAACGCCTACTTCACCGGCTTCGGGCGCTTCCGCCGCATCGTGCTGTTCGATACGCTGATCGCGCAGCTCACGGCCGAGGAACTCGAGGCGGTGCTGGCGCACGAGATCGGCCACTACCGGCGCGGCCACATCCCCAAGATGATCGCGATGTCGGCGGTGATGATG
>CAZENI010001015.1:0-1546 GCA_964513055.1 uncultured Opitutus sp.
CTTCGAAGGCGGCATTCCGCCGCCGCGCGTCACCATGCGCGCCGCGAAAATCTGCGACGTGCGCAACCCGGCGCAGGACGCGACGAACGCGGCGACCTGGGCCTGGAGCGACAATGCAGGCCTCTGCATCCGCGATTATCTGACCTACGCCGACGGGTTCGATCTCGCGCCGTGGGACGTGAATCCGGACAGCTTCGCGAACTTCGCCACGCTGTGCGACCAGCTCGTGCCGCTGAAAGGCGGCGGCTTCGAGAAGCGCTACCGCCTCGCCGGAACCTTCAGCTTCGCCGAGCGCCGCATCGATGTGCTGCGCCGCATGCTTGATGCGTGCGACGCGCAGATCGTCACCGAACCCGACGGGCGCATCGGCGTCACCGGCGGCCGCTACGAGGCGCCGCCCGAGGATTGCCTGATCGACGACAACAGCATCATCGCCGCGGACTGGGAGTTCTCGCGCGACGAAACCGAGACCGCGAACGAAATCAAGCCGACCTTCGTCTCGCCCTCGCACGATTATCAGGACACGGAGGCCGCGGCCTGGCGCGACGAGGCGTCGATCACGGCGCACGGGCTGGTGCCGCGGCAGTTGCCGCTGCCGATGGTTCCCTCGCAGGGCCAGGCGCAGCGGCTGGCCAAGATCGCCGGCAAGCGCATCAACGCGCCGGTGGTCGGCAAGCTGCAATGCAATCTCGGCGGCGCGGTGGCGTTCCAGCAGCGCTTCGTCCGCATCCGCCAGACGCTCCAGCCCGGCGGCCCGGCCCTCGTCGACGGAATCTTCCTCGTCGAGAATTTCGACTGGACCATAGTCTCGGAGGACGGCGCGATCGCGCTCGGCGTGAACCTTTCGGTCACGCAGGTCGATGCGAGCCACTGGGACTGGGACGCCGAGACGGAGGAAGGCGACCCGCCGCCGATCCCGCCCGACACCTCGTCGCCCGACGCGATCGAGGTTCCGCAGAACGTCGTTCCGGTCGTGGCGGCGCTCACCGTGTCGGACGGCGTGATCGGCGGCCAGTTGCGCGTCTCGTGGGACGCGCCGGCGCGCGACAATCTCACGCCGGAGATCCGCTACCGCAACAAGATGGGGATGGTCTACGGGCCTTACGTCATCGCGCAGGTCGAGACCGGCGCGACGGAGTTTCTCTCCGCCGCGATCGCCAATGACGGCTCGCTCTATGAAGTGGAAGTCCGCTTCATCACGGGCTCCGGCGCGTATGGCGACTGGTCGCCGATCGAGAGCGTCGTCGCCTCGGCCGATCCCGACGCGCCGGACGAGGTGGACGATCTCATTGTCGTCGGCGGAACCGGCGAGATCGATGCGTCGTGGACGGCGCCGAACTCGCCGAACTTCGCCGCGGCGAAAATCTATCGCAACGCGAGCGACACGCTGACCGGCGCGACGCTCGTCGCCACGATTTACGGCGCGCCGCTCGCCTCCCAGGCGCGCACCGTGACGGGCCTTGCGCCCGGAACGCACTGGATTCTCGTCACCGCCATGAACGGCTCCGGCGTCGAAAGCGCGCCGGTCTCCGACTCCGCCGTCGTT
>CAZENI010001016.1:0-1537 GCA_964513055.1 uncultured Opitutus sp.
CCAGTCCGGCCCCGCGGTGAACACGACCTACATCCTCGGCCACTACCTCGAGGACTACGATTACCTCGGCGAACTCGGCAAGACGCAGGGCACCGACTTCGACCTCGATCTCCACAATGGACGTTTCTGCGTCACGCCCGAGTTTCCGCAGGGCACCTACGCCTACTTCATCACGATCGAAGCCGACGGCACGCCGAAGTTTCCCTACACGCTCGGGCGTTGGTATTACGGCAGCCCGACGGGCGGCAGCGTCGCGGCGATCAACGAGACCGTGACCGAATACGTCCGCGGCGGCCAGGCGATGACCATCGCCGTGACGGCGGTAGCGACGGACGCCGGCGTGGTCGTGAGCTGGAACTCTGTCGAGGGCGGCACGTATTCGCTCGCGACGTCGAGCGACGGCACGACGTTCACCACGCTGGCGTCTGCGCTCACGAGCGCGGGGTTGACCACGACGCATGCGACGACGACGCGCGCGGCGTATTATCGTGTGACGCTGACGGCGGTCGCGGCCTACGACACACGCGGCACTGGCGGCCTCAGCGGCGTGAACGGCCACGGCACCGTGCGCTACGAGTCGCCCGTCGTCGGCACGAGCGGCACGGCGCGCCTCGTCAACATCGCGACGCGCGCGCAGGTCGGCGGGGCGGCGGGCACGCCGATCTCCGGCTTTGTCGTCGGCGGGTCGGGCACGAAGCGGATGCTGGTGCGGGCGGTCGGCCCGACGCTCGCGACCTTCGGCGTCACGGGCGCG
Organism: uncultured Opitutus sp.; assembly: GCA_964513055.1. Lineage (GTDB taxonomy): Bacteria > Verrucomicrobiota > Verrucomicrobiia > Opitutales > Opitutaceae > ER46. The sequence continues at coordinate 755 of CAZENI010001016.1, forward strand.
CTCGCCGATCCCAGTCTCGCGCTCGTCTCCGGCAGCGCGACGATCGCGAGCAACGACAACTGGACGGCGGGTGACGCGGCGACGTTCACCGCCACCGGCGCTTTCGCCCTCGGCGCGGCGAGTCGCGATGCTTCGATTGTCACGAACCTCGGCGCCGGCGGCTATTCGGCCGTGGTCGGTGCCGGCACGGGTGCGGGTGTCACGCTGCTCGAGGTTTACGATGCCGATGCGGCGGAGACGGGCGCGAAACTCATCAACGCCTCCACGCGCGCCTTCGTCGGCACGGGCGAGGAAGTGTTGATCCCGGGCTTTGTGGTGTCAGGCACCGGCACGTTGAAAGTGCTGCTGCGGGCGGTCGGACCGACGCTGGCGAATTTCGGCGTGACCGGCTCGCTCGCGGATCCGCAACTGACGCTCTTCTCCGGCGCGACGACGATCAGCGCCAACGACAACTGGAGCAGCGCCGCGAACGCCACCGAGATCGCCGCGGCGGCGACGCAGTCGGGGGCGTTTGCGCTCGCCAGCGGCAGCCGCGACGCGGCGCTGCTCGTGAATCTCGCCGCCGGCAGCTACACCGTGACAGTCAGCGGCGTCGGCGCCACGACGGGCACGGCGCTCGTGGAGCTGTATGTCGTGAACTGAGGTTGGGACGGGCGGCCCGCCCGTCTGTCGCGGCCCCGGTCACGCGGGCCGCGTGACCCTACCATGTTAGTCACTCCGGCCCCACCATCATATACCCCGCCGAGCGCACCGTGCGGATGTAGCGCGGCTCCTTGGCATCGT
>CAZENI010001017.1:0-1531 GCA_964513055.1 uncultured Opitutus sp.
ATGATCTTCGGCGTCGTGATGCCGAATAGATCGTTCACGGTGATGGCGTTCGACGACACGGGATCGTCGCCGGGGGTTGGTGCGGCATAAGTCGAAGAGCCCAGCGCTGCAGTCTCGGTCGATTCCATCAGCGCCTTGATGGCGAAGGTCAGCGTGCCGGGATCGCCGCCGCCGGCGAGAGGGATCGAGAGCCTGAGGCTGTCGCAGAGGCAGCCCGCGAGGCGGCGATAGGGGTCGGTGGCGCCACCTTCGTACTTTTCCTCGAGCGTAAAAGGCCTCTTGGTCGAGGCATTCTTGAGGACATTGGCCGACCAGGCACTGCAGAGCAGCGATTCGAGCAAGATATCGGAGCCGGCATCACGGACGAGCGGCATGTTGATCGACTTCGGGTACGACGCCAGGCCGCTCACCATATTGGCGGCCATCCGGTCGGGCCGGCGCTCGGGCGATCGCTGGGCGCCACGCTGCGGGCTACCGGTTACCGAGGAATCCCGCAGCAACTTGAAGCCAGGCGACGTCGGCGTCGTGCCCTGGGTGACTTCCGCCACGACGGCGGTCTGCTTATTGGCGCTGTCCATGGTGGCGACTCTTCTTTTAAGGCATGAAAAAGCCGCCCGGAGGCGGCTGGTGATGCATTGGCGGCGCCTTCGCGCCTAGCCGACGTTGAAACGCTGATATTCGAGGCCGATGCTTTCGACCCACATGCCGGCTTCGTCCTGGCCACCGCCCATCGCACCGGTACGAATGATGCGGATGGCACGCGACCCGATCGGGATCCGCCGACCGCGGAAGGCGGCGCGGATGGCCTCCAGATAGCTCTCCGCCTTGTCGCGTTCGGTCTTGCCCGCGTTCTGCCGAAGCACGGCGCGCAGCGTGATCTGGCCGATCTCCTGCCAATCATTGAAACCAGGCGCGCCGAACGTGTACTGGCTCTCGTCGCCGCCAGGGAACTCAAGCTCGAAATAGCCGGTGCTGACGTCCGGCTTCACGCCGGTGTTGAGGGTATCCTTGTGCGGCCACGTGATCGATGGATGGGCCAGCAAGATGTCGTCGAGCGCGCCGCGAATGGCGTCTCGGAAGCTGTCACCCGCCATCGCCGGCAGTCTCGTCTAGTTTGATGAACAGCTGCAACGCCGGATACACTTGGTCACGCTGCGCGCGGCCGCGTGGGTTTCGGGCCACCCATTTGCCGTTGATCCTGACGCGACCGCCGCCGACGGCACCCCAGACCTTTACGCCGGTGTTCAGCTTTACGTACTTGAAGTCGACAAAGAGGGACTTGGAATAGCGCTGGACGACCAACCTCTGAACGACGCGATAGATACCATTGGGCGCCTGCCGAGAACTGCCCCTGCGGCGAGCCCGCTGCGTCCGGGCGTTCGCGGTGGCGCCCTCGAGCTTCCGGGCATAGATCCTCGGGTTGACGATCTGGACGCGATCGCCGGGACCGATTTCAGCGAGAGCGACGCGAAGATTACCGGTGACCGCCTTGCCGTTGATCATGACGATGTGATCATCCTTGTAATGGCCG
>CAZENI010001018.1:0-1526 GCA_964513055.1 uncultured Opitutus sp.
ACGTGCTGATCGACGCGCAGGGCCGGCCGCACATCACGGACTTCGGCCTCGCGAAGCGCTGGGACGCGGCGAATCCCGCGAGCGCCGCCGCGGCGAGCGAGCTCACGCACACCGGCGCCGTGATGGGCAGCCCGAGTTACATGGCTCCGGAGCAGGCCGCGGCTCGCTTCGGCGATGTCGGACCGGCCACGGATGTCTATTCGCTCGGAGCGATCCTCTACCAACTGCTCACCGGCCAGCCACCGCATCGCGGCACTACCGCGGTCGACACCATCAGCCGGGTGATCGGCGAAGAGCCGCTGCCGCCACGTCGGTTGTGCGCGGCGCTGCCGCCGGACCTGGAGACGATTTGCCTGAAGTGCCTCGAGAAAAGGCCCGAGCGGCGCTACGCCAATGCGAAGTTGCTGGGGGAAGAAATCAGTCGCTGGCTCGACGGCGAACCGATCCTCGCCCGACCGGCCGGTGTGTGGCGCAAGTCGGCCAGTTGGGCGCTCCGCCACCCGTGGGCGATCACCGGGCTGGTGTCGTTCGTGATCCTCGGCCTGGGCGTGGTCACCTATGGGCTGTGGGAACGCACGGAGTATCTGCAATGGCGGAGCACACCGGCGGCGGGCGGGTTCAGGGAAACCCGGAAACTGTTGCGGGAACTCCTGCCGGGCTGGCTGATTCCCGCGTGGGGTGGCTGGACGATCCTCACGCTGGCTGCCTGGATCGACTACCGCCTGCGCCGAAGAGGCGGCGCGCCCATCGGCAAAATCAAACTCGCCGTCTGCGCGGCGATCGTCGCCGGCGAAGTGCTCGTGGGCCTGGTGCTGCTGGCGAAGATCGTCAAACTCGTCGCGTGGGCGGTCGTGCCGTTCGCGCTGCTGCCGATGATCGGGATCGGTCTCCTCCTCGGCATCACGGTGAGCGTGCGCTTCCTGCTGCAATGGGCGCTGGAAATCCGGCGGCGCTGGACGGGCGAGCCGTCACCCACGGGCGTCTTCGCGATATTCGAGGAACCCGTGGCCAGCGCGGGCGTGAACGACGGCTTCGACTGCTGGCGGACGTTGCGCGCGAATGCGGCGCGCGACCTCGACCTGAGCATGTCCGGCGTGCGGCGGCGGGTGAACGGCGCGATGTTCGCCGGCTTCGCGGCCGTGGTGACCGCGGCATTCTTCGCCCCGCGCAGCGCCCAGCCGTGGTGGTTCATCGGGGCGATGCTCAGCTTTCTATGTGCGCTTGGGCTCGCCGGGATGCTTTTCCCGCGGGCGTTTGCCACCGCCCCCGCAGCCGACGCACGGCTGGCGAGCACCCGCCTGGCCGCGGGGCTGATCTTCCTGACCGCGCTGGCGCTGGTCTGCGCGCTCACGCAGTTGCCGTCGGAATTGCAACGCGCCGCGCAAAGCGGAATCCCGGTGGGCGCGGGCGTGGGAGCACTGGCGGTCGGCGTGGTCGCCTGGCTGGGGCGAAAGAAAGTCTCACCCACCGGGTAACCTTCGTGCGGCGAATCTTAAGAAGGGAGTGAAGCCAGATGCCGCCCGACG
>CAZENI010001019.1:0-1525 GCA_964513055.1 uncultured Opitutus sp.
CGCCTTCCTGCTGTCCGGCTCGGGCACGACGCTCGAGAACCTCCTGCGCCACATTCTCGGCAACCTCCTCTCCAACGCGATCAAGTATTCCCCTGCCGGCGCGCCGGTGGAGTTCGCCGTCACCCGCGAGGGCGCGCAGGCCGCGTGCCGCATCGCGGACCGCGGCTGCGGCATCCCGGCGGTAGATCAGGCGCGGCTGTTCCAGGCGTTTCACCGCGGCGCCAATGTCCGCCAGATCCCCGGCACCGGACTCGGGCTGCTCATCGTGCGCCGATGCGTGGAGTTGCACGGCGGCGAAATCGCCTTCGAAAGCACCGAGGGCCGCGGCACGACCTTCACCGTGCGCCTGCCGCTCTTTGCGGCCGAACTGTAGACGGAGTCCACCCCATGAAAAACATCCTCGTGATCGAAGACGAAGCCGAGACCCGCCGAAACCTCGTTCTTATGCTCGAAATGGAAGGCTTCCGCGTGCGCGCCGCAGCGGACGGTCGCCGCGGCGTGCAGCTCGCGCGCGAGAAGGCGCCCGACGTGATCCTCTGCGACGTCTCGATGCCGGAACTCGACGGCCACGAGGTGCTGCGCGCGCTGCGCGCGGACCCGGCCACGGTCGCGGTGCCGTTCATCTTTCTCACCGCCCGCGGCGACAAACAGGACCTCCGCGCCGGCATGAACCTCGGCGCCGACGATTACCTCGCCAAACCCGCCAGCGCCGAGGAGGTGCTCGCCGCCATCGCCGCCCGCCTCGCCCGCCAGCGAGAAAATGAGCAGGCCACCATCGCACGTGTCGAGTTGCAGCCGGATTTCAGCTCCGCCACACCGCTTGAGGCTCTCGGGCTTACACCCCGCGAGGCCGAAGTCCTGCTCTGGGTTGCCCAAGGCAAGTCCAACGCTGACATCTCCGGCATCCTCGGATGCGCGGAGAACACCGTGAAAGTGCATCTCGCCCGCGTGTTCGAAAAGCTCGGTTTCGAGAACCGGAACGCCGCGACCGTGCGCGCGCTTGAGGTGCTGTCCAGGCCGGCTCTGTAGCAGCGCCGCAAACTAAAGTCCGGAGCGATTTGTCCGTGAGCGAAGAGCCTCGACCTCGCTGAGGATCATCTCCGACGACCAGAGTTCGTTTCGCCACCGAGTCATCGCCAGTCGACCACCGGTAGGCCGCCGGACGACCGGTGCTCACCCACTGGCTGCCCGCCGTGGATCAAATCGAGAACTTTTGAAGCGAATCGGGTGTTTTCAGAGGGCTGCACCGGGGAGCGCTCGACGATGAGTCAAAGAATGATGCCGTTGTGACGGGCCGAAACCCGGGTGTCCCGTCATCAATTCGCTTCATTCGCTTCAACCGCCGTGGATGAAACCACGAACTTTTGAAGCGAATCAAAACCGATCACCCCGACCGTTCCTAAAACATACTCATTTTTCCCCGTTCATGAGCCGAATCAATTCCGCCGCCGACACGGCGTAGCCAATTCCAGGTTATTCGCGGATTTCAGTGGGTCACAGAGTGAGGTGAGATTTGAGCCCCAGA
>CAZENI010001020.1:0-1513 GCA_964513055.1 uncultured Opitutus sp.
ATGATGGTCGAGGGCAAGCCTGACCGCGGCGTGAAGGATCAGGTGGAAGTGCCCGAGGTGATCAAGGATCCGAAACACTACGGCATGCACCGGCACTTCACGGCGGCGGGCAGCGTGCTGCTCTTCGGCGGCGGCATGAAGCGCGGCTACGTGCACGGCCTCACCGCCGAGGAGCGCCCGTGCAAGACGATCAAGGACCCGGTGAGCATCACCGATCTGCACGCGACCATCTACCGCGCGCTCGGCATCCCCGCGACCCACCACTACGAAGTCGAGAAACGCCCGTTCTACGTCACCAACGACGGCAAGGGCAAAGCCGTCATGGAGCTGTTCGCGTAGTGCCGACAAGCGTCGAACAGATGACAACGAAGTAAACGAAGCCCAGCGCTCACGCGCGCGTCTTCTTCGTTCTCTTCGTTGCCTTCTGTTCAGATCGAAAAAACGGCGGCCGTAGATCGGCCGCCGTCGTGAGACTCAAAACGCCGAACCGCTCAGTTCGCGTCTTTCTTCTTCTTCCCGCCCTTCTTCTCGCCGCCGCCGGCGTTGAACTCTTCGCGGGTGAGCGCGCCGTTCTTGTCCTTGTCGAGCTCGGCGAATTTCGCCTTCGCCGCCGTGTCGTCCAGCTTGCCCTTCACCGCCGTGACGTATTCGGCGAGGGTCACCTTGCCGTCACCGTCGGCATCGGCCGCCATGAAGGGGCCCTTTTTCTTGGCTTCGTCCGCCGCGTGAGACGCGAGCGGGAGACTGAGCAACACGGCCGTGGCCGCGAGGAGGATGTTTTTATTCATTGGTTGAGGAGTTAACGGCGGCTGCGACGCCAACCGGTCCTGCCGATCCCTCCGTCGCACGCAACGTGTCCAGCCCCACCACATTGCGTGACATGAATGTTTGAATACGCTCCGGATTCCGCCCGATCCGCGCCCTCGCACCCGGCCCGAATGGGCCTGCTGCCCGCGGCGCGCCGCCACGCTCCGCCTCCGGGAAACGCGCTCGCCTGCACGCCGCGCCAATCTACGGTGCTCCCCGATGACCCGCCCCCGTCCTCGCCGCCCCGGATCCGCCTTGCGTCTCCTCCGGCGGCTGCTCTTGCTCCCAGCCACCGGTCTCGCGGCCGTCCTGGCGGCGGCGGCGGCAACGCCGCCCAACGTCGTGCTGATTTTCGTCGACGATCTTGGTTACGGCGACCTCGGCTGCTTTGGCGCCAAAGACATCCGCACGCCGCACCTCGACCGGCTGGCGGCCGAGGGCAACCGCTTCACCAGCTTCTATGTCGGCCAGGTCGTGTGCACCGCCTCGCGCGCTGCCCTGCTCACCGGCGCATACCCGAACCGCGTCGGCCTCGGCGGTGCGCTCAATCACACGAGCACGACCGGCATTCACCCGCGCGAGAAACTGCTCAGCAACCTCTTCAAGGACCGCGGCCATGCCACGGCCATCTTCGGCAAATGGCACCTCGGCCACCACCCGCCCTTCCTGCCCACGCGCCGCGGCTTCGACGAGTGGTTTGGCCTTC
>CAZENI010001021.1:0-1508 GCA_964513055.1 uncultured Opitutus sp.
AAGTTCGAGATGTTCACGCCCGGCGCTGACGGATTGGAGGGCCGCGAGGAATGGGATCGCGTGCTGTCGCTGCTCCAGCGTGCGCGTCCGGCGCCCGATGGCGGGCCGGGCACCGTGCCACCCGGCGCCCGCATCCGCATCGATCACGGCAGCGGTCCGGGCATGCGTGCAATGAGCATCAACACCGGCAACAGCAGCCTCGTGTTCAGCGACGGCGAGGGCTCGCTCGAACTGACGATGAGGGACGGTGCGAAGACGCTCGTGGCGAAAGACGCGAAAGGCGCGCCGGTGTTTTCCGGCTCGGTGACAACGCCTGAAGAGCGCAAGAACCTGCCGGCCGGCGTGCGCGAACGCCTCGAGAAACTCGAGGGCATGCACGACCTCACGTTTCACACCGACGGTGACTTCAAGGGCGCAGAGCGAAAGGTGATTCGCCCCCGCGGAATCTCCCTGCCGCAGTCGCCGGCGGAGCGAAGCCGCTTGCCGCGCGTGTTGTTCTACTGAGCGGCTCCGCCGTGCGCGCGAGCGCCGGCGACGCGTCAAGCGACGGACCGCAGGGCGCTAGGCCAGCGGTGGCGGCGAATCGAGGGCCTCGGGTGCGGCCGGCCGTTTCAGAAAAGCGGCGGCGACGAGAGAGATGATTGTGCCGAAGAAAAGTCCGCCGAAGAAGCCCATCACCACCTGGGCCGTGGGACCGGACATGGCGCGCATCATTTTCTCCGCAGCCTCCGCTTGCGCGACAGGCAGGTTCTTGGCCTCGAGATCCCGCAGTTGCGCCTGCAGAATCACGTCCGAAAACTCGGGATTGATGACCTTCGCGTAGAGGAGGGAAGTCCCGATTCCCAGCAGGGCGGCGAACAACGTGATCATCACACCTGCGCCCAGCGCACGACCGTAGCCGAACTCCTCGGTGGCGGGCACCTCGGCGCGGCGGGCTTTCACGCCGAGCGTGATGCACGCGATGCCGATCGCGAGTCCGCCCAGCGAGCCCACCACCTGGGCCGCGGTCAGCTTGGCGGGATCAGAATGCAGGCCGAGCAGGTAGAGCACGATGCCGAGGATCGCGCCGGCGATCGCCATCGCCGCGCCGTAGATGAGGTAGGTTTTCATGGCGCCCCAAGCCTGCCGGGCGGCGCGCCAAAAACAACGCCGGCGTGACCGTCGGGCCGGAAGCCGGATGAGCGGTGGCGGCGGGGCCTTACGAATTATCGCCGTCGAGCATGCGGCCGAAGCCGCCGAGCACCGAGCCCTCGCCGCGGCCGCCGCCGCCCGTCTGCGGCGCGGCGGCGAAGATGCGGCCGGCGAGACGCGAGAACGGCAGGGACTGCAGCCAGATTTTTCCCGGTCCGCGCAGCGTCGCGAAGAACAGGCCCTCGCCGCCGAAGAGCGCGGATTTGATTCCACCCACGAGCTGGATGTCGTAGTCCACCGTCGGCTGAAAACCCACGATGCAGCCGGTGTCGACGCGCAGCATCTCGCCGGGGGCGAGGGTCCGCTCGAACAACGTG
>CAZENI010001022.1:0-1508 GCA_964513055.1 uncultured Opitutus sp.
CCTTGACCGCCGAGTCGGAGGGCGGCTGTTCTGGGCAGGTGGAACTCTGGCGGTTGCCTCGGAGGATTCAATCCGCCTGCAGCGGACATCAACGGCCGTTCCGGAATTCCCGCCACCGTCTCTCCAGCGCGGCAAGGTTGGGTCCCTTGTCTTTGTCCTTCGGCAGTGAAATCGCTTTTCCGGCCAGCGCGAACGTCCGGGGATTTACTCCGATCAAATCCAAGTCGAAGAGCGTATGAAGGTCGCCGCGCGGCAACAGGCCATTGCAAATGAAGTCCAATTTGCGTTGGCCGCAGCCTCAGCGGTCAACGCGCGGCTGGACACCGTGCCGCCTTGCGTCGCGGGCCGCGTCGATTTCTGACCCGCAGAGAAGCGCAAGCGGGGCGCCTCAAATCTTCGGTTAACGTGGCCGCATTCGACCGAATGCGCTTTCCTGCGTTTCGGCCGAGGATAGTGTCCCACCCGGTCCCCGATAACCAATGCCGCGATCCACACCGCCTGACTACGAGACGAAGTTCGCCGATTTCATTCGGCTGTGCATGAACGCCAGAAAGTCTGGCGTGAAGCAGGTCGCAGTGGCGACGCCCTCGGTCATCGGCGACAATTATCACGAAGTGGTTGAGAGCCTGTCCCGCCTGGCCGAGGCCGGTTTGAGCTTGAACATCGCGGAGCCGGAGCCACCCGCGCACCGCGTAACGGATGTTTCGCGCAACTAATGCGGGAGGCGGTTTGATCGATTGCGTCCGCACGCCCGCCATGGCCTGGACGCTGAGGTCGCCGTTCCACGAGCGCCCGGCGGAAAAAAACCGGGCGGATGCAGGCTTCATATCATCGAGCGCCGGACTGAGCTGGCATGGAAGCCACTGGCGGAATATCCGCCCGCGTTTTGAGGAGCCGGAGGGCGTTCGCGACCACAAGCAGCGTGGCGCCGGTGTCGGCCAGAATCGCGAGCCACAAACTCGCGTAGCCGACGAGCGTAAGGACCAGGAACACGAGTTTGAGCAGGAGCGAAAATCCGATGTTGAACCGGATGATCGCCAGCGTGCGCTGCCCCAAAAAGATCGTCTCGGCGATTTTGGCGAGGTCGTCCTGCATGAGCGCAATGTCTGCGGTCTCGATGGCGGCATCCGTGCCGGTGACGCCCATCGCGATGCCGATGGTGGCCGTGGCCATCGCCGGCGCATCGTTCACGCCATCGCCCACCATTCCGACCACGCCGTATTTTTCGCGCAGGGCTTTCACCGCGGCCACCTTTTGCTCTGGCAGCAGGTCCCCGCGCGCTTCGTCGATCCCGACTTGTTTTGCGATGAAATCGACCGTGCGCTGATTGTCGCCGCTTAGCATCACCACGGCTTCCACGCCCGCCTCGTGCAGCGCCCTGATCGCCGAAGCCGCATTGTCGCGCAGCGCGTCGCCAATCCCGATGATGCCCAGCACTTCTCCTTTGCAATCGTCGTGCGGTCGATGCCCCACGACGACGACCGATTGGCCGCGGCTTTCGACGGCGG
>CAZENI010001023.1:0-1507 GCA_964513055.1 uncultured Opitutus sp.
GCGCGCGCCGAAGACGATGAGGGTCAGCGGCGGCGGCGCCATGATGGCGTCGGCGATCGCCTTCGCCGTTGGTTCGCCGTGGGAATAGATTGGCGCCTTCATCCTCAATCTCCGTGCGCGCTGGCAAAGCCGGCGAATTGGCTGTCGGGAGCGGAAAGAGGCCCCGCCGCCGGGGATGTGGAGGAGGCGGCGGCGGGGCCCAACGAAGCCGACTCCGCCGGCGCGCCGGGAGACGCAGCGCCGGAGGGGAACGAGGCTTCGAGTTGATCGAGCAGCTTTGCGACCGGCCGCGACTCCGCCTGCCCGCCCTCCATCCGGTCGATGGTGGACTGGGCGACGCCGATCTCGCGGGCGAGCTTTTGCTGCGACCAGCCGAGCCGCTTTCGCAGGCGGGCGACGCGCGTGTCGGGGCAGGGCGAAGCGGTCATGACGGCAATCTAACCGTTGCGGTTGGATTACGTCAAGTCTCACCGGATCGGACGATCCGTTACGGTCGGATTATGACGACGAGACCAAAACCTCCGGCCGATCTGAAGACGCCGCACGGCCGCCTTCAGCATGCGCGCGAGGCGGCGCAGTACGCCTCGGCGGCGCTGGCCGCGCGGGCGATGGGCGTGCTGGAGCCCGTCTATCAGGCGCACGAGAACGGTTCGAAGGGCTTGAGCCGGTCAGGCGCGCGATACGCGAAATTCTTCAATGTCGCGCTCGACTGGCTCATGACCGGCCGGGGCGAGATGAAGCCGGTCACGCGCTACGCCGCGCTGCCGGCGATCCCGCTCATGGGCCTGGTCGGCGCCGGCGGCAGCGTCGCGCCGATCGACGGCGACAATCAGGACGAGCCGCCGGATTTCATCGACTGGCCCGAGCCCGCCTTCATCGGCGCGCTGCAGGTGCGGGGCGAATCGCAACTGCCGCGCTGGCGCGACGGCGAGGTCATCCTGTTCGACCGGCGGCCGCGCAAGCCCGACGAGTTTTTGGGAAAATACGCCGTGGTCGATTGTCTCGATGGCCGCCGGCTCGTGAAAACCATCCAGCGCGGATCGATCCGCGAGCCGCGCGGCGAATTCTGGCGCCTTGATTCCCTCAACGCGCCGCCGGAAGATAACGTCCGGCTGCTGGCCGCCTACGAAATCTGGCCGCGCCCGCGCAAGTAACGGGGGAGGGCGGGATGCCGGCAGGCGATCCGTCGCAAGGCTGGGCCGCGTTCGTCGTTCTCGCGGTGATTTTCGCCGTTATCGTCACGCGCCCCGCCGCCGGCCTCTGGGTCGGCGCCGTCCTGTTCGCGCTGTCGTCCGCGCTCATCTACGGCGCGGCGCGCAGCGCCATTCACGAGATTCAGGCCGGCCTGTTCGCGATGGCGGCGGTCGGCTTCGCCGCGGCGGCGGAAATCGTTCGGGCGCTGGAACGCAGCGCGGCCGAGGCGCGCGACGCGGTGCAGGCAATCAATGGCCTCGCGGCGCTTCTTGCGCCGCCCATGCAAACGCCAGAGCCGCCCGCCGGCCCGCCG
>CAZENI010001024.1:0-1505 GCA_964513055.1 uncultured Opitutus sp.
AGTCCGCGGGGTTGCCGGCACCGGCGTCTTGGCGGGTGGCGAACGCACCGCCGTATCTGCCGCCGGCGTTGGGGGGGTCACGCCCGTCCGGAGTTACTTTGCGCAGCGCCGTGTCGCCGTCCGCGACGTAAAGATTTCCGGCGGGATCCATGGCCAGCGCACCCGGACTCAAGAAGCGAGCGGTCGTCGGGCCTCCATCCTGCAGGGTGCCCCCATAGTCAGAATGGCCGGCGAACGTGCTGGTTTCGTTCGAGCGGGAGATCTTGCGGATGGTGTGGTCGCCGGAGTCGGAAACGAACACGGTGCCCGTGGCATCGACCACGATTCCTGCGGGACTCCCGCGGAAACGAGAGACGCCGGCCGCGCCGTTGACCGAGTCGTTGGCGCGGCCGGGGATTCCCGCGATGGTGGTCACAACGCCAGCGGCGGAGATTTTCCGCACGGTAAAGTTGAAAGAATCGGAAACGTAGACGTTTCCCGCAAGATCGACCGCGCAGAACGTTGGTGCCCTGAATCGCGCCGCGGGGCCGGTGCCGTCCGCGCTGCCCGGGACGGAAGGGTAGCTGCCGGCGATGGTGGTGAAGCGATACGGTTGGGCGTGGACGGCCAAGCTTGCGAGCGCGGCCTGGACCGCGAGCCACCACCGCCATCGGGAGAAAACCGGTTTTGACCTCATTGTGACTGGAGAGGCCGCCCGATAGCAGCGGCCGTCGTGAAGCCGGAAACACCTGCCGGGGCGATCCGGTGATAGGCCCGCCGCAGCCGAGGCGCCGGCGCGGCGGGCTGCCGGGCTCAGCGGTATTCTTCGCCGGTGATCGCGTTGATGATTTTGAAGTTCTCGACGTGGTAGTTCAGGTCGGCGCGGAAGGCCAGTTTCACGCCGAAGAGCTTCTCCATGCGCACGAGCAGGTCGGCGTCCTCGCTCCGCAGGCGCTCGAGGATGCTCGGGTGCACCATCACGCGCAGCGAATACTCCTTGCCGTCGTTGCGGAGCTGCAGGCGGCGGACGACCGAGCTCAGCTTGCGCTGGAGCTCGACCGACATCGTCGTGGCCGACTTCACGATGCCGCGGCCGCGGCAATACGGGCAGTCGGTGTAGAGGTTCGACGACAGCGACTCCTGCTGGCGCTGGCGCGTCATCTGCATGATGCCGAGCTGCGAGATCGGGAGGATGTGGTTCTTGGCTTTGTCGGACGACATCAGCTCGACCATCTTCTCGTAGACGGCGTTGCGGTGGCGCCGCTCCTTCATGTCGATGAAGTCCATGATGATCAGGCCGCCGAGGTTGCGGAGGCGGATCTGGCGCGCGATCTCGGCGGCGGCCTCGAGGTTCACGGCGTAGATCACGTTCTTCTCGTCGCCGCCGCGGTTCTTGTGGGAGCCGGTGTTCACGTCGACGGCGATCAGGGCCTCGGTCTCGTCGATGATGATTTCGCCGCCGCTCGGGAGCGGGACCTTGCGCTGGCCGGTCTGCTCGATCTGGCGCTCGATGTTGAAGCGCTCGA
>CAZENI010001025.1:0-1503 GCA_964513055.1 uncultured Opitutus sp.
CCCGGAGGGGGAGCCGTTCGACGCGGTGTCCGCGACGCTGACCCTCGATGCCGCGTGTGCGGCGCTGGCTCCCGCTCCCACGGCGCCGTGGCCGTGGTGGCTGGCCGGGGGACTGGTCGCGACCGGCGCCGCGGTGGGCGCGATCGTCGGCGTGTTGCGGGCCGGCGCGGCCTTCGTGCCGCTGGATCCGCATTTCGCGCGGGAGCGACTGGCGTTTCTCGTCGAGGATGCGCGACCGGTGGTCCTCCTGGTGCACGCGGCGACCGCGTGGACGGCGGGCGTGGCGCAGGTGCCGGCCTTCGAACTTTCCCCCGGCGCGACCGAGCTGGCCGCCGAGGCCGGCGACGCGCCGGCGGTCCCGCTCGACGCGGACGATCTCGCCTACGTCATTCATACCTCGGGCTCCACCGGCCGGCCAAAGGGCGTGATGCTCACGCACGGTGGCCTCGTGAATCTCGCGCAGGCGCAGGCGGCCGCGACGCACCTCGCGCCGGGCCAGCGTGTGCTGCAGTTCGCGTCGATCAGCTTCGACGCGGCGGTATCCGAGATCTTCATGCCGCTGGCGGTGGGCGCGGCCCTGTGGCTCGAGCCGCGCGACGCCGTGCCGGATCCGCGCGCGTTTGCGGAGCGCCTGCGCGCGGCGCGGATCGACCATGCGACGCTGCCGCCCGCGCTCTTGGGCGCGCTTGCGCCGGCGGACTTTGCGGGCCTGCGCACGCTGCTGGTGGCGGGCGAGGCGGCGAGCGAAGAGCTCTATCGCACGTGGGCGCGCGGCCGCCGGCTCTTCAACGCCTACGGCCCGACCGAAATCACGGTCTGCGCCACGATGGCGGAGATCCCCGCCGAGGCCGACGCGATCACGCTGGGCCGGCCGCTCGCGAATCTCACGGTGTTCGTGCTCGACGCGCAGCTCGCGCCGGTGCCGGCCGGCGTGGCGGGCGAAATCTGTGTCGGCGGCGCCGGGGTGGGGCGCGGTTATCTCGGCCGGCCCGATCTGACGGCGGAACGGTTCGTGCCGGACCCGTGGGCGGCGGTGCCGGGGGCGCGGCTCTACCGCACGGGCGATCTCGGGCGGTGGCGCGAGGACGGCCGGTTGGAATTTCTCGGGCGCATCGACCACCAGGTGAAGATCCGCGGTTTCCGGGTCGAGCCCGGCGAGATCGAGGCGGCGCTCGCGCAGCACGCCGCCGTGGCGGGCGCCCTCGTCGTCGCGCACGGCGAGCCGGGCGGCGGAAAATTCCTCGTGGCCTACGCGGTGCTGCGGCCGGACGTCGCGGCGTTGCCCGCCGACCTCAAGGCGCACCTCGCGGCGCGGCTCCCGGAATACCTCGTGCCGCGGCACGTGCTGGTGCTGCCCGCCTGGCCGTTGACCTCGGCCGGCAAGATCGACCGCCGCGCCTTGCCGGCGCCGGGCGACGACGGCAACGCGGACCCGCGCGCCCCGGCGGCGCCTCTCGGCGGCGAGCTGGAAGAGGCACTGGGGGCGATCTGGCGGGAGGTGCT
>CAZENI010001026.1:0-1503 GCA_964513055.1 uncultured Opitutus sp.
GTTTCAGGATGACGAAATACTGGTTGGTCGAGGTGTAGATGGTGGAGACCTGCCGCGAACCGAAGGCGCTGTAGAGGGCGTCCTCGATCTGCAACACGGTGAGGCCGAGGCTCGAGGCGCGATCGCGGTCGATGTCGACCATGAGCTTCGGGCTGGTGATGAGGAGATCGGAGCCGACGTCGGCGACGCCGGGGAGGGCGCGCATCTTCTCCTGGAACAGCGGCGCCACACGGTAGAGCTCCTCGAGGTCCACGCCGTAGAGGGTGAATTGATACGTCGAGGCCGACTGCCGGCCGCCGATGCGGATGCTCGGCGGCACCTGCGGAAACGCGCGGATGCCGGGGATGGTGGCGAGCTGGGTGCGGAGCAGTTGCGCGACCTTCTCGGCGGACGGGCGGCGCGAGCGCTCGATCAGGCGGATGTTGAAGCGGCCGGTGTTGTTCGCGCCGCCGCCGCCGGTGCTGGTGGGACCGAAGGAGGACGTGTAGGCGTCAACGTAGGGATTGGCGCCGACGACAGCCGCGGCTGCGCGCTGGTAGTCGCGCATCGCCTCGAAGGAGGTGTCCTGCGCCGTCTCGACCGAGCAGGTGAGGATGCCGGTGTCGTCGGTGGGGATGAAGCCCTTCGGGATTTTGACGAGGAGCCAGAGCGTGAGGACGACCATCAGCCCGGCGACGGCCATCACGGTGAAGCGAAAGCGCAGCGCGAGGCGCAGGGTGCGTTCGTAGAGGCCGAGCGTGCCTTGATACACGCGCTCGGTGGCTCGGAAGAAGCGGCCGGGCGTGATGCCGTGGCGGGCCGGCCGGAGAAAGCGGCTGCACAGCATCGGCGTGAGCGTGAGCGAGATGAAACCGGAGACGAGAATCGCGGCGCTGATCGTGACGGCGAATTCGTGGAGGAGGCGGCCGAGCACGCCGTCCATGAAGAACACCGGGATGAACACCGCCACGAGCGAGATGGTCATCGAGATGATGGTGAAACCGATCTCGCGCGAACCGTTGAGCGCGGCCTCGCGGACGGGTTCGCCGAGCTCGATGTGGCGGATGATGTCTTCGAGCATCACGATCGCGTCGTCGACGACGAAGCCGACGGAGAGCGTGAGCGCGAGCAGCGAGAGATTGTCGATGCTGAAGCCGCAGAAATACATCACGCCGAAGGTGCCGAGGATGGCGATCGGCATGGCGATGCTGGGAATCACCGTCGCGGAGAGCGTGCGCAGGAAGAGGAAGATCACGAGCACCACGAGGATGACGGCGAGCACGAGGGTGAACTTCACCTCGGCGACGGACTCGCGGATCGTGCGGGAGCGGTCGACGACGACATCGAGGTTTACCGCGGCGGGGAGCTGCTCGCGGAACGACGGGAGCAGCGCCTTGATCGCGTCGACGACCTCGATGGCGTTGGTGCCGGGCTGGCGGCGGACCTGGAGGTTGATGGCGCGGGCGTCGTTGAACCAGCCGGCGGACTTGTCGCTCTGCACGCTGTCGATGACGTCGCCGAGAT